>NZ_CP141179.1:3385000-3685000 GCF_035599575.1 Roseovarius sp. Pro17
CTATCAATTTCAAAGAGCGTCGGGGCCTAGACCCCAGAGACAAAATCAACCGACTGCGCTAAATCGTTAGCGCGGTCCGCTTCATCTAACTCTGTATTCCGTTGCCGTCAAGGCCTCTGGAGCGTCGCTCCGTTGTCCCGTCTGGCGTCCCGTTGTGCGCCTCAGCGCCGCCGGTGAGGTGGGGTTTACGGTTTGATGCGCAGACCCGCAACCCCTTTTTACAGCAAAGGCCGTCTTTTTCTTAACTTTCCTGATTTTCGTATGAAATTAGGGGGTTAAGTGCTCTTTATTTCCAAACTCGGCCGTCTAGCGCAACTTTGTTACAGCGCTTCCCTAGGATCAAAATGCGGAATCGCTGCTTTGGACCCCGGCAAGCACCCCAGATTTGCGGAATCGCCACCCAAGGCGGCCGATTCATCGTCGCGACTCGGGGCA
Source organism: Roseovarius sp. Pro17 (assembly GCF_035599575.1). NCBI lineage: Bacteria > Pseudomonadati > Pseudomonadota > Alphaproteobacteria > Rhodobacterales > Roseobacteraceae > Roseovarius > Roseovarius sp. Pro17. Next base: position 3,385,436 of record NZ_CP141179.1, read on the forward strand.
AAAGAGGGCGATTCCCCCCTCGTTCAACTGACTCGCGCTCAGACTCGCTGCCGCGCGCCGGATGAATCAAAGATTCCCCGCATAAATAATCAGTTCGACTCGCAATTTTCCGACCCGCTGGCCAGGATCGCACCCGACTCATGCCTCCTTGCAGCGCGATCCGCCGCCAGCTGCTCAGGATTCGTCCCGGCCCACCCCGAGTCGGCGTCCTCGGTCAAATTTCGGACGGGGATGCCCGGCGATTCTGATGGTTGGAACCGACGCAATCGTGCCAGCCACCCGGCCCGCAAAAAACCTCTCCACATACCCCCCTATATAGAGAGCGGCGCAGAACGGCGGTCAGCCATGAAAAAGGGCGGAACCGCCACCACGATTCCGCCCCAAATTTGGGCCTCTATATAAGAGTGCGCTTTTGCGCCCTATCGCTTGTGGATCACCGCGACCTGATCGCGACGTTTCTTCTGGTATTTCACGGGATGAACGATGCACGCCGAAATCTCGGGTATGAGCGCGTTGAAGGCCTCGGCCGTCTCGGGGTCGGAATGCTGAAACTCGCGCGTGTCTATATAAGAGCGCAGCAGCGCCGCCGTCTTGGTGATGCCCGCGACCTCATACGTTTCCGGCTGCCAGCGCAGATCCTCGATCACATAGAGACCGCCGGATGCCAGCTTGGGAAATATCTCAAGAAAGGCGTTCTGCTGATGATGGCTCGCGTGGCTCGCGTCGTCGATGACGATATCGGGCGTGGGCATATCTGCCGCCGCCTGCGCGATCGCGCCGCGATCATCCATGTCGCAACGATGAAAGGTAAATCGATCATGATCGAACCATGAAAAGTCCGACACGTCGAGACCGTGGATATGCGCCTTGGGAAAATACTCCAGCCACATACGAATCGATGGGACGTCCGTCGTCTTGCGATCCGCATCGTTACCATGCTCGGGCCCGCCGATCAGGAGGCCCATTTCCAGAAAGTTGATCTTGCGACCCCGGTAAGGGTGAAACAGCATGTGATAGAGTTCAGTATAGCGATGCTTTGTCGATCCCTTGTCCGAGCCGAACCTGTCGGCCAGATCGGTCAGGTTGATCGGGCCCTTCTTCTTGGTCTCGGTCGCGTCCAGCATCCCCATCTCCTTACTCTGCCACTTCGGCCAATGATTTCTTGGTCATCACCGGCGCGGCCGCCGGATCAATTCCGTGCTTCTTCAGCAGCTGATCGATCAGCCCGCCCTCATCCGGTAACCCGTCCGGGCGCGACGCCAGAAATTCACGGATGCGCCGCCCATAGAGGTGGATCGAGGTGGTCCGCTCCGTCAGATATGACTCGGCCGAGTCGAGGCGCGCGGCCTTGACCATGCGTCGCCGCTTTTCGAACGGAACCGGATAGAGCACCTCGCGCGCAAAGGCGTATTTGTCCTCGCCAGTCTTGTGAACATAATGCGTCACCGCCTGCGGGCCCCAAACACCCCAAGGCAGTTCGCTGACATGAACGGGGTTGCCCGCATCCTTCAGAGTCTGCAATTTTGCCTTGGCGCCGTCGCTATACCATTCGGGGATGCCATATTCGTCATGGCTCATCTCCAGCAGACCAGCCAGCGCCGGGCTATCCTGCGGCAGACCCAGTACGCCGCCATTGATATGGCTTTCGCTTTCCCAGCCATAATAATGTCCGGTCTCGGTCTCGAAGGGCTTCATGCAATATGCATCCGTATCGGCCCAGATCGTGCGCTCGGATTTGCTCAGCAGGTGATAGCGGAACACGTCCGAGAACAGGGCCAAACTGCCCGTGCGCCCGTGCTGGATGAACTCATCACGCTTGAGGATCGCATCGCCATGCACCACGGCGGCGCCATCCGGCACATTCTCGACCGGGCCATAATGATAGAGGGTGACGTCGTGACCCGCGTCCAGAAATGATTGAATGCACAGTTGTTCGACATAGCTCAGCGGGCCTTCGACCCACAGCATGGCAATATGGTGTAATTTACTCATGGATCACTTGTGCCCTCATGCCTCATTTGCCTCTCGCGCGCCCGTTTTCAGGTCTTTGCTAAGAATAACGTTACCCCAGCGCGCAAATCCGCGCAATCGCGCAGCACTGGCACGCCCGTGGCAATTCCGCCGCAGCCTCAACTTTCGCCACAATCGCAATCCACGTGTGTCATAAATACGATTAGCAACTCGCAAAAACCCGCAATCAGATGGGACAGGCATGATCAGCAAACAAATAACGCCGTTATCGTTTTGCGTTGTGCCGTCACGCTTTTTGCGCCGGGATCTGCCTTTCGGCTACGAGGCGTGGGACGACAGCGCCAAGGCAGCATTCGACCACAATACGCTGTTCTACGACGTGTTCCAGTCTGGCACGCCCGGCATCATCTACGCCGTCGGCCCACCGTTGAAACGTCGCTTTCGCGGGTTTCTCAAAACCGCGCAACTCAGCCTTGATGGCGCGCCCGCCACCATGCGCGAGATCAGCCAATCGCGTCGCGCCTCCATCATCGAGATCACGACCGAGGCCCAAAACCCCTCGACCCTGTCAATTATCCATCCCCAGATGTCGTTCAGCGTCGCGGTCGGCCCGCCGCATTTGGACCGCTACGAGGGGCTGAACACCCTCTTTACGCTCAGCCGCAATAATACTTTGGACTGGGTGCGCGACTGGGCGCGTCATCACGTCGAAACCCAAGGCGTCGAGGCCATCGTCCTCTATGACAACGCCTCGGACATCTACGGCGCCGACGCGCTGACCGACGTACTCAGCGGCATCAATGGGCTCAAGACGTTCGACGTTATCCCCGCCCCATTTCAATATGGCCCCGCCGGGTTGGACCGCGAGCGCACCAGCGCACGTTTCCTGCAATTCGGCCTGTTCGAGATCACGCGCCTACGCTTCTTGCAAAAGGCGGCTGGCGTCCTGAACATGGATATCGACGAGTTGGCCCATGGCCCCGCAGGAACGACCGTGTTCGACGCAGCAGCCGGCAGCGACGCGGGCTTTCTCACCCTCCCCGGCAGCTGGCGCTATCCACAACCAGGTGCGCCACTGCTGCATAGCGCGCATATCTGGCGCCGCGCAGACGAGGATGAGCCGATGTATCCCAAATGGTGTCTTGTGCCGGGCGGCCCACAACAGGGCAAAAGCTGGCGCACCCATGGGATCAAGGGTTTGACCAATCAGCCCCAGCACGAGTTTGGATTCTTCCACTGCCGGATGATCTCCGAAAGCTGGCACTACGATCGCTCGGAATACACCCAACTGGCGCTGGAACTAGATCCCTTGGCGGAAAAACTGCTCACACCTGCCGTTGACACGCCTCAAGTCGCCGGCCAAGGACACCAACAAAGCTAGGGCGAAAGCAACGTGACCCGCGGGCGCGCGTCAATCTGGGCAACGTCGCTATCATAGAGCCGCGTGAGATGCGCGCGCTCTGACGCAGTCCACGGGTCATAGCCAGGGAACTCCGGTCCACGCGGATAGGCGTCCTGAATTTCCACCCGGCGTGCCAGCGCGGCATCGCCGCCGTTGCGCTCAATCTCGATCAGCAACTCCTGCACCGCGCGGTGGCTCGCCGACGGTCGCCCACGCGAACGCTTGGGCATTACCAATGTGCCCACGTCGAAACCCGGCCCGCACAGATTGCCGATGACCCTTTGCGACAGTGCGCCAAAATCCTCGTGCCGCCAGATGGTCAGTTGCGCATCCGGAAAGCATGACAACACCTCGTCGATGAACCCCGTCCAGCTAGGCAGGTTCGACAGAACCGCGCGCTTCATCTGCGCCTCGGGTATGACGTTGTCGCCCGTGGCCGACCGTAGGAATTCGACAAACACCGAGGCAAAGAAATCCGCATAGTTGCGCAGTCCCAGATGCACCTCGCTCACCGGATAAGGGATATACTGCGCAAAGATCGGCAGCAGCACCTCGCGCCGGCTGTAGAGATGGCCCGAGCGCACGCAATGCCCACTATGGCCCGGCATGTTTTCGTCCGAGATGACGATACGCTCACCCGGCCCCGCGCCGATGCCCTTGAAAAAGGCAGTCGCCTTACGGCTCAGCATGTCGTCCGGCATCTTGGTCTTGTAATTCAGTCCCAGCTTTTCATAGCCGTTCAGCTGCGTCGGAAAGGTGTATTCCTTGCGCGTGTCGCGGTGATGCACGTAATGCACGCCGCTTTTGCGCAGCCGCCCGGCGTTGCGTTGCAGGATCGACTGGATGTGGCTGGTCGCCGTCTTGTGAACGCCGCCATGCACCACCACTTCGGGTGTGCCCTTGCCCATTGCCCTAGCCCTCTTGCAACTCCGGCGCAGCGTTGATCACCTTGATCTGACCCCGAAACGCATCCCAGCCATCGCGCTTGCGCAGCTCTTCGATCTTGGCGCGATGCCACTCGATTGCACCCTTGTGCAGGCGCGCCAATTCGGGGTCCTTGAGCAGCTTGGCCATTTCCTTGCGCAAGCCCGGCAGGCGCGCATGGATCGACGTATCTGCCTCGGAATTATAATTCATGTTCGACCAATAGGTGATGCCCTGATCGTCGCCAACATGATTGGTCCGGCCCCGGTCGCGTTTCACCAGAAAGCTATCGACAGAACGCACGGCATAATGATGCAGCCGCGCATAATCATGGGCAAAGCCGTCATAGGCCTTCCACCCTTGCTCAAGATACAGATCCGGCATCGGCTGCCCTCCGCCGTCGACCCATGCGACATCGCCGCGATCAAGGTGAAAGGATGGGCGGTGAATGCGCAGCTTGTTGAAGCGGTCATTGTTGCGCACAAGGGTTTTCATGCCCAGCGCACGGTAGTTGGGAAATTCCAGCTCACCGCAGCCGTGATCAAACTGCTCGATCACGAAATCCTCGCAGTAATCGACCCGCCCGCTATTGCCCATCAGCTTCCAGCAGACGGAAATCGCGTCAGCATCGCCCACGGCGGCGAACAAATCGTCCAGCCGTCCCTCACCCACGCGCACGTTCAGGAATTCATCGCAATCCGCGCAGATCAGCCAATCGGCGTTCTGCACGATCTCTTGCTTTTTTGCGTCTCTCAACGCGCTGCGCTGGGGGCTGCCGCCGGGTTTGAACTGGTTCTGGCGATGCTGCGCCAGCCCCAACTCGTTCAGCCGTTTGGCAATCAAATCGGTCCCGTCATCGCAATCGTTGGTGTAGATCAGAAAATCAGTGAATCCGATCAGGCGGTTATACGCCACCCATTCCAGCATAAAGGGGCCTTCGTTTTTCATCGTAGTGACGATGACGCGGCTTTGATCGGGTTGTTTGGCCGGCGCTTTCTGCCCCGGATTGGATGGCGCCACAATGCGCGCCTTGGATCCGTCCTCAGGCACCTTCACGCCCTTTATCTTTGGCTGCTTGGCGATATCGGCCAGTGCCTCAGGGGCAGGCGCCGCGGGCGCGACCTCTGGTGCAGGAGCGACCTCAGCCGTCTCCTCTTCCAGCTGGCGCTTGCGCTTGCGCAAACGGCGGCGGAACGCCTTGTCGAACGCATCGGCGACCTCAACACGTCCCTTTTGGCGGAAATAGTCGGACAGGGCGCCGCGATACCACGGCAGGTTGCGACGGTCGCGATAGAGGCGGTAAAATTCCGGCTCGGTCAACTCATCCATGATGCAATGCGTCATCACCGCCTTGAGCGCGCCGATCTTGCGCAGGAACACAGCCGTCTTGTGCGACGAAAACCAGCATTTAAAGATCCGTACGTTATCGCCGTGAAAGCGGTCGACATGCTTTTGGTCCAGCTCGAAATGCGGATCGTAGAACACGTTCACGCGCCCCGCCCCCGCCGTCAGAGCCGCACCATCAGCCAAGGGCAGTGTCCAGTCCTGCCGCTGCCCGTTTTCATAGCGCGTCTCCCACGGGACCAGATCGGGGTCCAGCGTGCTTTGCGGATTGATCGCGACCACATGCGCGCCCGGCACCAGCGACGAGAACGCCAGCGATGCGTAACCGCCCATCGACACGCCCGCGAACACGACGCGCTCGTAGCCCTCGAAAAACCCTTGGGCCACCAGCCCCTCAAACCGGCGGATCAGAGCGGCGTCACGATACCAATCGCTGACATGCGCCATGACGCCCAGATGGCAATAACCGCTGTCGGAGGCGAATTTGAACGCCCACGGCTCGCGCATTACGCTGTCGTCGTTAACGTTGGAGAGGTTGTCGAACGTCACCAGCAGCCGATCGCTAGGCCGTTTGACGAACATCAATGAGTGCCTGAGGTTCTTTTCAAAGAATCCCTCGCCCTCGGCGCCGGGACGAAGATCGTCCAGCCAAAGGGGGGTTTCCGGACTGTCGCCTGCTGCCTGCTCTGCCATGTATCCAACTTTGTGCTGCGTCATGCTGCTCTATCGCGGCGTGAGTGTATCGGCCTGCCTCGGCCACCCCGTCGCTTTGGGCGCATCATAACCCACTGCACAGAAAACAGGCAACATATCTATGGTTTTAGCGTTATTGGTTCGCAAAGCGAAACCCGCGCGCCACATATAGGGAACTGCCAGATGCCCCGATCAAAGCCGTGATTTGCCCCGCCGGGCCGTGCGATTTAAGAGGGGCCTCGAATTGTGTAACATCATCCAAGGGACAGCCATGCTGGACACTATCAAACGCGCGATCATCCCCGTCACGGCGCTGGCGTTGACGATTCTGGCGATCGGCCTCGCCACTTTCGACGCGCGCTGGCTGCTGGCACTGATCCTGACCGTCCCGGTCGTGCTGCTCGGCGTCTATGACCGTCACCAGAAAACGTGGACGATCACGCGCAACTACCCTGTCGCAGGCCGCATCCGCTGGGTTTTTTACAAGCTGCGGCCTTACTTGCGTTCCTATATCGTCGAGGACGACCTGTCGGGGACACCCTATTCCTTCGACGCGCGCAATCTTATCCACGCGCGCGCGCGGGGCGAAACGGACACGCAGCCCTTCGGAACCGAACGTGACACAAGCCATGTCGATTACCACTGGCTGATGCATTCCATCGCCCCCGAGGACGACCCCGACCCCGCCCCGCGCGTGCATGTCGGCAACGATCAGACAACGAAACCCTATTCGGCTTCGATCCTGAACGTGTCTGCGATGAGCTTTGGCTCGCTGTCCGCCAACGCCATTCAGGCACTGAACATCGGCGCCAAACAGGGCGGCTATTACCACGACACCGGCGAGGGCGGCGTCAGCGATCACCACTCCAAACACGGCGGCGATCTGGTCTGGGAACTGGGCTCGGGCTATTTTGGCGCGCGCACCAAGGACGGTAAATTCGACCCCGAAATGTTCCGCGACACTGCCACCCGCGATCAGGTCAAAATGACGGAAATCAAGCTGAGCCAAGGCGCTAAGCCTGGCCATGGCGGTATGCTGCCCGGCGCCAAGGTCACCGCCGAAATCGCCCGCATACGCGGGATCGAGCAGGGCAAGGACTGCCTGTCGCCGCGCGGCCACAAGGCGTTCTCGACGCCGATCGAGATGCTCGAATTCGCGGCGCAGATGCGCGAGCTCTCAGGCGGCAAACCCGTCGGGCTCAAACTGTGCATCGGCCAGCCCTACGAGGTCTTTGCGATTATGAAGGCCATCATGAAAACCGGCATCAAGCCGGAATTCATCGTCGTGGATGGCGGCGAGGGCGGCACCGGCGCAGCCCCGCTAGAGCTGTCGGATTGGGTCGGGATGCCCCTGACCGAAGGTCTGATCCTGATGCGCAACGCACTGGTCGGTTGTGGCCTCAAGAACGACATCAAGCTGGTCGCCAGCGGCAAGGTCTATTCCGGTATGGGCCTTGCTCACAACATCGCGCTGGGGGCCGATTGGTGCAATGCCGCGCGTGCCTTCATGCTATCGGTCGGCTGCATCCAGTCACAGCGCTGCCACCTCGACACCTGCCCCACCGGCGTCACCACTCAGAACGCGGCCCGCCAGCGCGGCCTCATCCCCGAGGTGCAGGGCGAGCGCGCCGCGCGCTTTCACTGCAAAACAATCGAGGCGCTGGTCGACATGGTCGCCGCCGCTGGCCTTAAGCATCCCAGTGAATTGCAACCCCATCACCTGATGCACAGGGTCGGCCCGGAATCGGCCCTGCCGATGGACCTGATCCATTCCTTCCTGCCCGAAAACATCCTGAACGAGGCACCAGAAGATACGCTTTACGCCGATTGGTGGGCGGCCGCGCAGGCCGAGAGCTTCAGATCCGCGACTGATCTGGTCAAGCGCCGTGCCAAAGCGAACCAGGACGTCGCGCTCAGCTAACGTATGATGCGCCGCCCTCCTGCCCCGCGTTTTGCCGCCCCGGCGTAATCCGCCGCGTATCGCCGACGATCTCGGCGCTGGGGGTGCAGGATCCTGTGGCATCGCGGTAGGTGCAACTGCCCTGCGCCGCCTCGCGCGCGGGGGTCATTTTGCCCTCTCGCCAGCCACCGCGCAGATAGAGCGCTGCGGCCATCAGCGCCGTCGCGACCATCCCCGCCGGGAAGGATAGCCACAACGCATCGGCTGCCAGTACCGGATAGAGGCCAAACGCAAAGCCCAGCCGCACTGGATACATCGACACGATCATCACGATCAACGGGCCAATGACATACCCATTGGCACGCATGGTTCCAAAAAGCACCTGCGCCACCCCAAAGAACAGATACCCCCATGTCGCCACCAGCTGGATATGCTGCCCGATAGGCAACGCTTCGCTGTCTGCGCCCACAAACAACGCCAGCGCAGCCCGGTCGAACAGCGTCAGCACTCCGATCAGCGCCCCTGTCAAACCGATGTTAAAGATGAGCCCCCATTTGGTAATTGCCGACACGCGGCCCCACTGCCCCGCGCCGATATTCTGCGCAGCCATTGCGCTGACCGCAGCGCTCAGCGCCATCGCGGGCATCTGCACATATGTCCAGAGTTGCTGGGTCACGCCATAAGCGGCGGCAGTCGCCACGCCCTCGCGGTTGATCAGCGATAACATCGTGATTGCGGCCGAAGATATGACGATCATCTGCAACCCGATGGGCAATCCCTTGACCATCATCAGCCGCAGGACGGCAGGGTCAGGGATCAAGAGCCGCAGGTCAGTCCCGCGCAGCGCCAGTGGCGAGCGCCGCACATAGATCGTCACCACCAGCCCGATCAGCGCGGCAGTGTTGCCGATCACCGTTGCCAGTGCCGATCCCGCGATACCCAGCTCGGGAAACGGCCCCAGCCCCAAGATCAAAAGCGGGTTCAGCACGATATCCAGCCCCACGGACACACACATGAACCATAAGGGCGTCATGGAATCGCCGGTGCCGCGGAGCGCCATCATCAACAGGGTAAAAGTCAGCGCCGTCGGCATCGCGACAAAAATCACCCGCAGATAACTGAGCGCCAGCGGCGCCGCCGCGCCGGGTGTGCCCAGCAGATCCAGCAATTGCGGCGCAAAGACAAACCCCAGCACCGCGATCACCGCGCTCAGCGGAATAATCGCGCCCAGCGCGGTGCCGACCGCGCGCCGCGCGTCATTGGGGGCGCGGCGGCCCATCGCCTGACCAATCAGGATCGTCGCCGCCATGCCAAAACCAAAGACGAACGACACCAGCAGGAACATCACCAGATTGCCGTTGGTCGTCGCCGCCAGTGCCTCCTCACCCAGGAATCGGCCGACCCACACTGCGTTGATCGACCCGTTCAGTGATTGCAGTATCGACGATGCCAGCGTTGGCAGCGCGAAAAGGATCATTGTGGTCCCGATCGCCCCGCCGGTCAGGTCCAGCCCACCGTTTTTGGCGCCAGTCTTGGCGCCATTCTCAACCATATTTGTGCTGCTCATGGGGAACTGGCCTCGCCGGATTAGAGATTGTAAGCGGCGCGGGGCCACGGGCGGAACCTAGCAGCATCGCATCGCCCGGCAAGGCAAGGGCGACGCGCCATCGCGCATCGCCTTTGGGAACAGCCGCCAAAATGAATAAGGGCCGCGCGAGTAACATGCGCGGCCCTTATTCTAAGATTTAAGATTAATGAACGACGGCGTCCTCTGGCGGTTGCCGCTTGGTACTGCCGACGCGGTCACCGATAATCAGCCCATCCGAGCCGACCGTCACCGGCACAACAGCACCGTCCAGCACATCCCCGGCCAGCAACATTTCGGCCAGCGGATCCTGAATGGCCCGCTGCAACACCCGCTTGAGCGGGCGCGCGCCGAACACCGGATCATAGCCTTCGTCGGCCAGCCACTTCTTGGCATCCTCGCTCAGATCCAGCGTGATCTTGCGACCTGCCAGACGCTTCTTAAGGCGCTCAAGCTGAACATCGACGATGCCCGTCATGTTGTCGCGGCTGAGCCGGTCAAAGATAACAATCTCGTCCAGCCGGTTTAGAAACTCGGGCCGGAAATGGGCGCGCACAGCCTCGTCTACGCTGCGCTTGGCCTCAGCGGCATCCGCCCCGTCGGGAAGCTGGCTGAGGGCCTGCGATCCAAGGTTAGACGTCAGGATGATCAGCGTCTGCTTAAAGTCGACGCGATGCCCCTGGCCATCGGTCAGAACGCCATCATCCAGCACTTGCAGCAGCACGTTGAACACATCCGGATGCGCCTTTTCGACCTCGTCGAACAGCACCACCTGATAGGGGCGCCGACGCACGGCCTCGGTCAGGACGCCGCCCTCGTCATATCCGACATAGCCCGGAGGGGCACCGATCAGACGCGAAACCGAGTGCTTTTCCATGAACTCCGACATGTCGATACGCACCATCGCGTTGTCGTCGTCGAACAGGAACTCGGCCACCGCCTTGGTCAGCTCGGTCTTGCCCACCCCGGTCGGGCCGAGGAAGAGGAAACTGCCCAGCGGGCGGTTTTCGTCGTGCAGGCCCGCACGCGCCCGACGAACGGCGTTGGCGACGGCCCGCACGGCGGTATCTTGACCGATCACACGCTTATGCAGCCCGGCCTCCATGCTCAGCAGTTTTTCGCGCTCGCCTTCCAGCATCTTGGCGACGGGGATGCCCGTCCAACGCTCGACAACCTGTGCGATCTGCTCGGGGCGCACGGCCTCTTCGACCATGACGCCGTCGGATTCGGATTGCTCGGCCTCGGCCAGTTGCTTCTCCAGCCCCGGAATGACGCCGTAAGACAGCTCACCCGCCTTGGCCAGATCGCCCGCACGCTTGGCGTGGTCCAGATCGATCCGCGCACGGTCCAGCAGCTCCTTGATGTCGCGCGCGCCGGCCAGTTTGTCACGTTCGGCCTGCCATTTTGCGGTCATCTCGGCAGAGCGCTCCTGTAGGTCGGCCAGCTCTTTCTCCAGCTTGTCCAGCCGGTCCTTGGACGCCGTATCGTCCTCTTTCTTCAGCGCCTCGGCCTCGATCTGCTTTTGCAGGATCTCGCGGTCCAGCGCGTCCAGTTCCTCCGGCTTTGAATCCACCTCCATGCGCAAACGGCTGGCAGCCTCATCCATGAGGTCGATGGCCTTGTCGGGCAAGAAACGATCAGTGATATAGCGATTGGATAGCGTCGCAGCAGTCACAAGGGCGCTGTCCGAGATCCGCACACCATGATGAAGCTCATACTTTTCCTTGATCCCGCGCAGGATGCTGATCGTGTCCTCGACCGTCGGTTCGGCGATCACGATCGGCTGGAACCGGCGGGCAAGGGCCGCGTCTTTTTCCACATGCTTGCGATATTCGTCCAGCGTCGTGGCGCCGATACAATGCAACTCGCCCCGCGCCAGTGCAGGCTTGATCAGGTTGGCGGCGTCCATTGCGCCATCGCCCTTGCCCGCACCAATCAGCGTGTGCATTTCGTCGATAAAGAGGATGATTTCGCCCGCAGCCGAGGTCACTTCGTTCAGAACGGATTTCAGACGTTCTTCGAACTCGCCACGGTATTTTGCACCGGCAATCAGCGCGCCCATGTCGAGGCTAAGCAAGCGCTTGTTTGCAAGGCTTTCGGGCACGTCACCGTTGACGATACGCAGGGCGAGGCCCTCGGCAATCGCGGTTTTACCCACGCCCGGTTCTCCGATCAGAACGGGGTTGTTCTTGGTGCGGCGCGACAGCACCTGCATGGCGCGGCGAATTTCATCGTCGCGGCCGATAATGGGGTCAATCTTGCCCTCTTCAGCGGCGGCGGTCAGGTCAGTCGCGTATTTTTCCAGCGCCTCATAGGTATCCTCGGCACTCGCCGAGTCGGCAGTGCGGCCCTTGCGAATGTCGTTGATCGCCTCGTTCAGCGTTTGGGCTGACACGTCGCCCGCCTCCAGCGCCTCCTTGGCGGGGGATTTCACCATTGCAAGTGCCTGCAACAGCCGCTCAACCGGGACAAAACTGTCCTTTGCCTTGGTCGCCAGCTTTTCAGCCTCGGCCAGAACCTTGCCGGTCTGTTGGTCCATATAGGTCTGGCCCGCGTCGCCCTGTACCTGCGGAATCTTGGCCACCGCGGCCTCAAGAGCCTGCACCACACGCGCCGGATCACCGCCCGAGCGGCGTATCAGATTGGCGGCCAGGCCCTCGCCATCGTCCATCAATGCCTTCAGCAGATGTTCGGGCGTCAGGCGCTGGTGGCTTTCGCGCATCGCGATCGTCTGGGCCGCCTGAATAAAGCCACGCGAGCGTTCTGTGAACTTGTTCAAGTCCATGGGTATTCTCCTTGTCACAGCGAAATCCCGGTGGCGCACCCTCATGGAGGCATGCACCGGTGGGAACCTTGGGTTGTATTTGGGCAACAGCGCGGCGCGCTTCAAGGTATCCAAGGACGAAAAAGCACCTTTGGTAAACTTTTCGTAACCTGTGATGAAACCGTAACACGCCTTCCTAAGTTAAGCTATGAGAGGCAAGTTATCCACAGCCCCTCATCGGCCAAAAAGAGCCGGTGCAACGAAGGAGCAGTCCAATGAAGATCGAGAAAGTTCAGTTCGACAGCGTGCGTTACAACCCTGAAATCGGCGCGTTCGAGACCTTGGTGAAAATCCACGATCACGGGCAGACATTCTCATATCCCGCGCAGGTGAAGGCACCATTGCACGCGGAATACAGCATCATCGCGCGCGGCCTCTCGCAGGCAGCCCGCAATGCGCATAAAAACGCATCCGGCAAGACACGCCTGCATCACGCCACACCGAGCAAGTCGGTTGTTGCCGATGCCAGTCAGAAAAACTTGCTGAACCGTCTGCTGGGCAGTGCAGCGGCCTAAAATGCACGACGTAGCGCGGTTGACGCGAGGGTGTCGCACCGTATGAAGGGCGCGACACCCCGGACCGGAGCCGCGCCAATGCAACCATTCCCCGACAACCGCCTGATCGTCGCCCTCGACGTGCCCGACGCCCTGTCGGGCCTTGCACTGGCCGAGCGGATCGGCCCCCAAGTCGGGTTTTACAAGATCGGGCTTGGCATGTTGACCGGTGGCGGCCTTGCCCTTGCCAACGAATTAAAGACCGAGCACGGCAAGCGCATTTTTATGGACCTAAAGCTGTTTGATATCGGCGCCACAGTCGAGGCGGCGGTGCGTGGACTGGCGCAGTTTGATCTGGATTTTTTGACAGTGCACGGCGATCCACATGTCGTGCGCGCCGCCGCCGAAGGCGCGTCTGGCCAGCTCACGAAAATCCTCGCCGTCACGATCCTGACATCGCTGGACCGCGCCGATCTGGATGCTGGCCTGATCGAACCCGGCGATATTCCCGATTTGGTCTGCATCCGCGCCGCGCGCGCCTTTGAGGCGGGCGCAGATGGCGTCATCGCCTCGCCGCAGGAGGCCGCGCTGATCCGCACCCTGCCCGAGGCCGAGGGCCGCTTGATCGTCACACCCGGCGTGCGCCCTGATGGTAGCCCCCTTGGTGATCAAAAAAGGGTGGCAACACCGGCGCAGGCCATAGCGGACGGTGCCGATCATATCGTCGTGGGCCGGCCAATCTGGGCCGCCGACGATCCAGCGGCGGCAGCAGCAGATATTCTGGCAAGCCTGCCTTGATGGGCCAAGGCCGCGCCGGAATAGACTTCCTGCCTTCGGCTGGGATATTTTTAGCCACAAGATGCGGCGGTAAAATCCCCTGTCTTGTGATATGCGGTAAAGGGCCATGCCAGCATTCTGCCGCGACTGCCTAACCGAAAACGACCCCGCACAGCGCCGCTGCGTCGCCTGCGGTCGACCGCGCGTCGTGGCGCATCCCGAACTATATGATCTGGGCATTGCCCACATGGATTGTGACGCCTTTTATGCCAGCGTGGAAAAGCGCGACGATCCCAGCCTTGAGGGCAAGCCGGTCGTCATCGGTGGCGGGCGACGCGGCGTTGTGTCGACGGCCTGCTATGTGGCGCGGATACGCGGAGTGCGTTCGGCGATGCCGATGTTTCAGGCGCTCAAACTTTGCCCCGATGCTGTCGTGATAAAACCACGGATGGAAGTCTATGCCGCCGTCTCGCGCCAGATCCGCGCCATGATGGAGGATCTGACGCCCGCTATCGAGCCTCTATCGCTGGACGAGGCGTTTCTGGACCTGCGCGGCACTGCCCGACTGCACGGTGCGCCGCCCGCCGTGATGCTGGCGCGACTGGTGCAACGGATGCGCGCTGAGCTGGGCGTGACAGGCTCGATCGGGCTCAGCCATAACAAGTTTCTGGCCAAGATCGCGTCAGACCTGGACAAGCCGCGCGGCTTTTCCGTGATCGGAGAGGCCGAGACAGCCGCATTCCTTGAGGGCCAGCCCGTGCGCCTGATATGGGGCGTCGGTCAGGCGGCCCAGGCATCACTGGAGGCGGCGGGCATCCGCACGTTCTCTGACCTTTTGCGGTGGGAGCGCACGGATTTGCACGCCCGCTTTGGCGCGATGGGCGATCGGCTCTGGCACCTTGCACGCGGGCAGGATCACCGACGCGTGGATGCGCGCGCGCCGGTCAAGTCGATCTCGAACGAGACGACCTTTCACGACGATACCGGTAATCTGGACATTCTCGACGGCCATATCTGGCGGCTTGCCGAAAAGGTGTCGGACCGGGCCAAGGCACGGCAATTGGCCGGACGCGTGGTGACGCTGAAGCTGAAGCGATCCAATCACAGCAGCCTGACACGCCGCCAATCACTGCGCGATGCCAGCCAGATGGCTGACACGATCTATCGCACAGCGCGCGCGCTGATGGATGGCGCAGCAGGCGAGGCGCCCTTTCGGCTGATCGGTGTGGGTCTGTCGGATTTGGTGGACGAGAGCGGCGCAGATTTGTCGGGCGACCTGCTGGATCCCGGTGCCGTTCGACGTAGCGAGGCCGAGCGCGCGCGCGACGAGATCCGGCGCAAGTTTGGCGACAGCGCCATCCTGAAGGGGCGCGCGCTGCGCTAGGCGCTACTCGGCGGCGAGTGGCATCCGCGCCGGGCGACCTATATCGGCCAGCTCAGCGATTACACCGGTCATCAGCGCCTGAAACGCAGCGAAATCCGCGCTGGGCTGGATCTTCTTTTCATTCATGTAAAGCGCGCGGTCAATTTCGACCTGCACGGCATGACGACCGCGCGGTGGCCGCCCGTAGGTTTGCGTAATATATGCACCTGCAAAGGGGGTGTTGCGCACCACGCAGAGGCCCGCGCGGGTAAATGCGGCCTCGATCCGCTCCGTAACGTCGCGACTGGCGGACGCCCCAAAACGGTCGCCCAGCACCACGTCAGGTCGACGCGCACCGGGGCGCACGGTGCCATCCAGCGCCTCATGCGGCATTGAATGGCAGTCGATCAGGATCGCACGGCCAAAGTCCTTATGCGCGCGGTCCATTTCGCCGATCAATGCGGCATGGTAGGGCCGCCAATAGAGGTCGATCCGCCTGCGCGCCTCGGGCAGACTCATCTTGCCGTCATATATCGCGCGCCCGCCCGCAACGACGCGGGGTATGACACCCAGACCCGATGCGACGCGGGGGTTGTGGCCCGCATGGCGCACACCGTGGATCAGGGCCGGATCCAGCTCATCCGCGCTACGATTAAGATCGACGAACGCGCGCGGCATCCCAGCCAGCAGCAGCGGCGCACCATGCTGCGGCGCAGTGCCAAAGAGCTGATCGATGAACGCGTCCTCGGAACTGCGCATCGCCAGCGCATCCGGCAGTGCCTGCGCAAGGAACCACGCAGGATAATCGCACGCGCTATGGGGCGACGCAAAGACGACGCTGGTTTCGCGCCGTATGGGGGCGCGTAGATGATAGGCGGCGTTGGGCATGGCGGCTCCGGGCATGATAGGCCATGATAGACAGAACTTTCATACGATCAAAAGCCCCTTGATCCTTTGACCGACTCCTTTTATAGACCGGCGGACTGGCGCGGACTTTCGCGCCCCTATCTTGTGTGGGGCGTGGAGTAAGCGACGGTATTCATGGGTGATTAGCTCAGTGGTAGAGCACTTCGTTGACATCGAAGGGGTCACAAGTTCGAACCTTGTATCGCCCACCATGAATTCACTGGCTCCTTTCGGGGGCCGCCCGCAACCTCAGGCGCTGGCCCGCGCCGCACAGACAGGAGATGAACGATGAAAGTTCGCAACTCGCTCCGCTCGCTTAAGAACCGGCACCGGGATTGCCGCGTCGTGCGCCGCAAAGGCCGCGTTTACGTGATCAACAAAACCCAGCGCCGCTTTAAGGCCCGTCAGGGCTAAGCAGGCACTGCCGCAATGCGGTTAAGAAATTGAACCCCGTCTCATATCCGAGGCGGGGTTTTTTCGTGGTGCATCATCCTCTTGCCCGCGCGGGTCAAAACGCTTTAGCTGACTCGACAGGCAAAAAAGGGGCCACCCATGACCGCTCAGAAAATCGTTGTCGTCGGCGCAGGCATCTGCGGGTTATCCAGCGCGATCTGGCTGCGCCGCGCGGGCCACGACGTGACCCTGATCGACAAGGACGCACCGGGTGCGGGCGCGTCCTACGGCAATGCGGGCCTGCTGGCCGAATGGGGGATCGTGCCGATAAGCGGGCCGGGCATCGCATGGACGGGCCTGAAATACCTAGCGTCGCGCGACGCGCCTCTGTCAATCCAGTGGGGCCAGTTGCCACGCCTCGCGCCCTGGCTGGCGCAGTTCCTGCGCAATTCCACCGACGCACGCACGCGCGAAATCTCAGCCGCGCTGTCGCATCTGCTGCATGACAGCGTCGATCAGCACCGCGCCCTGACGCGCGGCACGCTGGCCGACAAGTGGATCGCCTCCAGCGATTTCGGCTGGGCCTACGCTGATCGCACCGCATTTGAAAACGACGCTTACACATGGCAACTGCGTCGCAACGCCGGGTATGTGCCCGAGGTCATCGACGGACCCGCCGTGCAGGAAGTTGAGCCGATGCTGGGCCCGGCCACGAAATGCCTCGTGCAACTCAAAGGAAGCGGCCACATCGTCAATCCCGGCGCCTACATGGCCGATCTGGCCAAGGTGCTGCGGGATGAGGGCGGAACCTATCGGCGCGCCGAAATGCGCGATGTGACAATGCGCGATGGGCGCATCGCCGAGATTATCACCGATCAGGGGCCTCTGCTCTGCGACGTCGCCGTGCTGGCCGCCGGCATCTGGTCCGAGCCGCTGGCGCGCAAGCTGGGCATCAAGGTGCCACTGGTCGCCGAGCGCGGATTTCATCTGGAGTTCAAGAACCCCTCGCAGGCCCCGCGCACACCGCTGATGATGACCGGCGGCAAGTTCGCGGTGAATCCAATGGCACAGGGCCTACGCTGCGCTGGTATGGTTGAGCTGGGCGGCACCTCGCCCAAGCTATCACGCGGGCCCTTGGAACTGCTGCGGCGCAACGTGGCGCGGATGTTTCCGGACCTTGAATATGACAGCGTCGATGAGTGGATGGGGTACCGCCCCTCAACCCCCGACAGCCTGCCGATGATCGGCCAAATGCGGGCCAGCGGTGTCTTTGCCGCCTTTGGCCACCAGCATATTGGGCTAACCGGCGGTCCTAAAACAGGGCGCTGGGTCGCGGACATGATCGCGGGGCAAAGCAATGCCCAGCTGGCGGCCTTCGACGCAAACAGATTCGGGTGAGGCTGGGTGCGAGCCGGGCCAAATGCGGTGGCGGTCGCCCTATCCCTTCAAGTGATCATCCCGCGCAACCGCTCCATCCGGTCCGCGACCTGCCCCATTAGGAAATCGTTGTTCAGCCTGCCATCTTCGCCGAACTCGTTCTGCGCTGCGGCCACCAAGATCAACGGGCCATGCACCACGTTCACCTGTAGCTGCGTCAGGATGGAATGGGTCATGAAATGCCCTGTCTCGCCCCCGGTGCGCCCGCCAGCAGCGGACATGATCACGGCGATCTTGTCCTTTAGTGCGGGCGGATTAACGCGGCTGATCCAGTCGATCGCGTTCTTTAGAACGCCGGAAATGCCCTTGTTATACTCAGGCGCACCGATCACCAGCGCGTCGGCGCGTCGAACCTGGTCAATCAGGGTCTGAACGGACGCCGGCATGCCCTCAGCCTCCACGTCACCATCATAGAGCGGCAGCTTCAGATCGCCCTCAATCACCTCTGCCTCACCAAAGGCGCGCACGGCCTCGGCGATAAGCATCCGGTTATAAGATCCTTTGCGTAACGATCCGGACATGGTCAGCAGAACGGGTTTACTCATGGGACGATCCTTTTTGTTTCATATGCGCCCCTATCTGCGGCAACAGGGGAAAAAGGCAAGTAGCACAACCCACGCGCGGGGCCAGACAAAAAAGCCCCGACGCGTAGTGCGCCCGGGGCAGGTGGCCGTTGCCGGCAGGGAGAATATCAAATTCGTAGGGCTGTCACCACTCGGTCGGGCCCTTGTCCGCAAAGGCATGAACCAGAAAGTCGATGAAGGCGCGCACCTTGGGCTGGGTGAACCGGCCCGGCGGATAGACGGCGTAGATACCTTGGGTCTCGACCGGCAGATCGGGAATGACATCCTCGACCAGCCCCTTTTCCATCGCGCCCGCATATAGAAAGCTGGGCAGATAAGCGATGCCAAGACCCGAAATCGCCGCGTTCAGCAGCGATTGGCCATCATTGACCGACAGGCCCCCGGCAGTGCGCACCTGCCGCTTTTCGCCCGAGGGCGCGGTCAGCTTCCACACCGACCCACCCGCCTGGCTGGAATAATGCAGCAACTTGTGCTCGTTCAGATCGTCGATCTTTTGCGGGCGGCCATATTTCTCGATGTAGCCAGGCGCCGCAATCATCCGCTTGGTCGTGTCGGTCAGCTTGCGCGCGCGCAGGGTACTGTCCTCCAGTTCGCCGATGCGGACGGCCATGTCGAAACCCTCCGAGATCAGCTCAACATAACGGTTGTCCAGTACCATGTTGACAGTAATCTCAGAGAATTCATCGAGGAACTTGCCCAGCACCGGACTGAGGTGATTGACGCCAAAATCCGTTGCCACGCTAATCCTGAGCAGGCCCGAAGGATCGCTCTGCATCGAGCTGACCAGCGCGTCCGCCTCGCCCGCATCGTTCAAAACGCGCAAGGCCCGGTCGTAATAGGCAAGGCCGATTTCTGTCGGGCTGACGCGGCGTGTCGTGCGGTTCAGCAGCCGCGCGCCCAGCCGCGCCTCAAGGGACGAGACATGTTTCGAGACGGCGGATTTTGAAATCCCCATCTTGCGGGCAGCATCGGTAAACCCCCCCTGGTCCACTACGGTGGCGAAGGCTTCCATTTCGGTCAGGCGATCCATTTCGCGCATCCTCACGTCTTATATTTCGACGTCAGATATGGCGGTGAATTCGGGCGCAAACGCGGCGAGCGCCGGACAATATCGGGGTTTTGTCGTGGATCGTTCGCTGGATGGAAACATCAGCACACCCGTCTGCGGGCACCCGGCATCCGGCGCGGTCGCTAAAAACGTTCCGCGAAAAACCTGAGACGCAGATTTTTTGCGAAACGCGCGCGCCCTTTATCGCTGCGCCACATTTCAGGCCGTCCCCATCTCAGGCATGATCCCCAACGCTCTAGAACAGGTTGCCCTGATCCGGCGCGTCCGGCTTTGCCTGCTTGGGCTTTGCCTTTGGTTTTGGTGCGGCCTGCACACCGTCCAGCGCCAACCTGCCATCGGCAAACTCGATCTCCAGCGCGCCTGCCTTTTTTGCCGCCTTGCGCGTCGTCACCAGATTTCCGTCAGCGCGCACTACCGCATAGCCGCGCTCCAGCGTCGCCTTATATCCCAGCGTTTCCCGCAGACGGTCCAGCGCGGCGATGCGCGTGGTCCAGACGGTGATTTGCCGCGCGCCCGCGGCAGACATGCGCTGTGCGATGCGGTCGAACTCGGCCCGTTTGGACACGATCCCCTCACTCGGCACCCGTGATTCGAACCGTGCAGATAGCGCGTCCATCCGCCGCCGATCATCACGCGTGCGCCGGCCCAGCGCGCCGCCCAAGCGGTCGCCTGCTGCGCTTAGTCGGCGCGCATCGCTGTCGATCATCCGGCGCAGAACACCGGGGCGCAGCGCACCGCCCGCCTCCGACAGCGCGACGCGGCGCATCTGAACGCCTCGGATCAGCGCGGCGGGCAGGCGGTCGCCCCAAACATCCAACCGCTGGCGAGGGCTGTCCAGCAGCACCTCAATCCGAGGCAACGCACGCGCCAGATCACGCAGCCGCTGGCGGCGCTGCGTCACGCCACCGCTGAGCGCGTTGATCAGCCGGCCCTCTTGCCCGTCCAGCCACGCCAGCAGTTCCAGCCGCACCGGCACGGCCAGTTCGGCGGCAGCGGTAGGCGTCGGCGCGCGCTTATCGGACGCAAAGTCGATCAACGTCGTGTCGGTTTCGTGGCCGACAGCAGAAATCAGCGGAATGTCACTGGCCGCCGCCGCGCGCACCACTGATTCCTCGTTGAATCCCCAAAGGTCTTCGATCGAGCCACCGCCCCGCGCGATGATGATCAGATCGGGCCGGGGCAGCGCGCCGCCGGGCGTCATTGCGTTAAAGCCTTGGATGGCGCGCGTCACTTCGCCAGCGCAGCGTTCGCCCTGAACGGCGACAGGCCAGATCAGCACCTTGCGCGGGAAACGATCACGCAAGCGATGCAGTATATCGCGAATCACCGCACCAGAGGGCGAGGTAACGACACCGATGATTTCAGGCAGGTAAGGCAAAGGCCGCTTGCGCTCGGCCGCGAACAGTCCTTCGGCCGCCAGCGCCGCCTTGCGCTTCTCCAGCATCGCCATCAACGCGCCCGCGCCGGCCGGTTTTATGTCCTCGATGACGATCTGGTAGCGTGATTGGCCGGGGAACGTGGTCAGGCGACCCGTTGCAACCACCTCCATCCCTTCTTCGGGCTGGATGGGCAGGCGGCCTGCGACGCCCTTCCAGATGATGCCGTTGATGACTGCACGGTCGTCCTTCAGATCCAGATAGATGTGCCCTGATTTGGGCCGGGACACGCGCCCGATCTCGCCCTTGACGCGAACGTGAGAAAACTCGCCCTCAATCAGGCGCTTGATCGCGCCTGATAGGTCCGAGACAGAGAATTCAGGCGCATTTTCGCCGGGATCGGGATCATCGATAAGGTCAGACATGCCTCATCAATGCCCCATCCCGGCGTGCTTGAAAAGGTCGCGCAGTTACGCAGCGCGCGACTTATGCTGGCCCTCGCCGATCTCTTCGATCAGCTTGGCGCAGACGGCGGGCAGATCACGCCAATGGGCTTTCTGGCATCCCGGAATGCCTGAACGAATGCGACGACTTCGGGGTTCGCGCGCAGAGCGTTAGGATTCATTGGCAGCCGGGCAGCACCAGCGCATCATAGTCTGTGGATTTTGCTGCCCTCAGGCGCGATGACATGAACGGTAACACCTGCATATTTAAGCGCGCTCAGCGGCTCATTCAGCTCGGATTTATCTAAGCCACCTGTAGACAGAATTTCAACTTTGCCATCTGAAATATCAGCCATTGTCTTTCCTTTCATATCCAAGTGCTTTGTGTCCATCCAACGTGCGGCGCGCGCCCGCGGTCTATCGCCGCCCGCTTGCCTGCACGGCGCCTTGCGCCTAATGAGGGCCCGCAAGCGCAGACAGCCGGCGCAGATATGGGAGAGCGGCATGAATATCTTGATCCTCGGCGGCGGCGGACGTGAACACAGCCTTGCGTGGGCCGTGCTGCAGAATCCCAAATGCGACCGCCTGATCGTGGCGCCCGGCAATGCAGGCATCGCCGCCATCGCCGAATGCGCGTCGCTCGACATCATGGACCCCGGCGCCGTCGTCACCTTCGCCGAGGAAGAGGCGATAGATTTTGTCATCATCGGCCCCGAGGCACCGCTTGCCGCCGGTGTTGCCGATCGTCTGCGAGAGGCGGGCGTGCTGACTTTCGGGCCATTGAAAGCAGCGGCGCAACTGGAGGCGTCCAAGAGTTTCACCAAGGAAATCTGCGACGCCGCGAATGCGCCAACCGCCGCCTATGGGCACTTTACCGATGCCAAGGCTGCGCGCGAATATGTCACCACCCAAGGCGCGCCCATCGTGGTCAAGGCCGACGGGCTGGCAGCAGGCAAAGGCGTCATCATCGCCGAGACGGTAGAGCAGGCGCACGCCGCCATCGACGACATGTTCGGCGGCGCCTTCGGCAATGCAGGCGCCGAAGTGGTAATAGAGGAATTCATGACGGGCGAAGAGGCATCGCTCTTTGTTCTTTGTGACGGGCAGAACATCCTGCCCATCGGCAGCGCGCAGGATCACAAGCGCGTGGGCGAGGGCGATACCGGCCCCAATACCGGCGGCATGGGCGCCTATTCACCCGCCCCTGTCCTTACCCCCGAAATTGAGGCGTTGACGATGGACCGGATCGTCCGGCCCACCATGGATGAGATGACCAAGCGGGGGATGCCATTTCAAGGCGTCCTCTATGTCGGCCTGATGATCGAGAATGGCCAACCGCGCCTCGTGGAATATAACGTGCGCTTTGGCGATCCTGAGGCACAGGTGCTGATGATGCGCCTTGGCGCGCAGGCGATGGACCTGATGCACGCCGCCGCCGAGGGGCGGCTGGACCGCGCGCAGGTTAACTGGGCTGACGATCATGCGCTGTGCGTCGTCATGGCGGCAGACGGTTATCCGGGTGACTACACCAAAGGCAGCGTCATTGGCGGGCTGGATAAATGCCCGGCGGACAGCTTCAACATGGTGTTTCATGCTGGGACGACCGCGAAGAACGGTCAGATTACCGCATCCGGCGGGCGCGTCCTGAACGTCACAGCGCGCGGCGCGACCCTGCGCGAGGCGGCAGACCGCGCCTATCGGATGGTTGACAGCATCGACTGGCCCCAAGGCTTCTGCCGTCGCGACATTGGCTGGCGTGCGTTGTAATTATCCACAAAACCCGCAAAGGCTGCTGCAACGGCCTTTTCAATGCGCGGCTCGGTTCTGCCCAACACCCTGCCCCAAACCAGCGCCACGCCCTTCGCCGTCTTCGGCATCGCGTGGTCACCATTCCTCGGCTTTCGCAACAAATCCGCGGATGACCAATGGTGGAGGGGCGCACCGCTTTAGCGAGACGGTGAATGACCTGCCGCTGGACGGTGTGCAGACTGCGAAGCAGGTTTTCCCGTCACGGACAGAGCTGTGCCGCGCGCAGGCTATCCGGCCCCTCGTAGGCGCCCAGATCGCGCGCAGACAGCGCCCCGCCAGCCAGCCGCACGGCCATCACGCGCCGCCAATCACCGCTGGCAAGGATCATCTCACTCGTGCAGGGCCGCCAGCCGCCTGCGATAAAATTCCACCCGATGCGATGATTGGTCAGGCCGTCCAAATCTGCCACATGGCTCAGCGTGCCACCAGCATAACGCCAGACGCGCAGCCGCTTGGTAAGATGCGGGCGGTCGATATAGGCCAACTCGACCGCGCCATCACCGCCCAGATCGCCCACGGCGATCGGCGCAAGCCAGCGATTGCGCTGGCCGATATAGGGCGTCGCGGCCAGCAGCGTCAGCGTGCGTTTTTTGACGGCAAAAATCGCCAGTCGCGCGCCACGCTCAAAGCTGGATTGAACCACGATAATTTCTGGGAAACCGTCGCCATTGACGTCCTGCAGACGCGGCGCGATATCCTCGAAGATATGTGCGGGCTGTCTCAGGCCAAATGGCGGGTGCAGCGGATCACCGGACTGCACGCTCAGCCTGTTCCACTCAGGCGTGCCCCCCAATGCATCGTGCCCGTAGGCTGGGCTGCCGGGCACGTGGACCAAGCAGACCTCGCCGATGCTGTCCCAAGCTGCGATGCAGGAACCGGGCGCACTGTCCGCAAAACCGGGCAGCGTCAGCAACAGGCACGCCGCCAGCCAAGTGCGGCGAGTGGGACCTAGCAAAAGGCGCAGGCGAAGACGCCGCGCCCTACCCATTCTCAGATCTGCTTTTCGGGCATTTGGACGACAAGACCGTCCAGAGCGTCAGTCACCTTGATCTGGCAGGTCAGGCGCGAGCGAACCGGATCGGGCTCATACGCGAAATCCAGCATGTCCTCTTCCATGTCGTCCTTGGCAGGCATCTTTTCGACCCAGGCAGGATCGACATAGACATGACAGGTCGAGCAGGCGCAGGCGCCGCCACAATCAGCCTCGATTCCCGGAATATTATTGTCGCGCGCGCCTTCCATGACCGTCAGGCCATTGGCGACGTCGACCACATGCTTGGTCCCATTATGCTCGACATAGGTGATCTTGGCCATGCTAGCAGACTCCCGTTTCTGGCGTTTCCGACTAACTAACCGGCGCGCCATGGTCAGGCCAGAAGAATCGCGTCATCGGTCTGGAAAGAGTTGCGGGAAATGACAAATTGTCCGTTTCCGCCACGCAGAATCGTCTTTCTCCAGCGCGGCGTGATGGCGCGCCGTGTTCGCGGGGCGAGAAAGCGCGCACTCAGCTCCCTTGGCAACCGCTTCGCCGCCTTCCCCGCACCTCCAAAACGGTCTAACGTGGCTGGAACCCGGCAAAGACCGCACTCAGAGGCACGCGCATTGACATCCCGCACCCTACCCTTGCTGGCTATTCTGATGCTGGTCGCCTGCGACACATCCGTGACCGGCACGGGGGGGCCGGGTCTCCTGCAGACCCTCGCCAATGCACCCGCCGGTGCCGCGCCCGGCACCTGCTGGGGCAAGTTGGTGACGCCCGCCGTGATCGAGACTGTCACAAATCAGATCCTCGTTCAGTCGTCCGAGAGACAGGCGAATGGCAGCGTCGCCACGCCCGCAATCTACAAGACCGACACGCGCCAGGCCATCGTGCAAGAGCGCGATGTGACATGGTTCGAAACGCCCTGCCCTACTGACCTGACCCCAGATTTCGTTGCCTCATTGCAACGCGCATTGAAGGCACGGACGCTCTATCATGGGGCAATCAGCGGCCAGATGGACACGCGCACCCGCGCCGCTGTGCGCAAGTTTCAACAACCCGAGGGACTCAACAGCGGGATCCTGTCGCTCGCCGCCGCCCGCACGCTGGGGCTGGTTGCGGTTGAGCTGGACGGGACCTAGCGCGCCCGCCGTGCGGCAATCGTCTAGAGGGTAGCCCGCACTACTGCGACACCAGCTGTTGCAGAAACGCCTGTCAGCAGGCTGCCCCAGATGAAATCAGTAGCCACCATGCGCCACGTCCAATCCTTGAGCGTCGCAAGGTTGGTAAATTCGTAGGTGCCATAGGCCATAGCCCCGATCAGCACGCCCGACCCCAAGACCCAGAATAGCGATTTGCCGTCCTGCACTGCGGGCCAGCTGACAAACCACAGCAGCACACCGACATAAAAGGCGTAGAATATCGCCGCAGGTCCGATGCGCGGGCTGTCTGCCAAAAGCGCGCCGATGTCACGCTCAAACGTGGGTTTGATGAGGTAGCTGAGGCCGAGATAGTCGATCCCCAGAAAAACCGCGAAGGTCACGATGTAGAGAACGGCAAGGGTCATGAAAGGCTCCGGTTGCGTATGCTGGGCCAACGCTGGACGTAGCACATTGGTTCGGCGCTCAAACGATGCCGCCGTCGATCAGCCTCTGCGCCAGCGCGCCGTAGGCAGCAGCGGTCGGACCGTCGCCCACTGCAATCGGCGTGCCTGCGTCGCCGGCCAGCCGCGTTTCGAGGTCGATGGGCAGCGCGCCGAGAAAGGGCAGGCCCAGCTTTCGCGCCTCGGCCTCGACCCCACCATGGCCAAATATCTGCGCCTCATGTCCGCATTCGGGGCAGACATAGGTCGACATGTTTTCGATCATGCCAAGGATCGGGGTTTTCAGCGTAGAGAACATGTCGATGGCCTTGCGCGCGTCCAGAAGGGCAACGTCCTGCGGCGTCGAGACGATGATGGCACCCGACGGCTCGGCCTTTTGGCACAAGGTCAGCTGCACATCACCGGTGCCGGGGGGCAGATCGACGATCAGCACGTCCAGTTCGCCCCAGTTCACCTGTGAAATCATCTGTTGCAATGCACCCATCAGCATCGGACCGCGCCAGATCACCGCCTTGGCAGGGTCCAGCATGAGGCCGATGGACATCAGCGTGACGCCATGCGCGTGCAGCGGCTCAATGATTTTGCCGTCGGGGCTGGCAGGGCGTTTGGAAACACCCATCATGCGCGGCTGGCTGGGACCATAAATATCGGCGTCCAGCAAGCCGACCTTCTTGCCTGCACGCGCCAGAGCGACGGCAAGGTTGGATGATACCGTGGATTTGCCCACGCCGCCCTTGCCCGAGCCGATGGCGATGATCGACTTGACGCTGGCCGGCTTCATCGAGCCCTCCTGCGGTTTGGGATGGCCGCCGATCTTGAGGCTGGGGGGCTGTTGCTGCGCCGCCGGGGGTGCCTTGGCCGCTGGGCCATGCGCGGTCAGCGCCGCCGAAACGCGCGTGACGCCGGGCAGGGCTGCGACCGCGCGTTCGGCCGCGGCGCTAAGCGGCTCGATCTGGCGGGCGATCTCGGGGCTGGGCGCCTCAATCACAAAGCGCACCTCGCCGCCCTCGACGCTGAGCGCGCGCACCCAGTCGCGCGATATCAGATTGCCACCATCCGGCAGCTCGATCTGGGCTAGCTGTGCTTCGATGTCAGTGCGCGTGACGGCCATGACTTACCTCCTGAAATGCGTTGCCTCATAGGTGGCAGCTTTTGGCGCAGGGGCAAGGGCGATCCGAGGAAGCCCGGTGGAAACGCCAACTTTTGCATGACCTTAGGTCAACACTACGTATGCAATTGCTGCATAGCAGCATTGTTAGCCCGCGCTATTGTGCAACTGCAGCGAAGGTCTATGTAGAGGCCAGACACAAACAATAGCGGAAGCGCCGATCCGGGCCACACCGCCACATGCAAGACGAAGGAAATATCATGAGCTACGCATCAAACTCACATGCAGTTCGCCCCTCAGCCATCCAGACCCTGTCAGCAATGCTGGGTAACATGAAGCACAAGTTCGTTCAGCGCCGGTCCTATCGCCAGACCGTCAATGCGTTGTCGCATCTGTCGGACCATGAGCTGACCGATCTGGGCCTGAGCCGCGGTTCCATTCACGCCGACGCGTGGCACGCCGTTTACGGCACGCGCCACCAAGGCTAAAATTTCGCCCGCCGCGCGGCGGGTGCACGATATCCGGATGCCTCAACTCCTCCCGAAGGCATCCGGGCATGGCGGCGGCCCTTTCCTCCTCCCTGGGGGGCCGCTGCCAAATTCCCCTCGCTGCGAGGGGCGGAGGGTATGCACGACATGGCTGATTTGAACCGGCACGCACCTATCAAGGCGCGGCGCCGGTTTTCGGTCGTCCGGAATTTAGTATTTGTGGAACAATGAAAGAGCGCGGCGCGCGACGGATCAATCGCCGGGAATGTTCTGCATGTGCCGCTCGCCTCTGGCCTCTGCCAATGCGATCTGCTTTTGCCTTTCGCGAAATCGGTCCTTGTCCGCCTCGCTGGTCTCATCGGTGCAGTGATGACAGGCAACGCCCTGTTCGTATTCGGTGCGCTGCATATCGGCGGGCAAGATAGGGCGGCGGCAGGCATGGCACAGGTGGTGGGGCCCTTCAGTTAGGCCGTGGCCCACCGACACACGCCCATCAAAGACAAAGCATTCGCCCTGCCATTTGCTCTGCTCCTGCGGGACCTCTTCGAGGTATTTCAGGATACCACCCTTGAGGTGATAGACGTCCTCGACGCCCTGGCCCAAGAGGTAGTTCGTCGATTTCTCGCAGCGGATGCCACCGGTGCAGAACATGGCGATACGCTTGTTATGAAAGCGGTGCTTGTTCGCCTCCCACCATGCGGGAAAGTCGCGAAAGCTGGCCGTTTCGGGATCGATTGCACCTTGGAACGTACCGATGGCGACTTCGTAGTCGTTGCGGGTGTCGATTACGGCGACGTCCGGCTCTGCGATCAGCGCGTTCCAGTCGGCGGGGCGGACATAATGTCCCGCCCGCGCGCGCGGATCGACGTCGGGCTGACCCATCGTGACGATCTCGCGTTTCATCCGCACCTTGAGGCGTCCGAAAGGTTGCTGTCTGCTGGTGCTCTCCTTGTGCTCCAGCGCCGCGCAATCGGGCCAGGCGCGCAGATGCGCCAGAACCGCCTCGATGCCGTTGCGCGGCCCGGCGATGGTTCCGTTTATCCCCTCATGCGCGAGGATGAGCGAGCCGGTTATCCCCTCGGCCCGGCAAAGCTCCAGCAGCGGCCCTTGCAGCGCGGCGGGGTCATTCAGACGGCAAAAGTGATAAAGTGCGGCGATGGTGAACATGCGCGCGGGTTTAGGCCCAAGGGATGCGCACGGCAAGAGGGACGATGTTGACGCCGGGCGTGGCGGTGCCTACCGATGAGCAGGCCAATGAGGAGACTACCATGACCGACGCCCTGATCGTGATCGACATGCAGAACGATTTTTGCCCCGGCGGCGCGCTGGGCGTGACTGGTGGCGATGTCATCGTCGACGACATCAACGCGCGCATGAGCGCATTCGGCGCAATGATCCTGACGCAGGACTGGCATCCGGCGGGACATTCCTCCTTTGCGTCTAGCCATCCGGGCGCAAAGCCGATGGACGTGACCGACATGCCTTATGGCCCGCAAGTGCTGTGGCCCGATCATTGCGTTCAGGGCAGCGCGGGCGCGCGTTTTCACGACCAACTGGACACGGATCGCGCCGACATGATCATTCGCAAGGGCTATAACCCGTCGATCGACAGCTACTCGGCCTTTTTCGAGAATGATCGCGAAACGCCTACTGGCTTGCATGGGTATCTGCAAACACGCGGCATCACGGCGCTGACAATGGTGGGGTTGGCGCTGGATTTCTGCGTCAACTTCTCGGCCGTGGACGCCGCCAGACTGGGCTACGACGTGCGGGTCGAGACGTCGCTCAGTCGCGGAATCGACGTCAATGGCTCGATGGACGCAGCGTTGGCGGGGATGCGCGCAGCGGGCGTGGCGCTGATCTGACGCTATCGACGCAGCGCGCGCATGGCCAGCGCGCCGGTGGTGGCGCCAAGCGCGTCGGCGACCAGATCGGCCAGCTCCGCACTGCGTCCAACGAAGGGCTGCACCAGTTCGATCCCTGCGCCGAACAGCGTGGCAGCAGCGACAATGGCCAATGTCCGGCGCGGGTAGGCAAATCCAAGCGGCGACGCCAGCGCAGCGAAGCCGATGAAATGCTGGATCTTGTCGCTGCTCGGTGGGCCGATAGCAGGCATTACGGGGCTGAGCGTCGAAACACAAAGCGCCGCCGCGATAAGTGCCGTCGCGTACCACGCCCATCTGTGCGCTCGCGGGATCGAAAATGGGGGCATGATGGCGACTCCGGGTGTCAGAACGATGGCGCGGTTCTGCCTGCCCCGCGCGCCAATGGCAACACGCGCGCTCTCGCCAAGGCGACGCAGGGCCGTTATAGCGGCAGGCAATCGGACGGCCCCGCGCCGCCCCCTTGATCCGGTACGTAATGACAAAAGGCACTCTCATGACGCGCAATATTTTCGGCACCGACGGCATTCGCGGCACCGCCAACACCTATCCCATGACTGCCGAGATGGCACTGCGCGTCGGCGCTGCGGCAGGACGGCATTTTCGTCAGGACGGGCTGAACGGCCACCGCGTGGTGATCGGCAAGGATACGCGCCGTTCGGGTTATATGATCGAAAACGCGCTGACCGCCGGGCTGACCTCGACCGGCATGAACGTGCTGCTGCTGGGGCCAGTGCCGACGCCAGCGGTCGCATTCCTCACGCGTTCAATGCGGGCCGATCTGGGCATCATGATATCGGCCAGCCACAATCCGCATCACGACAACGGGATCAAGTTCTTTGGCCCCGATGGATTCAAGCTGGACGACGCCTCTGAGGCTGAAATCGAGCGGATCATCGCGGACGAGATTCAACTCGCTAAGCCCGTCAATATCGGCCGCGCCAAGCGGATTGAGGAAGGACAGGGCCGCTATGTCGAATATGCCAAAACGACGGTTCCGCGCACCACTCGGCTGACCGGCCTCAAGATTGTCGTCGATTGCGCCAATGGTGCCGCCTACAAGGCCGCGCCCGAAGTCCTGTGGGAGCTGGGCGCCGATGTGATCCCGCTGGGCACGTCACCCGATGGATTCAACATAAACCTTGGCTGTGGCTCGACATCGCCGCAGGCAGCGGCAGATGCGGTGCGCAGTCACGGCGCCGACCTGGGCATATGCCTTGATGGGGACGCTGACCGCATCGTGCTGATTGACGAAATGGGGCGCATTGTCGACGGTGATCAGATCATGGCGCTTTTTGCGCGACTGTGGTCCGAAGCAGGCACGCTGGCGGGCGACGTCTTGGTCTCGACCGTCATGTCCAATCTGGGGCTGGAGCGGTATCTGCAAGGCATCGGCATCGCGCTGGAGCGCACAAAAGTTGGCGACCGCCACGTGGTCGAGCGGATGCGCGCAGGCGGCTTCAACCTCGGCGGTGAGCAGTCGGGCCATATCGTGATGAGCGATTACGCCACCACCGGCGACGGGCTGGTGGCCGGTTTGCAATTCGTCGCCGCGATGGTCACCAGCGGCCAGCCAGCCAGCGCGCTGCTGCACAGCTTCGATCCGGTGCCGCAGCTGTTGGAAAACGTCAAGCTGGCCAACGGAACCACGCCGCTGGACAATTCCGCCGTTCAGGACGTGATCGCCGCGCAGGAACAGCGGCTAAAGGGCAAAGGCCGGCTGCTGATCCGCCCCTCCGGGACCGAACCGCTGATCCGTGTGATGGCCGAATGCGAGGACGAGGACATGCTGCGCGATGTCGTCGCCATCATCGCAGACGCAGTGCGCAAGGCGAGCTGAGGCCGAACGTAAAGCGTTTCGCGAAAATCTGTGATTCAGGTTTTTCGCGAAACGCTTTAGCGCCGCGCGTCCCAACTGGAGGACGCATGGCGGCGCGTATAAAATTCGCCCATCAGGCCGATCATCGTCAACGTGATCGCCACGACGATGGGATAGGTCACATTCGAATTATGCGGCGAGTAATTGACGAACACGAACCCCCGCGCCTGATCGATCGTGTGAAACAGCGGATTCCAGTCGAACATCCGCAGCATATAGGTCGGCAACATGTTGGCCACGAACATCTTGCCCGACGCGATCATGTTCGCCCGCTGATAGACGGTGGCGAAGGTCGCAACGAACGTGGGAAACCACGGCTTGATCGCCAGCAGGACCAGTCCGATCGACGCGCCGGTAAACCACGCCAACAGCAGCATTCCAAAAGCCGGGTATGGTCGCTCGATCTCGAACGGAGTCACTGCGACGTGGTAGACAAAGAGGATCAGGACCATGGTAAAGACCTGCACATAGAGTGCGCCCAGCGCCGCCGAAGTGATCGAAATGGCCGTGGTCATTGGCGCGTGCTTCATCATCGGTGATGACGGCCCTTCGGCCCCGACGACCGCGCCCAGCGTTTTTACATGCGTCAGGAACAGAAAAATCCCCGACATGATATAGAGCAGGAAATCCCCGCGCAACGCCGCACCGCGCAACCCCAGAACCGAGAACATGACGTAGAACGCCGCCAGAAAAACCAGTGCCTGAAGGATATTCAGCCCGATTGCCACGAACGCGTTACCATGCGCCTTGCGCACGTCGCGCACCGTCGCGTGATACATCAGCTCGAGTATCGAGACCGCAGTGTGCAGCTTCGACTTGTGATGGATTTTTTGAAACATTGCGTCGACCCTGCGCCGTTGCCCCTGCCCTCTTATCACGGAATTCTTGCCGTTCCGTTAGCATCGCACCATAAGGGGCCGGACCATTTCCCGCAACACCGCGTTGCCGGCCCCGATGCAGGAGACATACCTTGGACTACGCACGACTAACGACCCAGATGCGCCGCCTTGCCCTCGAGGCCGGAGATGCGATCATGCAGATCTATGGCCAGGATGATTTCGACGTGAAATCAAAATCCGACGACAGCCCTGTCACCGCCGCCGACGAGGCCGCCGATGCGCTGATCTCGGCCGGGCTGCGCGCCGAATTCCCCGACGTGCTGCTGGTCACAGAAGAGCAGGCAGCCTCGCATGAAAAACAAGCCGACACGTTCCTGATCGTCGACCCGCTGGACGGGACCAAGGAATTCATCCACCGGCGCGGCGATTTCACCGTGAACATCGCCTATGTCGAACATGGCACACCCACGCGCGGCGTCGTCTATGCGCCCGCCAAGGGCCGCATGTTTTACACACTCGCCGATGGCACGGCGGTCGAGGAAACCGGCCCGTTGGACAAGACCGAGGTGGGGCCGCAAACGCAAATCCACGTTTCTAGCCCGGACAACAGCGCATTGATGGTCGTCGCCTCGAAATCGCACCGCGATCAGGCGACCGACGACTACATCGGAAAATACGCCGTCAAGGACAGCAAAAGCGCCGGCAGTTCGCTGAAATTCTGCCTCGTCGCGACGGGCGAGGCTGACATCTATCCGCGCGTCGGGCGGACCATGGAATGGGACACCGCCGCCGGTCACGCCGTGCTCGCCGGGGCGGGTGGACGCGTTGTACGCTTTGACGATCACACACCGCTTATCTATGGCAAAGAAGGCTATGCGAACCCGTTCTTTATCGCCTATTCGCCCAAAGTCACTCTCAAGGATGCGTGACAACGGAAAGAATGCCCGACGCGGGCGAGCGTGATCCCGCCCTATGGCGCGATATCGCCTAACTATAGAAAAAATGGTGCAAAACCTCTCCACTTCGGTGCAAGAACGTCGTAAACGCGCCTAGTTTCAGGGCTAAACGGGAATGCGGCAATCGTTTTTCTGCCGACCTTAAGCTGAACAAAAAAAGGGACCACCAATGCACCGCAAGGTTACCAAGGCCATCTTTCCGGTGGCGGGCATGGGGACGCGCTTTCTTCCGGCGACGAAATCTGTGCCGAAAGAGATCATGACGCTGGTCGACCGCCCGCTGGTGCAATACGCCATCGACGAAGCGCGCGCCGCCGGGATCAAGGAATTCATCTTTGTCACCTCACGCGGCAAGGGCGCGCTGGAGGACTATTTCGACAACGCCCCGCAGCTAGAGCAGACCCTGCGTGAGAAGGGCAAGACAGAGCTATTGGATATCCTTAAATCCACCAACATGGATTCGGGCGAGATCGCGTATATGCGTCAGCACAAGCCGCTGGGCCTGGGCCACGCCGTCTGGTGCGCCCGCCGCCTGATCGGAAACGAACCCTTTGCCGTCATACTGCCCGACGACGTGATCGCGGCAGAAACGCCCTGCCTTCAGCAGATGGTAGAAGCGTTCAACGAAAACCCCGGCAACATCGTCGCCGCAATGGAGGTGCCCGACGACAAGGCGTCGTCCTACGGCATCCTCGACATCAAGGACGACATGGGGGATCTGGTCTCGACCAAGGGGATGGTCGAAAAACCGGCACCTGGCACAGCGCCCTCGAATCTGGCCGTCATTGGCCGCTACATCCTGACGCCCACCGTCCTTGAAATGCTGAACAAGAAGCAGGTCGGCGCTGGTGGCGAGATCCAACTGACCGATGCAATCGACGGGGCGCGCAGCACAGGCGAAGAGGTCTATGGCTTCCGCTTTAAGGGGCATCGCTACGATTGCGGCTCCAAGGCTGGGTTCCTTCAGGCCACGGTTGCCTTCGCGCTGGCACGCGACGATCTGCGTGACGATCTGCGCGACTTCCTCTACGCGGTTGTCGAGGCGGACAAAGCCGCCCGCTGAGGCAACATCGAAGGGACGGCTCGTGACGAACATCTTGGTAACGGGCGGCGCCGGATACATCGGAAGCCATGCTTGCAAGGCGCTCAAGGTGGCTGGCTACACCCCCGTGACCTACGACAATCTCAGCACCGGCTGGGCCGACGCGGTCCAGTTCGGCCCGTTCGAACAGGGCGAACTGACGGATCGCGAGCGGCTGGATCAGGTCTTTGCCACCTATAGCCCCGCCGCCGTCATGCATTTCGCCGCCCTGTCACAGGTCGGCGAGTCCATGCGCATCCCGGAGCTATACTGGCACAACAATGTCGCCGGATCGCTAACGCTGATGCAGGCGGCCGTCCACGCGCGCTGCCTCGACTTTGTCTTTAGCTCGACCTGCGCAACCTATGGCGATCAGGACAACGTGGTGCTGGACGAGGACTGCGCACAGCACCCCATCAACGCCTACGGCGCGTCGAAACGCGCGATCGAGGACATGCTGCGCGATTTCGAGATCGCCCATAATTTGCGCCACGTCATATTCCGCTATTTCAACGTTGCTGGCGCCGACCCGGACGCCGACGTGGGTGAATTCCACCAACCGGAAACGCATCTGGTGCCGCTACTGCTGGACGCGATTCAAGGTAAGCGCGACGCGCTGACCATATTTGGCACCGACTACGACACCCCCGACGGCACCTGCATCCGCGACTACGTGCATGTTTGCGATCTGGTTGACGCGCATGTGCTGGGCCTGAAATGGCTGGAGGATGGCAAGGACAGCCGCGTGTTCAACCTCGGGACAGGATCAGGATTTTCCGTGCGCGATGTGATCGGCCACGCGGGCGCCGTGACGAACCGCGACGTGCCGGTGATCGAGGGGCCGCGCAGACCCGGCGATTGCACGAAACTCGTCTCGGGCTCGACCCGCGCCGAGGCCGAACTGGGCTGGAACGCGGCGCGCAGCACGATGGACACCATGATCGCCGACGCATGGCGCTGGCATCAATCTGGACATTACGAAAAATAGGCGCGAGTCTGACGTTCGCGAAACTGGGCGGAGATTGGATGAGCGACAGCGCGCAACCAAAGGCGACTGCGGCAGCGCTGGCCATGGCCTATAGCCTGCGCTGGAAGCGTCGACGGCTGCTGTGGCGCAGCTTTCGCAAGCGCCGCCAGCTAAGCGTCGTGACGGACCGCACCCGCCAGATCACGCCCGGCGCGATCTTGTGCTTTTCGACCATGCGCAACGAGGCGGTGCGCCTGCCCTTTTGGCTGGACCATCACCGCGCACTCGGCGTCGATCATTTCCTGATCGTGGACAATGACAGCGACGATGGCACGCGTGAATACCTCAGCGATCAGCCTGACGTGTCGCTCTGGCGCACTCCGGCCAGCTACCGCCTGTCGCGTTTCGGCGTCGATTGGCTGACATGGCTGCAAATGCGCCACGGGCATGATCATTGGTGCCTGACGCTGGATGCGGACGAAATCCTGATCTATCCCTTCCACGACACCCGCCCCCTTCCCGCGCTGACCGAATGGCTGGACCGCAAGCAGATCCGCTCTTTTGGTGCGCTGATGCTGGACATGTATCCAAAGGGGCCAGTCAGCGCGGCGCCCTACGGCGCCGGGGACGATCCGCGCATTGCGCTGCCGTGGTTCGACGGCGGCAACTACATGATCCAAAAGCAGAACCGCCTTGAAAACCTGTGGATACAGGGCGGGCCCCGCGCGCGCGCCTTCTTTGCCAATGAGCCGCGCCGCGCCCCCACGATGGGCAAGGTGCCGCTGGTTAAATGGCGTCGCGGCTATGCCTATGTCAGTTCGACCCACTCGGCCCTGCCGCGCGGGCTGAACCATGTCTATGACGAGGCGGGCGGCGAATGGACCAGCGGCGTCCTGCTGCACACCAAGTTCCTGCATATGATCATCCAAAGATCTGCCGAAGAGAAAGAGCGGCAGGAACACTTTGCCAGTTCCGGCCTCTACGTCGGGTATTACGACAGCCTGAGGGGCGACCCGGACCTGTGGTGCGACGGTTCCACCCGGTATCTGGGCTGGCGTCAGCTAGAGGCGATGGGCCTTATGTCACGCGGGACATGGCTGTGAGCGGCGCAATAACAGTTTACCCAAGCGACCCAAGGCCTTATCATACACGCACCGCGTGTCGCGCCGCTGGAACCAGAGGCAATAGAACCTTAATCCCCGGCGTCTATGCTGCGCGTGAGGCAAGGCTCAGAGGAAGCTCATCGTGAGTGTCGTGCAATCATACCGGATGCGGCTGCGCCGCAAGCATGCCAAGGCGCGCTCGCTTCGCAAGGGCTTGTCCCTGCGTCCGGTGGTCGATCGCACGAGCCAGATCGCGCCGGGAGACATTCTGCTGTTTTCGACTCTGCGCGATGAACATGTGCGCCTGCCCTATTTCCTCGACTACTACCGCAGCATGGGCGTCAGTCATTTCCTAATTGTGGACAATGACAGCAGCGACGGCAGTGGCAACTACCTGGCCGACCAGCCCGACGTGTCGCTGTGGCACACCACCGGCAGCTACAGGGGCGCGCGCTTTGGCGTTGATTGGCTGAACGGGCTTCAGTCCAAATATGGCCATGATCACTGGACCCTCGTCGTCGACCCGGACGAACTGTTCATCTACCCATTCTGCGACACGCGCCCGATCAAGGCGTTGACCGACTGGCTGGACGGATCGAACGTGCGCAGCTTTGGCGCGATGTTGCTGGACATGTATCCCAAGGGACCGCTAGACGCCGTGCCGTACCGGTGCGGACAGGACCCGATCGAGATTGCGTCGTGGTTCGACCCCGGCAACTACATGATCAGAAAAAACAAGAGATTCGGCAATCTCTGGATACAAGGCGGCCCGCGCGCCCGCGTCTTTTTCAAGGACACACCGAAAAAGGCACCCGCCCTCAACAAGATCCCGCTGGTCAAATGGAACCGGCGCTATGCCTATATCAGCTCGACCCATACGCTGCTGCCGCGCGGTCTGAACCTGGTTTATGACGAATGGGGCGGCGAGTCGGCCAGCGGCGTGCTGCTTCATGCCAAGTTTCTGAATACCTTCGCCCAAAAAGCCGAGGAAGAAATGCGGCGCAAACAGCACTACCGCGCCTCGCTGGAGTACAAGGCCTACATGGAAAATATGGCAGGCCAGCCAGAACTCTGGTGCAAATGGTCCGAAAAATATATAAACTGGAGACAGTTAGAGATTTTAGGCCTCATGTCCAAGGGCAACTGGGCATGACAGTAGGGACAATCGCAGTATGAGCGTCGGAGTCGTCATGCTGGTCCACAATGCACTCGGCCGCGCCGAGCAGGTCGCGCGTCATTGGTCTGCTGCGGGCTGTCCGCTGGTCATCCATGCAGACGCTTCAGTGCCCCCCACAGCATTCAAGACCTTCCAGAAATCGCTGTCTGATCTGCCCGATGTCCACTTTTCCAAGCGGTATCGCTGCGAATGGGGCACTTGGGGTATCGTGGCCGCCTCGCAGCGCTCTGCTGAGTTGATGCTGGACGAATTTCCCGAGGTGCGGCATGTCTACCTCGCGTCAGGTTCGTGCCTGCCGCTGCGCCCAGTGCAGGAACTGATCGACTATCTGGCTGCGCGCCCACAGACGGATTTCATTGAAAGCGCGACGACCGCAGACGTGCCCTGGACCATCGGCGGCCTCGACGCCGAGCGTTTCACACTGCGTTTCCCGTTTTCCTGGCGCAAGCGGCGCTATCTCTTTGACCGCTACGTCGCGTTTCAGCGCAAGATAGGGATGAAGCGGCGCATTCCCGGTGGCCTCGTTCCGCATATGGGCAGTCAATGGTGGTGCCTGACGCGCCAGACCCTCTCGGCGATCCTGACGGACCCCAAACGCGCCGCGCATGACCGCTACTTTTCCAAGGTGTGGATCCCGGACGAGAGTTATTTTCAAACCCTCGCGCGGCAATATTCCCGCCAGATAGAAAGCCGGTCCCTGACGCTGAGCAAATTCGACTATCAGGGTAAACCGCATATCTTTTACGACGATCACCTCCAGTTGCTCCGCCGTTCGGACTGCTTTGTCGCGCGCAAGATCTGGCCACAGGCGAACCGCCTCTACGATGCGTTTCTCACCGACGAGGCCAGCGCGATGAAACGCGCCGAGCCGAATCCGGCCAAGATCGACCGCATCTTTTCCAAGGCGGTCGAGCGGCGCACGCGCGGCCGCCCCGGCCTCTATATGCAGAGCCGCTTTCCTGTGGAGACGCGCGGAAACGGCCTGACATCTGCGAAATATTCGGTCTTTCAGGGTTTTTCCGACCTGTTCGACAATTTTGAGCCGTGGCTGGCCCGTGTCACAGGCGCCCGGGTGCATGGCCATCTATTTGCGCCCGACCGCGCCGATTTCGCCGAAGGCGCGAGCGTGGTCAATGGTGCGCTCTGCGACAGCGCTGCCTTGCGCGACTACAACCCGCGCGCCTTCCTCACCAGTCTGATCTGGAACACACGCGGCGAGCGGCAGTGTTTTCAATTCGGCCCGCGGGACAATCAGGATATCAACTGGGCCATCTCCAAGGACCCCAATGCGCAGATCTCGGTCATCTTGGGCGCATGGGCGGTGCCGCTGTTCCAGTCGAACGCCAATTTCGCGGATATCCGACAAGAGGCCGCTCTGCTGCAACAGATCGAAAGCAAACATCTGGAGATCCTGCGATCCACCTGGGTCAAGGCGCGCGTGCGCATCTGGAGCATGGCCGAATTCATCGAGGCACCGATGGAGCCATTGCAAACCATAATCGATGAAATCGGCCCTCAGCAGCAACGTGGCCTGTCCGAGGTGCCGCAAATGGTCGATCTAAACGGGTTTGGCCAATTCTTGCAGAACCTCAAGAACCAAGGGATGCACCCCTATCTGATGGGCAATTTCCCCGTTGGGCACGATCAGCCAGAGGCGACCACCGGCGCGCGCAAACCGTATCTGGTGCGATGATTTATGCCTGAATTCGACTATTTCGTTGTGCTGGCGGAAATGCGCACCGGCTCAAACCTGCTCGAGTCCAACATCAATGCGTTTCAAGGCTTTGAATGTCACGGCGAGGCGTTCAACCCCGCCTTTATCGGCTATCCCAACCTAACCGAAATCCTCGGCGTCACGCAGGCCATGCGCGAGGGCGACCCCGCCCGCCTGATAGAGACGATCCGCGACGGATCGACCGGCATGGGCGGCTTTCGCCTGTTTCACAACCATGACGCACGCGCGATCGACATTTGCCTGAACGATCCGCGCTGCGCCAAAATCATCCTCACGCGCAATCCAGCCGAGAGCTATGTCAGCTGGAAAATTGCGCAGGAGACCGGCCAATGGAAGCTGACTAACGTCAAACGGCGCAGGGATGCCAAGGCAACCTTTGACGCCGAAGAATTCGAGCGGCACATCACCAGCCTTCAAACGTTCCAGCTGCAGGTGCAGAATATCCTGCAAAAGTCCGGGCAGACGGCCTTTTACATTTCATACGAGGATCTGAACGACCTGGACGTCATCAACGGCCTCGCCCGCTATCTGGGTAACGATGAGGTGCTGGAGGCGCTCGACAGCACGCTAAAGATCCAAAATCCCCAGCCGCTATCGGCCAAGGTGGCCAATTTCGACGACATGACGCAGGCTCTGTCGGGGTTGGATCGCTATAATCTGACGCGCACGCCTGAGTTTGAGCCGCGCCGCGGCCCCGCCGTTCCGTCGCATGTGATCGCGCACAGCGCGCCGCTGATCTATATGCCGATTAAATCGGGCCCCGAGGCAGAGGTCGAGGCGTGGATGGCCACCCTTGATGATGTCGCGCCTGATGCCTTACAGACCAAGATGAACCAAAAGGCTCTGCGCCAATGGATGCGGGCCACCAAGGGACATCGCAGCTTTACCGTGCTGCGCCACCCGGCAGCGCGCGCCCATGCGGCCTTTTGCCAGCGCATCCTCTATCCCGGTCCCACCTGTCTGGGTGAGATCAGGCGCGTGCTGCGCAACTTTCACAAGCTGCCGATCCCCGGTCCCGGCCCGGATGAGACCTATGACAGGCGCGCGCACTACCTGGCCTTTATTGCGTTTCTAGAGTTCCTGCGCGCCAACCTGCGTGGCCAGACCGGCGTACGCGTCGATGCCAATTGGGCGACGCAGTCCGCCAGTTTGCAAGGGATGGCGCAGTTCTGCCTGCCGGACGTCATCATTCGCGAGGATGAAATGCAAATGCAGATGGACGCGCTGGCCAAGCAGGTCGGACGGCCCAGCGCAGCGCCCATCGCAGCCGCGCCGCCCGATCAACCCTACGCGCTGGACGATATCTACGACGACGATATCGAGGCGCTCGTCGCAGATATCTATCAGCGTGATTACATCATGTTCGGATGGGATCGCTGGCGCTAAAGCGTTTCAATCCAATCTGTGTCTCAGCTTTTTCGCAAAACGCTTTGAGGCGATACCGCCTCGGCCCGGATTTCAACCCGGACTCAGGCAGCCAGCATAGACTGCGCTTCGGTGACGATGGTGTAGAGCGTCGCAGCGTCGGGATTGGCCCGCAACTTGGCGCAGAGCTGCGCATCGCGCAGCGTGCGCGACACCAGCGCCAGCGCCTTTAGATGCTCGACACCCGCCTCCTTGGGCGCAAAGAGGGCAAAGGCCAGATCGACGGGCTGACGGTCGACCGCGTCAAAGTTGATCGGGTTTTCCAATAGGATCAACGCCCCGACCACACGGTCGATATCATCCAGCCGCGCATGCGGCAGGGCGACGCCGTTGCCGACACCCGTCGGCCCCAGCGACTCGCGCTCTTGCAACGCGTCGACGGCGGCTTGGGCGTTCACGCCATAAACCGCATGGGCGATATCGCCCAATTCATGCATCAGCCGTTTTTTGCTGGATGTCGCGCCAAGAACGCGCACGGCCCCGGGTTTCAGGATCATGACTATGTCCATTCACTGCTCCGACGGCCAAGGCCGCTCTGCGCGCCTGACCAATTTTACGGATCGATCCACCCTATATTGCCGTCGTCGCGGCGGTAGACCACATTAACTCCGCTTTTCGCCTCATTGCGAAACACCAGGACGGGGGCCCCTGCCAGCTCCATCTGCATCACGGCCTCTCCGACGGAGAGGGACGGGATTTTTGCCTCCATTTCGGCGACAATGATGGGCTGAAGGCTATCGGGTTCTGATTCCCCTCCTTCGACTTCTGAAGCGAGGATATACGAGGCCCCACCGAAGAGTTCAACCGGCTGCGCACGATCCTTGTGGTGGTCCTTCAACCGGCGCTTGTAACGGCGCAGCTGCTTCTCCATTTTTTCGCGCGCGGCGTCGAAGGCGGCGTAGATTTCATGCGATTTGCCGCGCGCCTGTGCTGTCAGGCCCGTCGACAGATGCACGACGATTTCACAGACGAACTCACTGGCGCTTTTGGAAAAGACGACACCCGCATCAGTCGGGCGTTCGGCATATTTTGCCACCGCCTCGCTCAGTTCGCTCCTCACATGTGTTTGCAGGGCCTCGCCAATATCGATCTGCTTGCCAGTGATTTGATAGCGCATTTTCTCTCCTTCAGATGACGCACCACGTCCGGCCCAAAGCGCAAGAGCGCCCTTCGGGTTGTCGGAATGGGCTGCTGGGAATTAACATTTCATTAACGATTTCAAGGCTTGGTCAGATAGTTCAAGCATGTGAAACCTAAGAAGCATCATGGATCAATTGAGGCCCTTTCAGACGCACTTGTCAATGATGATCAGTGTGACGGCGCTGAATTCTGCTGGTGATTTTCAAGAAATGCGAAAGTTTTCGCCTAGATAGACGCGGCGAACATTGTCGTTGGCGACGACCTCTTCGGGCGTGCCTGACATCAGAACCTGACCATCATGCAGGATATAGGCACGGTCGATAATTTCCAACGTCTCGCGCACGTTGTGATCGGTAATCAACACACCGATGCCGCGCTTTTTCAGGTCCGCGACCAGATGGCGAATATCACCCACGCTGATGGGATCGACCCCCGCGAACGGTTCGTCCAGCAGCAGATATTTGGGATCAGCGGCGAGGCAGCGCGCGATCTCGACGCGTCGCCGCTCACCACCCGACAGGGCCAAAGCGGGCGCGCGCCGCAGATGTTCGATCGAGAATTCCGACAGCAGCTCTTCCAGCCGCTCGCGGCGTTTGTGGATATTCTTGCACGAGATATCGAGGAT
This sequence comes from Roseovarius sp. Pro17, assembly GCF_035599575.1. Taxonomy (NCBI): domain Bacteria; kingdom Pseudomonadati; phylum Pseudomonadota; class Alphaproteobacteria; order Rhodobacterales; family Roseobacteraceae; genus Roseovarius; species Roseovarius sp. Pro17. Next base: position 3,427,718 of record NZ_CP141179.1, read on the forward strand.
CGCCATAATGTTGTCTTCGACACACAGACCGCGAAAGATCGACATTTCCTGCGGTAGGTATCCAACGCCCATCTTGGCGCGGCGATACATCGGTAGGTTGGTCACGTCACGCCCATCAATGCTTACCCGTCCGCCTTCGGGATAGATGAGGCCAGCGATGGCGTAGAACATCGTCGTCTTGCCCGACCCGTTCGGCCCCAGTAGCGCCGCGACCTCGCCCTGCCGCAATTGCAGCGACACATCGCGGATCACGACCCGCTTCTTGTAGCTTTTTCGCAAGTTGCGCACGACCAGCCCGGCGTTGGGATCGCCCAGATCGGGCAGGGCCGCTTCCTCGGCTATGTGCAAATCGGGTTTGGTCACTGCTGTTTCTCGGGCTGGAGGACTGTTTTGACCCGACCATTCATGTGCGCGGTTCCGGCGACGGTGTCGACGCTCATCTTGTCGGCAGTCAGTGCGGCAGGCCCCTGCACCAGCAGCACGTCGCCGGTCATCTCAATCATACCCGACTGCACGTCGTAGTCAGCTTGCTTGGCTTCGGCCGCATCTTCGCCGCTGACCAGCGTGACGCCGCCCGTCGCCTGAAGGCGCGCGATGCCGCTGCGATCAGCCAGATAGACCACCTGCACACGGGGCGCGGACAGGCGCATTTCGCCCTGCCCGACCAGCACGTCGCCAGTGAATATTGCCGTGCCGTCATTCTGATCGACGTCCAGATTGGCTGCGGTCACTTCGACCGGCAGGCCGCTGTCCTGCGCGGTGCTGCCAAAGGCGACCTGCATCCCCTGCGCCTGTGCCATGCCACCAAGGGCCATCAGGGACAGGAAAAGCGTAGCTTGAATGAAACGGAGCACCTAGATCAATCCTTCGACTTTGCGGGCTTGTACACCAGCTTGACCCCATCCGTGAACTGCAAATGTGCGTTACCCGTCTTGGGGTCAGAGGTTAAAATCATGCGGCCCGCGTTCAATGTGCCGGGCGGCCCGAAGCCAGTCACAGGCCCCGGCGTCTCGGCAAAGAGCGTGTCAAAGCGCGCGTCGATCGCATCGGTGCGGATATCGTAGCCGGTGGTCGTGGTGATCTGCACGTCGCCCTCCAGCCTTGCCATCATGCGCGATTGGCTGGCCGCGCCGCGTTCTGCCGCGATGTCGATGACGGCGCCGCCATTCAATAGCAGCGTTGCACTGACGATCTCGGCCAGCAGACGCTCGCGATCATCCGGGTCGGGTCGCACGGTGGCCGCACGAAACGACACCTCCTCGCCGCCTGACGCGACCCCGGCGAAACTGGGGTTGGTTGCGCCCTGATCATGTGCACGCTGTGCCAGATCAACGTCCGAAAACGGAATCGCGGTGCTCAGATCAACCTTTTTCGATAGTAAAAACAAGGTCGAGAGCAAGCCCAGCGCCACCAGCGGCAGGATGATCTTGGCCCAGTTGACGAGCCGCGTGTGAAAGTTGTCGCCGCGGCGGATCAATGCGAAAATATGTCCTGTTCAGGCCAACCCTCCAGATCCAGCGCAGCCCGTGTTGGCAGGAAATCAAAGCAGGCTTGCGCCAGCTCCATACGTCCTTCACGCTCCAGCCGCTTGTTCAGCGTCTCACGCAGGCGATGCAGATAGAGGACGTCCGAAGCGGCGTATTCCAACTGCGCAACGCTCAGTTCCGGCGCACCCCAATCCGAGCTTTGTTGTTGCTTGCTGACATCCACACCCAGCAGCTCTTGCAACAGATATTTCAGGCCGTGCCGGTCCGTATAGGTGCGGATCAGCTTGCTCGCGATCTTGGTGCAATAGACGGGCGCAGTTACGGCGCCAAAGGCATTCTGCATCGCTGCGATGTCGAAACGGCCAAAATGAAACAGCTTCAGCACGTCGGGGTTTACCAACATGGCGGTCAGGTTTGGCGCCTCGGTCTGCCCCTTGGCGATCTGCACCAGATGCGCATTGCCGTCGCCGCCCGACATCTGGACGACGCACAGGCGGTCTCGATGCGGGTGCAGCCCCATCGTCTCGCAATCAATGGCCACGACGGGCCCCAGGTCCAGCCCGTCCGGCAGATCACCCTGATAGAGTGTGTTGGTCATGTCGGTCCCTTCGCATCATTTGTGCATGGGATATATATGATCGCCGAGGCGGGCCACCAATATCTGGCAATCCCGCGCTGCATAATACCGAAAATCAACGCGGTATTCCGCTACCCTTCGCCTTCGACCCTGCCGCGCATGGCCTTGACCTCGCCGCGCACTTTCTTGGCCTTGAGGCGGCGTTTCTTGCTGCCAAGGGTGGGGCGCGTTGGGATGCGGCGCTTGGGCTTTTCGCTGGCCTTACGGATCAGCTCGATCAGACGGTCGCGGGCGATGTCGCGGTTACGGGCCTGGTGGCGCGTCTCGTCGCACTGGATGATGAGGGTTCCGTCCGTCGTCCAACGCCGCCCGGCCAGCCGTTTCAGCCGCCGCTTGACCGGATCGGGCAAATTGGGCGAGCGTTCGGCCTCAAAGCGCAGCTCGACCGCGCTGGCCACCTTGTTGACGTTCTGCCCGCCGGGGCCACTGGCACGCACGAACTGCTCCGTCAGCTCCCAATCCTCGATGGAGATATTATCTGTGATGCGCAACATGCGCGCCAGCTTAGCGCCCGTCGCGGCAAATCGAAAGGGCCGCCCCAATATGGGACGGCCCTCTAGAAGTTTTAAGGAGGTGGGCCGGTTAGGCGCACCAATCAGGTTGGCTCAAATATCCGAGGGCTGCCTCAGATACGCTCCTCCCCAACTGTTCCGACACCTCGCTCCAATACCTCTGTAGACACTGGGCCACCTCCTTTCAGTTGTTGAAATCTAGGGGTAGCCTGCCACAAATTTCGTGTATGTCAAAACAAAATGCAGTGGCGCGGGAAATTTTTGCCACGTCATGCAGTAGTTCGCCTATTGCGATTGCAGCACACCGACGCATTGGCCCGGCAGATCGTTCATGCTTAGCTCACGCCTTGGCTTGGGCTTAGGGGCGTTGGGGTCGCGCGGCTTTGCCTTTGGCGGATTGAGGATATCGTTCACCCATCTCTGCGCATCGGCGCAGCCGTCGCCAGCGGGCGGCGGATCCTGATTGACACAGCCACTGGCCCCCGAAGGACAGGCAAGGCGCACGTGGAAATGATAGTGATGCCCCCACCATGGCCGGATCTTGCGCAGCCAGTCGCGGTTGCCGGTCTCATCCTTGCACATCTGCACCTTGGCACCCGGAAAGATGAATATACGCGCGACGCGGGGATCGCTGGCGGCGGCCTTGAGCAGCTCGTGTTGGGCGCGGGTCCAGCGGGAATTGACATATGCGCCATTGGCGCGGCGCATGGAAACCGCCGACAGGTTTTCGCGATCCCGGATGCTAAGTGTCAGACGACTGGGCGGCATCAGCCAGATATCCGCATCCAAGCCCAGTTGGTGCGAGCGGTGCCCGCTCAGCATCGGGCCGCCGCGCGGCTGGCTCAGGTCGCCAACGTATAGGCCCTGCCATCCGGGCAGGCGCGCGGCCTTGGCCGACAGGCCAGCGACAAAATCGATCAACTGCGGATGACCCCAGTTACGGTTGCGCGACAGGCGCATAGCCTGCCACGTCGGCCCGGTTTGGGGCAATTGCATGCCGCCCGCCATGCAGCCCTTTGAATAGGCACCAAAGGGTGCCGGGCCCTGACGCGAACCGACACGCTCGGCCCCGAACAGCTGTTTGGCCTGTTTTCCCTGCATACTGCGGGGAACGTCGGCAGTGGCAGGCAGTGCCATGACTAGGGCGAGCGCTGCAAAAAGCGCTTTGAGATAGGTTTTCATTCGGATGGGTCTCCTTCCGGTTTCACCCAGATTAACAGCACGAGGCCCAGCGCGAAAAGCCCGATTAGCGGGCTGACGCCAATTTGCTGGCTGCCCGACGCCGATGTCGCCACGCCGATCAATGCGGGCGCGATGAATGCGGTCGCTTTGCCCGCCAACCCATAAAGGCCAAAGGACTCGGCCATATGCCCCGCCCGCGCCTGGCGCACCATCATCGAACGGCTGGCCGATTGCACCACGCCCCCCGCCGCGCCGATCAGCATGCCAAATCCGTAGAAGATCACATCAGGCATAAGTGATCCCGGCGCCAGCGGGACGCCATAGACTGCGCCGCGCGAGATCGTGACGATGGAAATGGCGACGAAAAGCAGTACTAGAATGGCCGTTACGATCACAGGTTTTGGCCCGAAACGGTCGTCGGCAAACCCACCCAGCCACGCGAACAGTGCCCCCGCGATCAGCGCAAGGATGCCAAAGATACCCACATCCACCACGCTCCACCCCAGCACGCCCGCCGCATAGATTCCGCCAAAGAAATACATCCCGTTCAGCGCATCGCGATAGAACATCGAAGCGCTCAGATACGAGAACATCGAGGGCGTCTTCGGCAAGTGTCGAATGGTGTCGATCACCGTCCACAGCGCCTTGCGCACCGCATGGGCACCGCCGCCTATTGGCCTTGGGTCCTTTACCCACATGAAAAACGGCACCATGAAAATGATGTACCAGAACCCCGTCAGCGGTCCGACGAATCGCGTGCCTTCGCGCTGCGTCGCGTCAAATCCAAAGGCCGGATCGAGTCCGATCAGCGTTTTGCCCGTCCCGGCCCCTTCGGCAAAGAACAGCAGCATGATGACCAGCGCCACCAGCCCACCCAGATAGCCAAAAGCCCAGCCAGTGCCGGAAATGCGCCCAATTTCGTCGTTGGACCCTAAATCCGGCAGCATCGAATTGGTGAATATCGTCGCAAACTCCATCCCGACCATGCCCAGCACGAAAAACCCGAGCACGACGATCAGGTTCAGATCCACCGGCGTCGCCCACCAAATGCCGAAGGCGCCGATGACATACATGGCGGAAAACACCTGTATCCACTGCATCCGCGCCCCCGAATTGTCGGCCATGGCCCCGAGGATCGGCGCGCCCAGCGCGATGATCACGCCCCCGATGGCGATGCCAAAGGCCCAAACCGTCTGAGCCTGCGCGCCGTCGCCGATCAGCTCACTGATGTAGGGCGCAAAAATAAAGGTAATCAGCAGCGTGTTATACGGCTGACTGGCCCAGTCGAAAAAGAACCAGCCCCAGATGCGGCGGCGATAGCTGATGCCTCTCATATGGCCCTCGAAATCCGTTTACCGGCTGAAATTGGCGATGCGCCCGATATGACAGCGCCCGCGCCAATGGGGCAAGCCATTCCTCGCCACCCTTGCGCTTTGCGCCGCTGCGGCCTACCTCGGAGCAGGCTTTATTCGAGGGATGACTTTTCATGCTGGCAATCTACGGACCTTTGCAACTGATCCTCAGCATCATCTATTTCGTGATGATCGTGCACATCATCATGAGCTGGCTGATCAACTTTCAGGTGCTGAACCTGCGCCAGCCGCTGGTCGCCCAGATATGGACCGGCCTCAACCGCCTGCTTGAGCCGATCTATCAGCCCATTCGCCGCATTCTGCCGGACACGCGCCCGCTGGACCTGGCGCCGCTGGTCGCGCTGATCGTCGTCATATCGCTGCGGGCGTATGTGCTGCCCGTGATCTTTGGCTTTGCATGATCTCAGGGTTTGCGCGCCTAGGGACTTGTTCCCCGAATCTTAGTGTGAAAATACTCTTGTAAGAGCAGCCAAGCAACTTGCAGGACATCTCATGCCCCCCGCCGCCACCCTTCTGAGGGACATTTTCGGATTCGACGCCTTCCGCCCCGGGCAGGAGGATATCGTCACCGCCGTGTCAGGGGGCCGCAACGTGCTGGCCATCATGCCAACGGGCGGCGGCAAATCCCTGTGTTTTCAACTGCCTGCGCTGATGCGCGAGGGTGTCACAGTCGTCATATCCCCCCTCATTGCCCTCATGCGCGATCAGGTCCGCGCCCTGCGCGCGGCGGGCGTTGAGGCGGGTGCGCTGACCTCCGGCAATACCGAAGAGGAAACCGCAGCCGTCTGGGACGCGCTCGACGCCGGTCGGTTGAAACTGCTCTACATCGCGCCCGAACGCCTCGCCGCCGGGTCCGCTATGGGAATGCTGCGGCGCATCAATGTCAGCCTGATCGCGGTAGATGAGGCGCATTGCGTCAGCCAATGGGGTCATGATTTCCGCCCCGATTATCTGCGCATCGGTGAATTGCGCCGGGCGTTGGATGTGCCGCTGGCCGCGTTCACCGCCACGGCAGATGCCGAGACGCAGGACGAGATCATCGAAAAGCTATTCGATGGCGCCGCGCCCGAGCGGTTCCTGCACGGGTTTGATCGGCCCAACATCCACCTCGCCTTTGCCGCCAAGGACACCCCACGACGCCAAATCATGGAGTTCGCCGCCGCGCGCAAGGGTCAGTGCGGCATCGTCTATTGTGGCACGCGTGCGCGCACCGAAACGCTGGCGCAGGCGCTGCGCGATGCGGGTCACAACGCCGTCGCCTACAATGGCGGCATGGAGGCGGGTCTGCGCCGCGAAGTCGAGGCGCGATTCAACACCGAGGATGGGCTGATCGTCGTGGCCACCGTCGCCTTCGGCATGGGCGTGGACAAGCCCGATATCCGCTGGGTCGCCCATGCAGACCTGCCCAAATCCATCGAATCCTACTATCAGGAAATCGGCCGCTCGGGCCGCGACGGTGCCCCAGCCGAAACGCTGACCCTATATGGTCCTGACGATATCCGCCTGCGCCGATCCCAGATCGACGAAGGGTTAGCACCACCTGAACGCCGCATGGCCGATCACGCCCGGCTGAACGCGCTACTTGGCCTCGCTGAGGCGCTGGAGTGTCGCCGCGTCAAACTGCTGGGCTATTTCGGTGAGACCACTGAGCCATGCAAGAACTGCGATCTTTGCGACACACCCCCCGCGACCTTCGACGGGACCGAGGCGGTCCGCAAGGCACTGTCGGCCATCCTGCGCACCGGCGAATATTTCGGCGCGGGCCATCTGATCGACATTCTGACCGGCAAGGTCACAGAAAAGGTCCGCCAGCGCGGCCATGATGATCTGCCCACTTTCGGCGTCGGCAAGGATATGTCCAAGCAAAGCTGGCAGGCGATTTTCCGACAGATGATGGGCCACGATTTGGTCCGCCCCGATCCCGAGCGCCACGGCGCGCTGCGCATGACGGACCCCGCCGTGCCGATCCTCAAGGGCGAAGGCACTATCACCCTGCGGCAGGATACAATGCAAAGCAATGCGCGCCGCCCGGCGGTCAAGGCGCTGGTGTCGGACGAGGACGCGCCATTGCTATCCGCGCTCAAGGCGAAGCGTCGCGCCTTTGCCGAGGCGCAAAGCGTGCCCGCCTATATAGTCTTTAACGACCGCACGCTGATTGAGATGGCCGAGGTCCGCCCCGCCACGCTAGACCAGATGGCCCGCATCGGGGGTGTCGGTGCGAAAAAGCTTGAGCAATACGGCAATGCTTTTCTCGAAGTCATCAATGGCGAGGCGGCGCAAATGCATCCGTCCCGGCGCAAGCTGGCCGGGCGCGCGGCGGGCAGTATCTTTGATCGACTAAACGAGGCGCAACAGCAGCTGGCCCGAGGTACCGAGGGTCTGGACAAACCGCTCAGTTGCTCAACCTCATTGATCACCCGCATTGCCGAAACACGCCCCCGCGACGCCGCGCAGATGGCCCGAATCCTCGGCGACAAACGCGCCGAGCGTTTCGGCCCGGCCTTTCTGGACGTTCTGCAAGAGGCGGACTAGATCAGGGGCAACCCGAAAGGAATTTCCCATGCTCGTCGTCATCTCGCCCGCCAAGAAACTGGATATGTCGCCCACGGATGCAAGCGCCACGGTGCCCGGATTTACCAAGGATGCCAACGCACTGGCAAAGGTCGCCGGCAAACTCAGCCAGTCCGACCTGCAAGACCTGATGGATATCAGCGCCGATCTGGCCAAGCTCAACGTCGAGCGGTTCGCCGAATTCGGCGACATGGACAGCAAGCCCGCCGCGCTGGCCTTTGCCGGAGACACCTATCAAGGACTTGAGGCGGGCAGCCTAGACGCGGACGAAATGGCATGGGCGCAGGATCATCTGCGCATCCTGTCCGGGCTTTATGGCCTGCTGCGTCCGCTGGACGCGATCCAGCCCTACCGGCTGGAAATGGGCAGCAAGTTAAAGACGCCAAAGGGCAAATCGCTCTATGAGTATTGGGGCGACCGGATCGCCGAGGCGCTGAACCGCCACGCCGCCGACGTCAAAGGCGACGTTTTGGTCAATTGCGCCAGTCAGGAGTATTTTGGCGCGGTGGACCGAGATGCGCTGAAACTGCGGGTCATCACCCCTGTGTTCCTCGAAGACAAAGGCGGCACGCCGAAAATCGTCAGCTTTTACGCCAAGAAGGCGCGCGGTGCGATGGCGCGGTTCATCATCCAGAATCGGCTGACAGACGCCGACGCCTTGCTGGATTTCGACACCGGCGGCTACAAGCACAGCCCAAACCTCTCGGAAAAGGACAAGCCTGCGTTCCTGCGCGCAGCGGACTGAACAGGCGCTATCCCGCCTCAGCCACGGGCGCGCTCGGCGGGCGCACATCGGGCGGGCAGGCATCCATGATGCGCTCGTGGATGGCGCCCTTGCGCAGCGGCTTGGTCAGGTAGTGATCTAGGCCCGCCGCCAAGATGTCGGTATCGTCGCCGTCCATCGCGTGTGCCGTCATCGCCACTACCGGTACATGCACGCCGCTTTCCTTTTCCAGATCGCGGATATGCCCGGTCGCTTCCTTGCCGTCCATCAGGGGCATCGAGATATCCATAAAGACGATATCGGGCTGAAAGCTCTGATATAGCTCAACCGCCTCGACGCCGTTCTCGGCAAAGGTCAGCTCAATATCCAGAGTGCCGACCATCTTGGAAAAAACCAACCGATTCGTCTTGTTATCTTCTGCCGCCAGCACGCGCAGCGCGCGCAGGGAAGTTTCAGGCGGTGCCTCTTCGGCCTCGACCTCCGAAATTTGTGCGGCATCCGGCGCGGTGAGCGATTGCAGCGCCGCGCACAGATCGCGGCGCGACACCGGCTTTTGCAGCACCGCATGAAGATGCACGCGCGCCGGGTCTTGCGCGGCATTGCCGGTATTGTCGCTCAGCAGGATGATGGGCGCGTCATGGCCTGCCGCGCGCAGCGCCTCGGCCAGCTCCAGCCCGTCAATGCCGGGGAGATGATGATCGGTCAGGACCAGATCGACACCCGCATCCATGCACTCCAGTGCCTCGGCGCCGTCCGCGCAGCATTGCGTTTCAATTCCCAATAGGTTCAGCCGCTTTTCCAGGATCAGGCGGTTCGCGTCACGCCCGTCCACGATCAGCGCGCGCCTCACACCGCAACCCCCGATCGGTCCCGGCTCTTCGGCGCCATCCACCAACGGCAAGGTGATCTGAAGGCCAAAGGTGGACCCAACGCCCAGCTCACTTTCGACCCAGATGCGCCCACCCATCATCCGCACCAACTGCTGCGAGATGGCAAGGCCCAGCCCGGTGCCCTCAAACCGGCGATTACGGTCGTCATCGACCTGATTGAATTCGCCAAAAACGTGATCGACCTTGTCCGCAGGGATGCCGATGCCTGTATCTTCGACCGCGATATGCACCCGCGCTGTGCCGTCGTCCCCGGCGACGCCCGTCACGTGGATCAGCACATGGCCCTTTTCGGTGAACTTGACGGCGTTGCCCATGAGGTTCGTCAGAACCTGCCGCAACCGGCCCGGATCGCCGATGAACTGCGTCGGCAGAAATAGATCGTAATCCAGCAGAATTTCCAGCCCTTGCTCGCGCGCCTTGGGCTGCATCAGCATGATCAACTCGTGAATGCAGCGCTCCAGATCAAATGGCTCAGGCTTGAGCACCAGCTTTTCGGCTTCGATTTTCGAATAATCCAACACGTCGTTGATGATGACCAACAGCGCCTCGCCCGAATTCTTGATCGTGTCCGCATATAGCCGCTGCTCTTCGGTCAGCGTGGTATCCTTGAGCAGGTCGGCCATGCCGACGACGCCGTTCATGGGCGTGCGGATTTCGTGACTCATATTGGCGAGAAAGGACGACTTCGCACGGCTCGCCGCCTCGGCCTTGGCGCGGGCATCTTTCAGACGTTCCTCGTAGCGGATCGTTGAGGTAATGTTCAGCGCCAGACTGACCACATCGCCGTCATGGCCGCGCTGGTCGATCAGCTTGATGTATTCGCCGCTCCACAGGCGGATCACGGTCGGCTCGGGGTCGGTGCTTTGCCAGCGGTCAAGCATCGTCTCGCGCCACGCGGCGGGGGCATCGTCGCCGATATCGACGATCCCCTCCTCGGTGGCCAGTTGCAAGATCTCGACATAGCTGATGCCCGGCTCGATCGCCTCCAGCCCATCGAATACCGACATATAGGCCGGATTGGCCGCGATCATGCGCCCGCTGTCGTTGAAAAAGGCGAAACCGTCCTGAATCGTCTCGATTGAATGCCACAGCCGCCGCTCGGCCACCTGCACCTTTTCGTTGGCGACATGCAGATCGGATTTCACCCGCTCGTTTTCATCCTCGACCGTCTGCACCTTGGCACGGGTGACGACGATCTCATCCGAGAGGGCGCGCGCATGCTTGCCCAGTTTGCGGTTGGCCGCATGCAGTTCGGCCTGCTTTTGCTCCAGCAGACGCTCGGCCGCGAGGCGCGCGCGCCGCTCCTGTGCCAGCTTGTTGGCAAGCGTCATGCCGATTCCCCGCCGTGCCAATCCATAAGATGCAAGCGATATTGGGCCAGCAAAGTGAACATCTCTTTAACGAGAGCGGGTTGAATCATTGCCCCGCCCCCGGACGCATGGCACGATATGACAACGGCTGTCAGGAGGCTTTGATGCTGCGCAACATAATTTTGCCGATGTTTTTCATGCTATTCGCGGCTGGCCTGACAGCGCAGACCGCAATCCCCGAGCGCCGCGCCGTCATCACAGCCGATGTGGATTTCTACGGCGCGGACCTGACCGCGCTGTTTGACACCACCTATGATGCCTGCCAGAACGCCTGCCTCAGCGATCCCCAATGCCACGCCTTTACCTACAACACCAAATCGAACGCCTGCTTTCCCAAAAGCGCCGTCAGCGACCAGCAGCTGTTCGAGGGTGCCTATTCCGGGCGCGTTGTCGAGACTGACTCTCAGGTGCTGGCAATGTCCGACGGACGCGCGAACGATCTGAGCTTTCTGGGCACAGGCACGCTGAGCCAAGCACGCGAACAGGCAGACAAGATCGGGCGGCTTCATTCCGGCGGCGCTTGGACGATCGAGGCGATGATCGCCGCCGCGCAGAACCGCGAATCAGGCGGTGACATGCTGAACGCCATGCGCTGGACAGGGGCCGCCGTCGCCACCAGCGATCTGAGCGAACATTGGACCGACTACGCCCGCCTGTCCCTCCGGATCGGCAAGGACAAGAGCAAGCATACCCGCCAGGCCATATCCGCCAGTACCAATGCCTATTTGCGCGCCCTTTCGGACGGCGCGCGCATTAATGCCTTGTTAGTGATGGCTGACGCGCTAGAGCGGGGCGATCGGGGCCGAGATATGGTGCAGGCCCTGCGCCTCGCCTATGAAGTGCAACCGCGTGCCGATGTCACGTCGCAACTGGACGCTGCCGTCGCGAAATACGGTTTCCGCATCACCGACAATAGCATTGACAGCGATACCGCGACCCCGCGTATCTGTGCCGAGTTTTCCGAGGATCTGATCGAGGCCGGGACCGATTACGCCCCCTTCGTCCGTGTGCCTGATCCGGGCATGGTCGTGCAGCCTGAGAAGCGGCAGATCTGCATCGACGGCGTCCAGCACGGCGAGCGCTATAGCATCACCTTCCGCAAGGGGCTGCCCGCTGCCGATGGCCAGGCACTGGTCAAGGATATCGAGATCACCACATATGTGCGCGACCGCGAGCCTAACGTCGCCTTTCCGGGCCGCGCCTACGTGCTGCCCCGCGCCGCCGACGCGGCCCTGCCGGTCGAGACGGTGAACCTCGATTCCGTCCAGCTTAGCCTGCGCCGCGTGAGCGATCGCAACCTTTTGCGCGCCATTCAGGACGGCTATTTTGGCCGCCCGCTGGACGGCTATACGCTAGACTCGTTTTCCGAAAACATCGCGCAGGACATTTGGACCGGCACGGGCGAGGTTCAAAATGAACTGAACCGCACCATGACCACCCGCCTGCCCCTGGGCGACGTGCTAAAGGACCAGCCGCCGGGCATCTACACCCTTTCAGCCAGCATAAAAGGGGTCGAAACCTACGATGATGCAGGCGCGACCCAGTGGTTTGTGCTGACCGATCTGGGCCTGACGACAATGATGGGCAACGACGGGCTAAACGTCTTTGCGCGCAGCCTTGCCAGCGCGGATGCGCTGGACGGGATCGAGGTAACGCTGCTGTCGCGCGCCAATGCGGTGCTGGGAACGGCGGCGACCGATAGTGACGGGCATGTACGCTTTGACGCGGGCCTGACGCGCGGCACCGGTGGGGCGGCGCCTGCGTTGGTCATCGCCAAGAAGGGCGATGAGGATGCGGCATTTCTGTCGCTGACCGACCCCGCCTTTGATCTGTCGGATCGCGGCGTCGAGGGCCGTGCGCCCGCACCGCCTGTCGACGTGTTCCTTGCCACCGATCGCGGTGCCTATCGCGCAGGCGAAGTGATCCATGCCACCGCACTGGCGCGCGACGACCGGGCCGAGGCGATAACCGGCCTGCCGCTTACAGCGATCCTGACGCGCCCGGACGGCGTGGAATATACCCGCAATCTATCGGCGGATGGCACAGCGGGCGGCCACGTGTTCAACCTGCCAGTGGGCGAAACGGCTCCGCGCGGCACCTGGACGCTGGATATCAAGGCCGATCTGGACGCGCCTGCGCTGGCGTCGACCCAGCTTCTGGTCGAGGATTTCCTGCCTGAGCGCATTGATTTCACCCTGTCCCTGCCCGACGGCACGATCAGCGCCGATGCACCGCCCCGGGTGCAAATCGAGGCGAAATACCTCTTTGGTGCGCCCGGTGGCGGTCTGAAATCCGAGGGCGAGCTGGTGCTGAGGCCTGCCCGCGACCTCGATGGGTTCCCCGGCTACATCTTTGGCCGATACGATAGCGCGGACGGGCCGCAAGTATCGGTCTTGGACACACAAACCACCGCGGCGGACGGCACGCTGAGCCTGCCATTGGAAATGCCCGAAGGTCTAGGCGACGATCGCCCCTACACTGCCACCGCAGTCGTGCGCCTGCGCGAGGGATCGGGTCGCCCGGTCGAGCGGCAGATCACCCGCACGGTCGCGCCCAACGCGCCAATCATCGGCATCAAACCCGCCTTTGACGATGTCGTGCAGGAGGGCAGCGAGGCGCGCTTTGACGTGATCGCCGTTGCGCCTGACCTGACCCGCACCGACATGCCGGTGAAATGGACCCTGAACCGAGTCAAGACGCGCTATCAATGGTATCGCCAATACGGCAATTGGGACTGGGAACCGATCACGACCCGCACCCGCATCGCCACGGGCGATGGGATGCTGGGCGATGCGCCTCTCGCCGTTTCCGCCCCGGTGGACTGGGGCCAGTATGAGCTGCTGGTCGAGCGCACGGATGGCCCCTATGTCGCTTCTTCGACGCAGTTCTACGCAGGCTGGTATGCCCCCGCCGACGCCAGGCAGACACCCGACACGCTGGAGTTATCGCTGGATTCTGAGACCTATGCGCCCGGCGACACTGCGCGGCTGCGCATCGTGCCGCGTTACTCTGGCACAGCGCTGGTCACCGTCATGTCGAACCGGGTGATCTCGCGCCAAGCCGTCGAAGTGACGGAGGGCGAAAACGTCATCCCCGTCGAAATCACCGAGGATTGGGGCGCAGGTGCCTATGTCACCGCACAGGTGATCCGCCCGATGGACGTCTCCGCCGGGCAGAACCCCGCGCGGTCGCTGGGGCTGGCCTATGCGAAAATCGATCCGGGCGAACGGCAGCTGGCCGTCACCATTGACGCGCCCGACACTTCGGACCCGCGCGGCCCGCTGAGTGCCACCGTCAAGGTCGACGGGCTGGAGGGCGAGACGGGCTATGTCACGCTGGCCGCCGTCGATGTGGGCATTCTGAACCTGACCGGGTTCGACAGCCCCGATCCATCCGACCATTACTTTGGCCAGCGCCGCCTAGGAGTCGAGATCCGCGATATCTATGGACGTCTCATCGACGCAATGAATGGCGCTGACGGGCGCGTACGCTCGGGCGGGGATGCAGGCAACGGTATGCAGCGCAAATCGCCCCCGCCGACCGAGGAGTTGGTCGCTTACTTCACCGGGCCGCTGACCGTCGGCGCAGACGGCACAGCCGAGGCGCAGTTCGACATTCCCGATTTCAACGGCACCGTGCGCCTCATGGCCATCGCGTGGAGCGCCAAGGGCGTGGGCCAAGCCGAGCGCGACGTGCTCGTGCGCGATCCCGTGGTGCTGACCGCGTCTGTCCCCCGCTTTCTCGCGCCCGGCGATACCAGCTCGATGCTGCTCGAAATTGTCCACGCCACCGGACCCACGGGCCGCGTCGGTCTGGATCTTTCCGCGCCGGGTCTGGCCCTGACGGGCAACATCCCCTCAGGTTTCGATCTGGGCGAAGGGCAAAAGCAGACCTTCCGCCTGCCCGTCACCGCAGGCGAGGTCGGTGATTACGACATCCGCATTGCCCTCACTACGCCGGACGGCAGGCAGCTGACCAAATCGCTGACGCTGCCCGTGCGCGCCAATGATCCTGCTGTATCCGGAACCCGGCGGTTCGAGTTGGCGGCAGGCGATACCTTTACCCTGACGGACGACCTGTTCGCGCTATATCGCCCCGGCACGGGCGAGGCGGTCATGTCAGCGGGCGCGTTGGCACGGCTGAATGTGCCCGGCCTGCTTCAATCGCTGAACCGCTACCCCTATGGCTGCACCGAACAGACGACGTCCCGCGCGCTACCGCTGATCTACTTTAACCAAGTCGCCTCGGCCTTGGGCCTCGGAAATGACGCCAGAATCCAGGAACGCGTGCAGCAGGCCGTTGCAAAAGTACTGACCCGTCAGACAGGCAGCGGCGCCTTCGGCCTCTGGCGCGCGGAATCGGGTGATTTCTGGCTGGACGCCTATGTCGCCGACTTCCTGTCGCGCGCGCGCGCCGAAGGGTTTGATGTGCCCAACCACGCCTTTACCATGGCGATGGACAACCTGCGCAACCGCGTGAACTATGCCCCTGATTTCGACAATGGCGGCGAAGATATCGCCTACGCGCTGATGGTCCTCGCCCGCGAAGGTGCGGCCAGCATGGGCGATCTGCGCTATTACGCCGACGTCAAGGTCGGCGACTTTGCAACACCGCTTGCGCAGGCACAATTGGGCGCGGCGTTGGCCTTCTACGGGGATCAATCGCGCGCGGATCGCATGTTCCGCGCGGCGCTGGACAAAAGCGCGAATGACAGCGACGGCCGCCATGTCTGGCGCTCGGATTACGGCACTGCCGCGCGTGACCGCGCTGGCGTTCTGGCCCTTTTGGTCGAGGCAGGCAGCGAGGTGGGCGATGCCGCCGATCTGGCCCGCCGCCTGAACACCGACGGCCCGCACATGTCCACCCAGGAAGAGGCGTGGAGCCTTCTGGCCGCAAATGCCCTGATCAAGGACAGCTCATCGCAGGGCCTGACCGTGAACGGCGATCCTGTCACCGGCCCGTTCATCCGCAAGCTGGAGGCTGAGACGCTGACGCCCCAGCGGATCGAGAATACCGCGCAGACAGACACCGACATCACGCTGACCACCTTTGGCGTGCCGTTGGTCCCCGGCCCGGCGGATGGCTATGGCTACCGGATCGAGCGCACGTATTACGACATGGACGGAAACGAGATCACGCTGGTCAATGTCCCCTCCGGCGCGCGGCTGGTTACCGTTCTGACCGTCACCCCTTTCGAGGACAGCGAGGCGCGGCTGATCATTGACGATCCGCTGCCTGCGGGGCTTGAGATCGATAACCCGAACCTTCTGCGCTCAGGCGACGTGCGCTCGCTGGATTGGTTGAAGACCGCATATGCGCGGCATACCGAATTCCGCTCAGACCGCTTCATCGCCGCCGTCGACTGGCGCGAAGACGAGGCATTCCGCCTTGCCTATATCGTGCGCGCTATCTCGCCCGGTAGCTACCATCACCCGGCCGCCACGGTCGAAGACATGTATCGACCCCAGTATCGCGCCCATACCGATACCGGCGCGATGACAGTGACCGAGTAGCACCATGCGCGCGCACCGTTGGCTCTTTGCACTCGCCCTGACGCTGGGCCTTGCGGCGGGCGGGCGCGATGCACTGGATCGCTGGATAGATGCGACGCCAATGCCTCCGTTGCTGAGTGCGACCGGCACCGAAGTGCTGGACCGCGACGGGCGCACGCTGCGCGTCTATACCGTCGCCGATGGCCGCTGGCGGCTAGAGCCGGGTCAGGTGGATGCGGCGTTCATCGACATGCTGATTGCCTACGAGGATCGCCGCTATCGCAGCCATTTCGGCGTCGATCTACGCGCCATGCTGCGCGCGGCGATGCAGGCCGTTTGGAACGGCGGCATCGTTTCGGGCGGCTCGACCCTGACGATGCAGACCGCGCGTCTGATGGAGGATGGCAGCACCGGCCAATGGGCGGGCAAGGCGCGCCAGATCCGGCTGGCGCTAGCGCTGGAGCGACGGTTGACCAAGGATCAGATCCTGCAAATCTATCTCACCCGCGCGCCCTATGGCGGCAATATCGAGGGCATCCGCGGCGCCACCCTCGCGTGGTTCGGCAAGGAACCTGCCCGCCTGACCCCCGCCGAGGCGGCGTTGCTGGTGGCCCTGCCACAATCGCCCGAAACGCGCAGACCCGACCGGCACCGCGATGCAGCACGCGTGGCGCGCGACCGCGTTCTGGACCGCATGGCGCGACAAGGCATACTGAGCGATGAGGCCGCAAGCGCCGCCAAGCTGGACCCGGTGCCCAGCGCGCGCCGTCCCTTTCCCGCCCTCGCGCCGCATCTGGCGGACCGCGCCATCGCGGACGCGCCCGGCGCGCTGCGCCATGATCTGACCATCGACGCCCGGCTTCAGGCCCAGCTTGAGACGCTTGCCGCCCGTGCGGTGCGCGGTCTGCCCAGCGCGGTGTCGGTCGCGATCGTGCTGGCCGATCATCGCAGCGGAGATATCCTCGCCTCTGTCGGGTCCGCCGGTTACGATTCGGGCGCGCGGCAGGGATTTGTCGACATGACGCAGGCGCTACGCTCGCCCGGATCGACGCTGAAGCCGGTGATTTACGGCATGGCTTTTGATCGGGGTCTAGCGCATCCGCAAACACTGATAAACGACGCACCCGTGCGTTTCGGCGGTTACGCGCCGCAGAATTTTGACGGCCATTTTCGCGGTGAACTGACCGTGACAGACGCCCTGCGCCAATCGCTGAATATCCCCATCGTGCGCCTGATGGACGAAATCGGCCCGGCCCATCTGATGGACACGATGCGCCGCGCCGGGATGCATCCCGAATTGCCCGGCGATCACGCGGGCCTCGCCGTCGCGCTGGGCGGTATCGGTATTACGCTGTCGGATATGGTGCAACTCTACGCCGCTCTCGCGCGGGGCGGCGAGGCGATTCCACTTCACTGGCGGCAGGGCGAGGGGGACGCGAGCCCCACCCCCATCCTCAGCCGCTCTGCCGCGTGGCAGGTGGGCGATATCCTCGCGGGCCTGACGCCCCCTCCCAATGCCCCCAGCCGGACGTTGGCGTACAAGACCGGCACCTCCTACGGCCATCGCGATGCCTGGGCGCTGGGCTATGACGGCGCGCATGTGGCGGGTGTCTGGATCGGGCGGCCTGACGGCACGCCGGTGCCGGGCGCGTTCGGCGGCGATCTGGCCGCGCCGATCCTGTTCGAGGCGTTCCAGCGGCTGAAGCCCGCGCCCGATCCGCTGCCCGCGCCCCCGCCTGAAACGCTGATTGTCTCGACCGCCGAACTGCCGCAACCGCTACGTCGCTTTACTGGGCGCAGCGCGGTCTTTGCCCCGGATCCCGGCGCGCCCGAGCTGATTTTTCCGCCCGAAGGCGCGACGCTGGCCGAGTTCGGCGCAGGCCTGCCGGTCAAGGTGCGCGGCGGCAAGCCGCCTTATACATGGATGGCAAACGGCCAGCCGATGCTGACCGGCGTGCAGGTGCCACAGGCCAGCCTGCCGGGGCTAGGTGCGGGATTCAGCCAGATATCGGTCATCGACGCGCTGGGGCGCAGCGCGCGGGTGAATATTCGGCTGGATTGATGTCGGTTAACCCAGCGCGCCCTCGGCAGCAGCGCGAATGGCGCGCATATTCTCGCCATAAGGCGCAGGATTGTCGACGCTGCCACCTTTGAACACACCCGAGCCAGCAACAAACACATCGGCCCCAGCCGCCGCCATCAAAGGCGCGGTTTCGGGAGTCATGCCACCGTCGATCTCGATATGAATAGGCCGGTCGCCGATCATGGCGCGCAGGGACCGCACCTTTTCAATCTGGCTATGGATGAATTTCTGCCCGCCAAAGCCGGGGTTGACTGTCATCACGCAAACCAGATCGATCATGTCCAGCAAATGCGGCACCGCGTCCAGCCCCGTGCCGGGGTTCAGCGCCAGCCCGGCCTTGCAACCAGCCCCGCGAATGGCCTGCAACGTGCGGTGGATATGCGGGCCTGCCTCAAGATGCGCGGTCAGGATATCAGCGCCTGCATCGGCATAGGCATCGATATAGGCATCCACCGGCGAGATCATCAGATGCACGTCCATGACGGTCTGAATATGCGGGCGAATCGCCTTGAGCAGGGGCGGGCCGAAGGTGAGGTTTGGCACGAAATGCCCGTCCATCACGTCGACATGCACCCAATCGCAGCCCTCGGCCTCGATCGCGCGAATCTCCTGCCCGAAATTGGCGAAATCTGCGGAGAGGATTGAGGGGGCGATCCTGATCTGGCGGTCGAATGTCATATGGCTGGCTCCGGTGTGGCTGATGGGGCTTAGATGGGGCCTAACCCCGCCCAAGGTCAAGGCCGCCCGATTGCAGCGCGGCCCGGATTGTGCCACCTGTCGTCGCAACCCGTGACGAAAGGCCCAGCCCATGACCGACGCCCCCATCGACCCCGCGCTGCTGGAATCCCCATCCGGCCTGCAAACCCATCTGGGATATCAGCTCACCGAATGGTCGCGCGATCACGCGCAGGTCGAGCTGGATTTTGCAGAGCATCTGCATAATCGCCAAGGACTGCTGCATGGCGGCGTCCACGCGCTGCTGCTGGACACGGCCATGGGCTATGCGGGATGCTACACAGGCGAGCCGGGCGCGCAACAAAACGCCCTGACGTTGTCGATGACGGTCAACTATGTCGGCCAGTTGCAAGGCAAGCGGATCATCGCCACGGCCAAGCGCATCGGCGGCGGGCGCAAGACCTACTTTGCCGAGGCGCGGGTGACGGACGAGACGGGCACCCTAGCGGCCACCGCCACTGGCGTTTTTCGCTATCGAAGCGGGCCGCTGACTGGCTGAGGCCACCACGTAACCACCTGATCGCGCTTGACACGGGGCGAAGGTCGCGCCAACGCTCGCCCCCATGTTGGATCTGCGCCCGGTGGGATATGTTATCGGCCTGACGGCCATGGCGCTGGGCCTTGCCATGCTACTGCCGCTCGTGGTGGATATCGCCGAGAGCCGCGGCCACTGGCATGTTTTCGCGCAGTCTTCGATCCTGACGATCCTGATCGGCGGCCTTGTTGCAGGTGCGTGCCGCAACGGGGTGGGCGAAGGGCTGACCATTCGCCAGACCTTCCTGCTGACGACTGGCGTATGGGTCGTGCTACCCGTCTTTGGCGCGCTGCCCTTCATGCTGGGGGCGACCGGCCTCGATTTTACAGACGCCGTGTTCGAGGCGATGTCGGGACTGACGACGACCGGCTCGACCGTGGTCGAGGGGCTGGATACGTTACCCAAGGGACTGCTGTTGTGGCGCGGCATCATGCAATGGCTGGGCGGGATCGGTATCATCGTCGTCGCCATGGTGTTCCTGCCCGAACTGCGGGTCGGCGGCATGCAGATATTCAAGGCCGAATCGTTCGACACGATGGGCAAGATACTGCCACGCGCGGGTGAGATCGCCAGCCGCATTTCCGTGATCTATCTGGGCATGACGCTGGCCTGCATCATGTCCTACATCGCCACCGGCATGACCGCATTCGACGCCACGGTTCATGCCATGACGACCGTTGCGACCGGCGGCATGTCGAACTACGACGCCTCCTTTGGCGCGCTTCACCCTTCGGCTGAATATGTGGCGGTCATCTTTATGATGCTGTCGGCACTGCCCTTTGTGCGGTTCGTGCAGCTGACCGCAGGCACTGCAAAGCCCCTGCTACGCGACCCGCAGGTGCGCGGCTTTTTCACGACGATCAGCTGCATCGTCGGCGTGCTGACCATGTGGCAATTCTTTCAGCGTCAGCATTTCACCGAAGAGACATTCCGCGAGGTGCTGTTCAACGTCGTATCGATCATTACCGGCACCGGATATGCCAGCGAAGATTATATGCTCTGGGGGCCTTTCGCTGTCTCGATCTTTTTCTTTACCGGGCTGATCGGCGGCTGCGCCGGATCGACGGCCTGCTCGGTCAAGATTTTTCGCTATCAACTGCTGTTCGCATCCATCCGCGTACAACTGGCCCGCATCCGCACGCCGCATGGCGTGTTCACACCGCGCTATGCGGGGCGTGCTGTGGACAACGACGTGCTGAGTTCGGTCATGTCGTTCTTTGTTTTCTTTACCGTCAGCCTCGGCCTTATCTCGGTGCTGCTCGGCCTCACGGGCCTTGATTTCACCACCGCCATTTCGGGTGCCGCGACCGCGCTGGGCAATATCGGCCCCGGTCTGGGCGACACGATCGGCCCTGCAGGCAACTTCGTAACGCTAAACGACACGGCCAAGTGGATCCTGACCACCGCCATGCTGATCGGCCGGTTGGAGCTGGTCGTCGTCTATGCCATATTCACCGTATCATTCTGGAGGATCTGATGTCTGATACATCCCACACTCGCCCCTTGGGCGCACAAATCTCGCACATGCTGAAATCGCGGGGCGTTGACACAATCTTTGGCATCCCCGGCGTCCACAATCAGGAAATGTATCGCGGCATCGAAGAGGCGGGCATCCGTCATTTCCTGGCCCGGCACGAACAGGGCGCGGGCTTCATGGCCGACGGATACGCCCGCGCCAGCGGCAAGCCCGGTATCGCCTATGTCATCACTGGACCCGGCCTGTGCAACACCATGACGCCGATGGGACAGGCCTATTCCGACAGCGTGCCGGTGCTGGTGCTGTCCTCGTGCCTTGACGATACCGCCGCGACGCGCGGTCAGTTGCATCAAATGCTGGATCAGCAAGCGGCGGGTGCGACCGTGTCCGACTGGTCCTACACCGCGAACAACGCGGATGCGGCCTATACGCTGATCGACCGCGCGCTGAGCGAGTTTCAGACAAAGCGTCCCCGCACCAAGCATATTCAGGTACCCATCGCCGCGCTGGAAGGCGAAGCCAAGGCCGCGCCTGACAAACCGCCCAGCCTCAAGCCGGTGCGCCACGTCCTGCCCGAGGGTATCGCGGGCCAGATCATGGCGGCCAATTGCCCGCTCTTTATCCTCGGCGGTGGCGCTGTGCGCGCCTCTGAACAGGCGCGGCGTGCCCTGACGACGCTCAAGGCAGCCAGCTTTCCGACAGACGCCGGGCGTGGCATCATTTCGATCAAGGACGACCCGCTGCATTTCGGTGGCTATCTGGGTCGGCCTGAAACCGCCAAGGTCGCCGCAAGCGCCGATCTGGTGATCGTCGTCGGCAGCGAATTGTCCGAGACGGACCTCTGGCGTGACAAGCTGGAGCATACCGCACAGATGATCCGCGTCGATATCGACCCCGAAGTGCTGGGCCAAGAGCCGGGCAGCATCGCCGTCCCGATGGACGCAAATGACTTTTTCACCGGGCTGAACGCTGCCATCGAGGGTCATAGCGCCGACACGTCATGGACCGCCGACGAGATCACCAAGGCGCGCAAACGCTGGCGCGCGGAAGCGGATTCCGAACGCCCCGGCATCGCGCGCATCTGCGACGCATTGCGCGAAGTGATGCCCGAGGACACGATGTTCTTCTCGGACATGACTCAGTTCGCCTATGCGGGCAAAGAATTCTGGGACATGGATCGACCCGGCCACTGGCACCACCCCTACGGATTTGGCACACTGGGCTATGCTCTGCCCGCCGGTATCGGCGGCGCAGCGGCCCGGCCCGGCCTGCCTACGGTGATTATCGCAGGCGATTACGGCTTCCAATACACCGTGCAGGAACTGGGAACAGCGGTCGAACTGGGACAGCCGCTGCCGATCCTGCTATGGGACAATGGCAAGCTGAAAGAGATCGAGGACAGCATGGTTGCCGCGCAGATTGCGCCCAATTCGGTAATCGCGCACAACCCCGATTTCTGCGCATTGGCAAAAGCCTACGGGGCCAAAGCCGAAGCGCCGAAAACGTTGGAAGCACTGAAAAAAGCCGTGACAGCGGCGTTCAAGGCCGATGGCCCGACGCTGATCTACATGACCGGCAATATGAAGGACAGCTAACGCAAAGTGCCGGGAAAGCGCGCGTTTTCCCGGCAAATCAGCCGATGCGCCCCACGGGACCTATCGCGCCTGTCTGCCCGCGATGCAGCAGCAGATGATCCAGCAGCACACAGGCCATCATCGCCTCGCCCACCGGCACCGCGCGGATGCCGACGCAGGGATCGTGACGGCCCTTTGTGACCACTTCGGTCGCGCTGCCATCCATGCGAATCGACTTGCGCGGGCTGAGAATCGACGAGGTCGGCTTGACCGCGAACCGCACGACGATGTCCTGACCGGTCGAAATACCGCCCAAGATACCGCCTGCATGATTGCTGCTATATTCCGGCCCGTTCGCGCCCATGTAAATCTCATCGGCGTTGTCGGTGCCCATCAGCTCGGCCGCTGCCATTCCTTCGCCAATCTCGACACCCTTCACCGCATTGATAGACATCATCGCAGCAGCCAGATCGGTATCCAGCTTGGCATAGACCGGCGCGCCCAGCCCCGCAGGCACGCCCCGCGCGACCACCTCGACAATCGCCCCGACCGAGTTGTGGGCCTTGCGCAGCTTTTGCAAATACGCCTCCCACTCGGGCGCGGCGTCACTGTCGGGCAGCCAGAAATCGTTGCCCTCAATCGCGTCCCAGTCAAACCGCGCACGGTTCAGCGTCATGGCCCCCATGCGCGTCATGTAGCCTTTGACCTGAACGCCCGGCACCAACTGGTCCAGCGCCGCGCGGGCAATTCCACCAGCGGCGACACGCGCCGCCGTTTCGCGGGCCGAACTGCGCCCGCCGCCGCGATAATCGCGCAGCCCGTATTTCTGGTGATAGGTAATGTCGGCATGACCGGGTCGGAACGTGTTGGCGATATCGCCGTAATCGCGGCTGCGTTGATCGGTGTTTTCGATCATCAATTGTATGGACGTGCCGGTCGTCTTGCCCTCAAACACGCCAGACAGGATCTGCACCGCGTCAGGCTCATTCCGCTGGGTCATGTTTTTGTTCTGGCCGGGGCGCCGCTTGTCCAGCCACTGCTGCAGCGTCGCCTCGTCCAACGCCACGCCCGGCGGGCATCCATCAACCGTCGCGCCTAACGCTGGTCCATGGCTTTCGCCCCAGGTCGTAACGCGGAACATATGTCCGAAAGTATTGAGGCTCATGGCGCGGCTCCTTTGGCGCCCGGTCTAGCCGTCCGGCCCCAGCGCCTCAAGCCATTTTGAAATGGGCCGCCCCGATGCGAGGGCGGCCCCTCGCGATCAGATCAGCGATTCCGGCTTGACCGTGTCTATGTTCAGAGCGGTGCCGACCGCCTCATAGGTCAACTGTCCGGCATGCACATTCAGTCCGTTCAGAAGGTGCGGATCGTCTGCGCAGGCCTTTTTCCAACCCTTGTCAGCCAGCGCCAGCATGAAGGGCATCGTGGCATTCCCCAGCGCGATCGTCGACGTGCGTGCGACCGCCCCCGGCATGTTGGCGACGCAATAATGCACGATCCCGTCGACCTCATAGATCGGGTCCTGATGCGTCGTCGCGCGTGACGTCTCGAAACAACCACCCTGATCAATGGCCACGTCCACCAGAACCGAGCCCGGCTTCATCAGTGACAGCTGATCGCGGCTGACAAGCTTGGGCGCGGCTGCGCCGGGGATCAGCACGGCGCCGACCACCATATCCATGCGCGGCAACAGCTCCTCGACCGCGCCCTTGTCGGAATATTGCGTGGTCAGGCGACCCATGAACACATCGTCGAGATACGACAGACGCTGCACGGAGCGATCCAAGACCGTCACGTTAGCACCCATGCCGACCGCCACGCGCGCCGCCGCCATACCGACGACACCGCCGCCGATGATCGCCACATTCGCAGGGCGCACGCCCGGAACGCCACCCATCAGAACACCGCTGCCGCCATTCGCCTTTTGCAACGCCCATGACCCCGTCTGCGGCGCAAGACGACCGGCAACCTCAGACATCGGAGCGAGCAGAGGCAAACCGCCACCGTTGCCCGTCACCGTCTCATAGGCGATGGCAGTGCAGCCCGATGCGATCAGATCATGCGTCTGGTCCGGATCGGGCGCGAGGTGGAGATATGCGAACAGCACCTGACCCTCGCGCAGCATCTTGCGCTCGACTGCCTGCGGTTCCTTCACCTTCACGATCATATCAGCGCTGGCGTAAACCTCGTTGGCACTGTCGACAATCGTGGCTCCGGCGGCGGTGTAATCAGCATCTGTAAAGCCTGCGCCAATGCCGGCCCCCGCCTGAACGACGACCTCATGACCGTGCGCGACGGCCTCTTGCGCGGCATTGGGCGTCATGCCGACGCGAAATTCCTGTGACTTGATTTCGGTTGGGCATCCGATTTTCATTCTTACTCTCCTGTCGTTACCATCGCAAATTACCTGTGTGATCTGCGGATCGTGCGCGAAAATGATCGGACTTTCGCTTTGTTCACGCAATAATATTCTCTATCAATGGTGAAATACCTGAGGATTTTCGAAAATGTCCCTTGATACGATTGATCGCCGATTGCTGACCGTCTTGCAAAAACGCGGTCGCATCTCGAACGCGGACCTTGCCGACAAGGTGAACCTGTCGGCCAGCGCCTGCCATCGCCGCGTGCAGCGACTAGAGCATGATGGCTATATCGCGGGCTACGTCGCTATTCTGGACGCGCGCAAGATGGGTGTGTCTGCGACCGTGTTTGTGGAAATCACGCTGTCCACACAGGCCGATGACGTGCTCGACGCCTTTGAGCGGGCCGTCGCGCGGGTGCCGGACGTTCTGGAGTGCTACCTGACCGCCGGAACCGCCGACTACATCCTGAAAATCGTCGCTGAAAACACCGAGGATTTCGCCCGTATCCACCGCCAGTATCTGACCCGCCTACCGGGCGTGGCGAATATGCAGAGCAGTTTCGCGCTGCGAACGATATGCAACACGACAGCGCTGCCGATCTGACATGCAAAAGGCCCCGGCGTTTCCACCGGGGCCTTCTTTTCACTGTCCAAAGCGATTTACGCGTCGTCTTTTTCTTTTTGCTCCGGCGCGATTTCTTCACCAGTTTCCTGATCGACGACTTTCATCGACAAACGGACCTTGCCGCGATCGTCAAAGCCCAGCAGCTTGACCTTCACGTCCTGACCTTCCTTCAACACATCCGAAGGGTGGTTCAGGCGGCGGCTTTCGATCTGGCTGACATGCACCAGACCATCACGTTTGCCAAAGAAGTTCACGAACGCGCCGAAATCGACGATCTTGACGACCTTGCCGTCATAGACGTGGCCTTCTTCGGGCTCGGCCACGATCGAATAGATCATGTCGTAGGCCTTCTTGATGGCCTCGCCATTTGGCGATGCGATCTTGATGATGCCTTCGTCGTTGATGTCGACCTTGGCGCCCGACACTTCGACGATCTCACGGATAACCTTGCCGCCCGAACCGATGACTTCGCGGATTTTGTCCGTGGGGATCTGCATCGTCTCGATACGCGGCGCGTGGATCGAGAAGTCCTGAGCGCCGGTCAGCGCCTTGGACATCTCGTTCAGGATGTGAATCCGTCCGTCCTTGGCCTGTGCGAGCGCCTTAGACATGATCTCGGGCGTGATGCCTGCGATCTTGATGTCCATCTGCAAGGACGTGATGCCCTTTTCGGTGCCAGCGACCTTGAAATCCATGTCGCCAAGGTGATCCTCGTCGCCCAAGATATCAGTCAGGATTGCGTATTCGCCATCCTCTTCCATGATCAGGCCCATGGCAACGCCAGCCACAGCTGCCTTCAACGGAACGCCCGCATCCATCATCGACAGCGACCCGCCGCAGACCGACGCCATCGACGACGAGCCGTTGGATTCGGTAATCTCAGACACGACGCGGATCGTGTAGGGGAAATCCGTCGCAGCAGGCAGAACCGCCTGAAGCGCACGCCAAGCCAGCTTGCCATGGCCGATTTCGCGGCGGCCGGGAGGGCCCACGCGCCCAGCTTCGCCAACCGAATAGGGAGGGAAGTTGTAGTGCAGCAGGAAGTTGGATTTGAAGTTACCATGCAGCGCGTCGATGAATTGCTCATCGTCGCCGGTGCCGAGCGTGGTAACAACCAGACCCTGCGTCTCGCCGCGTGTGAACAGCGCCGAGCCATGCGTACGGGGCAGAAGGCCCGTCTGGCTAACGATTTCGCGCACAGTGTCGAGGGCACGGCCATCGATACGCTTGCCGGTTTTCACGACGTCGCCGCGCAGAACGGTGGCTTCCAGCTTCTTCAGCGCTGCGCCGAGGTTCGCATCGTCCAGTTGCTCTTCAGACAGCGATGCCTTGATCGCGTCCTTGGCGGCAGACACCGCACCAGTGCGTTCCTGCTTGTCGGTGATCGCATAGGCGGCGCGGATCTTGTCCTCGCCCGCTTTCTTCACGGCCGCATATAGGTCCGAGTAGTCGGCAGGCTGGAAATCGAACGGCTCTTTGGCCGCATCTTCGGCCAGATCGATGATCAGGTCGATGACCGGCTGGATCTGCTCATGCGCAAAGTTTACCGCGCCCAGCATTTCCTCTTCGGTCAGCTCATAAGCCTCGGATTCGACCATCATCACGGCGTCTTTGGTGCCTGCGACGACCAGATCAAGGCGCTGATCGGGGTTATTTTTCAGATCGTGCATATCGTCGACGGTCGGGTTCAGGATGTACTCGCCATCCTCGAATCCAACACGGCAGCATGCGATCGGGCCGCGGAAGGGCGCACCCGAAATCGTCAGCGCAGCCGAGGCGGCGATCATCGCGACCATGTCGGGATCATTCACCAGATCGTGCGAAAGGACCGTGCACATCACCAGTGTTTCGTTTTTGAAACCGGGGACAAACAGCGGGCGGATCGGACGGTCGATCAGACGCGCGGTCAGCGTCTCTTTTTCCGACGGACGCGCCTCGCGCTTGAAGAAGCCGCCGGGAACTTTGCCGGCTGCATAATATTTCTCTTGGTAGTGGACTGTCAGCGGAAAGAAATCCATGCCCGGCTTGGGCGATTTCGCAAACGTGACGTTGGCCATGACGGAGGTCTCGCCCAAGGTGGCGATGACCGAACCATCGGCCTGACGGGCGACTTTGCCCGTTTCCAGTGTGAGGGTCTCTTCGCCCCACTCGATCGATTTTTTTACTTCGTTGAACATCTATGTATCCTAGTTGGAAGCGCATCGGGCGTACCCCGACCCTTCCGTTGCTATGGCGGCCCCATTGCCGCCGACCCCATTCATCTTGTCTTTCGGGGTGCTAGGGTCCGGGCACGCCGTTTCAGATTGCCTGCTCATATAGGAAAGTCCGGCAGGAGGGAACCATTAGTAATTCAGGAAGAATTAGCGCTTGATTGACCTGTGGGAGGTCCTTGATTTCAATACGAAAGGAGTATGACATGATGATTATTCGCTGCGGATGTCTGGCATTGATGGCCATTGCAGGCGCCAGAACGGCAATGGCCGAGGTAGACCTGCCCGAAACATTCGATTTCATGGGTCCGACGGTTCGAACCATCAAGGTCGAGGACGGGCGCAAAGTCGCCTATGTCGATACCGGGCCGCAGGATGGCGAGGCCGTTCTCTTTATCGGCGGCACCGGCACCAGCGCAGCCGTGACCCGACTTACCGACTTTTTGCGCGGGATGCGCGAAGACCTGAATTTGCGCCTGATTTCGGTTGGTCGTGCAGGTTTCGGTCAGTCGGATCCTGCCGAGAACTGGACCTTTGACGACTATGCGTCCGATGCCGAACAGGTTTTGGACGAGCTCGGGATCGAGGAGGTCTCGGTAATGGCCATCTCGGGCGGTGGTCCGTACAGCGCCGCGTTTGTGGCGCGCAACCCCGAGCGTATCCGCACGATACATCTGGCGGCGGCCACGTCACTGGCGACCAGATCCAGCCTTTGCGATGCGACCGAAGAAAAAATGAAGGAGACCCTGGACGATTACGCAGCCCATCCGCTGAAATGGTGGGCCTTTCCCGAAGACAGCCCGACCCATCGCATCCCCGGTTTCGCCTCGGCGGCTGGCGATGATGGCGCGCGCACGTTCGCAATGGCGGGCCAAAAGGGAAGCGGCGCGGCAGAGATCGCGGAATATCGGCGCTATTGCGATCTGCCCTTGCCGGATGTGTCGCAGGTCGACGCACCGGTCTATATCTATCAGGGCGGGCAGGATTCCCTCGTCACACCAGCCCACGCCGATCGTTGGGAAGAGGTCTATCCCAACATCGCAGCGCGGCGTGACTATCCCGATGGCGGTCATGACGCGCAGTACCGACACTGGGATCAAATCCTCATCGATATGGCGGGCATGGGCGATCAACTTGTCGTCTGCAAGGATGGCGAATCGCGGCTGATGCCCGAGGACGAAGGGAAATCTGCTGTCCAAGAAGGCGCGATATTGGGAATTTGCGCTTGGCAGTAGGCTGAGAGCTTGGGAAAGATCGCAGGCACGGCGCCTTGCCAAACGAAAACGCCCGCTCAACAATGAGCGGGCGTTTTGCGGTTCTCAAGAACAGAAAATCAGCGACGGATGCCGAGACGCTTGATCAGGTCCTGATAGCGGGCAACATCCTTGGACTTGGTGTAGTCCAGCAGTTTGCGGCGCAGGGCGACCATTTTCAGAAGGCCACGGCGACCGTGGTTGTCCTTCTTGTGGGTCTTGAAATGCTCAGTAAGGGTGGTGATGCGCGAGGTAAGGATGGCGACCTGAACTTCGGGCGAACCGGTGTCGCCTTCTTTGGTCGCGAATTCCTTCATCAAGCGGTGCTTTTCTTCGACGGTAATCGACATCGGGATCTCCTTTTAACGAGGGTTGCGGGCGCAAGCCGGGATGTCGTCCAGCAAGGTCCATAGAGAATCTGCGCGCGGGCCAAGGAACCGCGCACCGGGCGCATATAGGGTAATTGCGCGGGCTTGAAAAGGGCTCAGATACTGGCAGCGGCCGGTTCAGGCACGCGGCTAGCCCCCGACGCAGCCTACAGCAGCGCGCCCGCGGGCAACTGGCTGGACCCGATCAGGGTGATATGCCCGGCGTTCAGTCCCGGCGCGTTGTTCACCGATGCGATCTGTACCCCGTTCAGCATTATATGCTGAAGGGTCGAATCGTTTGGATCAGGGGTCAGGTCAACGTCGGGCTCGTCCCCGCTTGCATCGTTGTAAACCACCATCAGTGTATCCTCGCCCGGCGCAAAGTCCAGAATTTCTGCCTGATGCTCGGCGCTCAGCCAGTCACCCAGCAGCACGGTATCGGCCCCATCGCCGGTGGTCACAACATCGCCTGCGCCAGCCGTGATCATGTCCGTGCCGCCGCCCCCGTTGAGGAAATCCATCATATCGGTATCAGCCCAGTCGTCCGTATCGGGATCGTCCTCCAGCCCCGAGAGCGTGTCGTCACCCCAGCCGCCAAACAGCACGTCATGGCCCGCACCGCCGCGCAACTGATCGTTACCCAGACCACCATGCACCGCATCGTCGCCCGCGCCGCCATCCAGCGTGTCGTCGCCCGCGCTACCGACAAGGCTGTCGTCACCAGCTCCGCCCGACATCGTGTCGTTATCACCATGACCGAACATGTTATCGTCGCCATCTTCGCCCAGCATAACGTCGTCACCGGCGCCACCATGCAGCGTGTCGTGGCCCGCACCGCCAGCCAATGAATCGGCGCCGAAGGCACCCCACAGTTCATCGTCGTTCAATCTGCCCGACATGGTATCATCGCCGTCATAGCCGTTGGCTACATCGCGCGCGTCCGCCCCATCCAGCAGGTCGCCCTCGGGCGTACCGACCGTGATACGCTCGGCGGCAACTTTATTGCTCTTGGCCTCACGGGTGTCTTGGGTATCGCTGTCAATTTCAGCATCACTGCCTGCTGGCGGGGCCTGATCGCTGGCTTTCACAGATATCTCAGCACCAGATCCTTTATCATCATCCCCGGCCAGATCATTGCCATCCTCAGCCTCATCCTTGAGAAAGTCGAGAATGCTGGTCCCGTTTCCTTGGGCGCCGACGTCGGCCACGGCCTGCTCGTCTGCGTGATCTTCTTGCTCAGAGACATCCCTATCAGCACTAGAATCGTCGTCCTGCTCCGCGCTGAGACCCATGAAAGCGGTCGCACCCAACGCCATCATTCCCATCAGGCCCGCAAGAAGCAGCATGTCACAAATCCCAATCGTCCAAAGCTAACCATTCCGGAACACACATCTTTTGAACAGATGTTTCTAAACAATTGGTTAATCGCTTTGCGACATTTCCCACAGCTCGGGCTGGCACGCATAGGCAATATAAAGCGGGTGACGCGGGTGTCCGTCCTTGGTCAGGCCCAGATGATGCAGGCGCGTGCCTGCCCCGGCCAGCAGCGCCATCGTGCGTGCGCCCCGGTCCAGATGCGCGCCATGCGTGCCCCAGGCGGCGATGTTGCTGTCGGCCCAGACGCACCCCTCCAGAATGGCAGAGTCGTTGGCCGGGCCGACGGGATCAACGGCTGCGCGCATGTTGCGCGGGTCGGTGTCGCGCCAGGCAAAGATGTTGGTGACTCGAAACGCGCCAAACCCCAGCGCCCGCGCGCGCCGCTCGCAGCGCTCGACCGTGGGATCGTTCTGCTGCTCGGTCGCGGTTGACGGGTTCAGCATGATGAAATGAACGCGCTTGCCCGCCTTGTCCCAGACGCGGGTCAGCGCATAGCGATAGCGCTCGCAATCCGAATAGATGGCGATGGAATCCGCATCGCCCTTTTGATGCGTGCGCGTGATCATGCAGGATCCACAAAGACGCGGCTGGGATGCAGCTCGCCAGCCTTGTAGATGCCGACCGCTATCGCGCGACCCTCAAGCGAGGCCCAGCATTCGTCGCCGTATTCGGCGTCGCCGGGGTAAACCATACCGGGATTGCCATTGCGCAGCTTGGCCGCGCCCTCTTGCGTGCAGCGCAGCTCGGGCAGGTCGGTCAGACCCACTTCCAGCGGCAGAATATGTGCGTCCAGCGCCGGGTCGTGCGCCAGCGCCTCGATCTTCTCCAGCGTTACGCCCTCGGTCGCCTCAAACGGGCCCGACCAGACGCGGCGCAGCCACGTTACATGGCCGTAGCAGCCCAGCGTCTCGCCCAGATCGCGGGCGATGGCGCGCACATAGCCGCCCTTGCCGCAGACCATTTCCAGCACCGCGCGGTCGGGGTCCGGGCGATCCACCAGCAGCAATTCATCCACCCACAGGGGCCGCGCGGCCAGCGTCACATCCTCGCCGTCGCGGGCCAGTTTGTAGGCGCGCTGGCCGTCGATCTTGACTGCCGAAAATTTGGGCGGCACCTGCATGATATCGCCAACGAAGGCGTGCAGCGCCTCTTTGATTTCGTCATCAGAAGGGCGCGTGTCGCTGGTCGCAATCACTTCGCCCTCGGCATCGTCGGTATTGGTTGCCGCGCCGAAACGCACTTCGAATTTGTAGGCCTTGAGGGCGTCGGTGATGTAGGGCACCGTCTTGGTCGCCTCGCCCAGCGCGACTGCCAGAACACCGGTCGCCTCGGGGTCAAGCGTGCCTGCGTGTCCCGCCTTCTTGGCTTGCAGCGCCCAGCGCACTTTGTTGACGACAGAGGTCGAGGTGATGCCCGCAGGCTTGTCCACGATCAGCCAGCCGGAAATATCGCGCCCCTTGCGTTTGCGTGCCATGCGTGTCGCCCCATGCTGATGATAGGCGGGGGCTAGCCCAAGGGCTGTTGGCTGTCAATCGCGCGCGGGGCGGCCGACCATTCCGCCGGCAGCCGAACAGGCACCCAACCAATCACGCCCACCTAAGGCGTTCGGCGCAAAAACCGGCTCACAAATGCGAAACGTGCTTATTCGTCCGGCTGCACGCGCGTCACGGTGCCAACAATCGGCCCCATGGGAAAGCCGACGTCGCTACGCTCCAGTTCCGGCGCATAGAGCTTTGAGATATTGCCGTCGAAGTACAACGCCTGAGGCAGCTTTAGATGATCGCGAAACATTCGCCCGAATGTATGGAAATTCACCGCCGCGTCCGAGATCGCAAAGACCGCGCGCGTTCCGCCCTCGTTCGTCCCGACACCGTTGCGCACATATAGACTGTCGCTATCGACCAGAAACCTGGGATGCAATTCGCCGTCGATCACCAGCATCGGCCCTGATTGCGTGGCATCGCGACACGTCGGCGCCTCACGCACAAACCGCAGCGTCTCGATCACGTCGGCGCCATCCTCGCGGATGCACAACACGCCATTCGGCAGCAGGCCGAAATTGCCCGGCCCCTCAGAGGTGACGATGCCCGCCTCCTCATGTCCGTCCTCAACGTAAAGGCCAACGGGGCGACGATCCGAATGATACATTCCGGCATTCATGGCGAAATTGAGCGCAGCACCCTCATCCGCCAGCATCGCATTGGTGCGGCTGAAACTGCCCAGTGTCTCACCGTCCTGAGACTTCAGGAACAGGCGCAAATCCTCGTCCGCCATGTCCACCTCGCAGATGGAATAACCCACCCCCTCGAACGTGTCGCGGCGGCACTCGGCGCCCGCCGCCTGCATCGGCAACAGCGCCAGCGCAGCGGCCAACCACGCCCTAGTCATCCAGATCCCGCTGGACGTCGCCGCGCGAAAACAGGCGCCGGGTCTCGTCCATCTGATCGAACGTGGTATCCAGGCGAAACCTTAGATCGGGTGCGAATTTCAGCCCCAGCTTCTTGCTCATGACACGGCGCAACTCGCCTTTGTTGCGCGCCAGCAGGCCGACCAGTTCGTCCTGCCCCTCGCCGCCCAGTGGCATGACATAAGCGGTCGCGATCTTGAGGTCCGAAGACATGCGCACCTCGCCCACCGTCACCGACATGCGGGAGAGGTCCGGATCGTGGATATCGCCGCGCCCCAAAACCTCGGCCAGTGTGCGGCGCACATTTTCGCCCACCTGAAGTTGCCGCTGCGTCGGGCCGGAGCCATCATGAGATTTGTTCTTTGCCATGGGTCTGCATTTAGTCGCTCCGCCGCCCTTTGCCAAGCGACGATGCCCACGCTATCAAAGGCGTGAAACCAACGGAGGCGGGATCATGACCACAGGACCGGGCATAGCAGTGACAGGCGCATCGGGCCGGATGGGCCAAATGCTGATCCGCACCATCACGGATAGCGGGCGCGCCCACCTCGCCGGCGCAGTCGAGCGGGCAGGTCACGCATGGATCGGTCGCGACGCGGGCGAGGCGATGGGCGGCGCGCCACTGGGCGTCACGGTGACCGACGACGCGCTTGAGGCATTCGCCCCCGCGCAGGCCATCATCGACTTTACCGCCCCCGCCGCCACAGTCGCGTTTTCCAAACTGGCCGCGCAGGCCCGCGCCGTGCATGTCATCGGCACCACCGGATTTTCCGAGGCAGAGCTGGAAGCATTGAAGCCCGCCGCCCGCCATTGCGTGCAGGTCCGCGCGGGCAACATGAGCCTTGGCGTCAACCTGCTGACCATGCTGACCGAGAAGGTCGCAAAGGCGCTGGACGACGATTTCGACATCGAGATCGTCGAGGCGCATCACAATCAAAAGGTCGACGCCCCCTCGGGCACCGCCCTGATGCTGGGCGAGGCTGCGGCGACCGGGCGCGGAGTCGCGCTGGACCATGTATCGGACCGCGCCCGCGACGGCATCACCGGGCCACGTGAGCGGGGCCATATCGGGTTTTCCGCCATCCGCGGCGGCGATGTGGTGGGCGAGCATGACGTAATCTTTGCCGCGGCGGGCGAGCGGATCGTTCTGCGCCATATCGCGACCGATAGGGCGGTGTTCGCGCGCGGCGCTTTGAAGGCGGCGCTCTGGGGTCAGGGAAGGCCGCCGGGGGCGTATGATATGCTGGATGTTTTGGGGTTGGGGTAAGGGTCTATTACGCATCCCTCCAAGGGTTTCGCCCCGCCCATGGCCAACGTGCATTTTGATAATTTGTCGATCCTGCTGCGGGGATAGTAGCGCTTTCCATGAAACCAAAGATAATAACGACACTGAAAACCTATGACCGCGAACAGTTCACCAGCGACCTGATCGCCGGCGTGAGCGTGGCGATGGTTGCTTTGCCACTCAGCCTTGCCATCGCCATCGCATCGGGGGCGGGGCCGGAAAAGGGGCTGGTGACAGCAATCGTTGCGGGGTTCCTGATCTCGTTTCTGGGTGGCAGCCGTGTGCAGATCGGCGGGCCGACGGGTGCGTTCATCGTCGTCGTCTTTGGCGTCATTGCAAATCACGGATATGACGGGCTGGTTCTGGCCACGCTCATGGCTGGTATCATTATGCTGGTTGCGGGCTACCTGAAGGCCGGAAACCTCGTTGCCTATGTGCCCGAACCCGTCATCAACGGATTTACCATCGGCATCGGGATCATCATCGCGACCAGCCAGATCAAGGATTTCTTTGGCCTGTCCATGGCCGAGGTTCCGGCCGAATTCATTGCCAAGACCCACGCGCTTTGGGCCGCCCGCGATACTCTCAATCTCTATGCAGTCGCGATCGGCCTCGCGACCATGGCCATGATCGTCGGACTGCGCCGCGTCGCCCCCAGGTTTCCAGGACTGGTCGTCGCTGTTGGGCTTACCTCGGTCATCGTCGCCATCGCATATCTACCGGTCGATACGATCTTTTCCCGTTTCGGCCCGTTGCCCAGCACGCTGCCCATGCCCGCCCTCCCGGACATCAGCGTCGAGCGGATTATCAGCCTGCTGCCTTCGGCCCTGATCATTGCATTCCTTGCGAGCGTCGAATCGCTGCTGTCGGCGATGGTCGCGGACAAGATGATCGGCGGCAAACACAGGCCAAACGCCGAGGTTCTGGCGCAGGGCTTTGCCAATATCGGATCTGCCCTCTTTGGCGGCTTGCCTGCGACCGGGGCCATTGCCCGCACGGCGACGAATGTGCGCGCTGGCGGCAAGACGCCCGTTGCCGGGGTCATTCACGCGCTGACGATTCTGCTGGTCATGCTGCTGGCGGCGCCTGTGGCGGGCTACCTTGCCATGCCGGCCCTTGCCGGTCTGCTGATCCTGACGGCCTGGAACATGAGTGAGCCGCATAAATGGCGCGGCTACATGCAAACGCGCGTCTCGGATCGTGTGCTGCTGATCCTGACGCTGGTTCTGACCGTGTTCGCGGATTTGACCGTCGCCATTGGTGTGGGTGTCTCGGTCGGTCTTGCTTTGCGGCTAAGGCGAAGCAATGCCGATATTGAAAAGGACTGGACGACGCCGGACCGCTAAGCGGTGGGGCATATTCATGCAATCACGCACGTCCAGATATAGTTGATCCAACGCCTATTCACGGTTCCGCATGATATTCGCGTCCATCGCCGCCAGCCCCGCATCCAATCCCGTCCGCCCAAACCCAATCCTGAAGCGATTCTGCGGCGTTTCACCCAATTCCGAGCGGTAGATCGTACTCGGCAACACCAACACGCCGCTTTCCTCCACCAAGCGCCGCGCGAATTCCTCGACGCCCTCCGGCCCCAGATACCGCGGATAGCCCATGCACGACCCCTGAGGGCGCTGCCATTCGAACAGGTCCGGATGGCGGGCAAAGAACGCGTCCCATTTCGGCAGGTTCTCGTCCACGATGGCATTGTTGCGCGCCAGCAGGCGATCCCGCGCCTTTAGCGCGATGCGGGCCAGATGTTCGGACGGGCCGGAATTGCAGATCGACAGGTAGTGCTTCATCCGCTCCATGCGGGACAGCACGTCGCGGTCCTGACACGCGATCCAGCCGATGCGCAGGCCGGGCAGGCCGTAGGATTTCGACATCACGCCCAGCGATAGACCGCGCTCGTATTCATCAGCGATAAAGGGCAGATGCGCGGCACCACTTGGTCCCAGCCCATTGAAAATCTCGTCATGCAAGATCCAGATACCATGTTTGCGGCATAGCTCGATCAGCGCGCGATAGCGGTCCAGCGGCAGGATCGCGCCGGTGGGATTGTGCGGAAAGTTGATCGTCACCAGCCGGGTGTTAGGCCGGATCGCGACGGCAATCCGGTCGATGTCCAGCGACCAGCCATCCTGGGGGTCCAGCGGCACGCCTGTGGCCTCGCAAATCATGCTGGGCAGTGTTTCGTGCGACTGATAATTCGGCGTGACCACGATGGCATGATCGCCGCGCTCCAACAGCACGGAATTGGCGGCGAATATCCCCTCGCTCGCGCCCGCAAAACAAAGGATATCATCGGCGGATTGCGCGGCATAGGTCGCCGCGATCTCGGCCCGCAGCGCCGGTTCCCCCCATGTTTCGGTATAGCCCAGCCACATGTTTTGAAACGCCGCGCGATCCTCATCGCTGGCCATGCCGAGCAGATCGGCCAGTGACACGCTCTCGGCGTCGGACGCGGTCATGTGGTGGCGGGCGCTGAACTCCCACTTGGCGAAATGCGTCTCCAGCCGGAAATCGGGTAGTGCTGGCACAAGGGCCTCCTTTTGGTGTGGGGCGGGTGATCCAATGCGCGAGGCGCGCCGTATATGGTGTGAAACCATAGCAGGAAGCAAAAGTCATGCGCTCTGTCACATCCATCGCCTGCGCCGTGTCACTCAGCCTATTCGCAGCGCCGGCACAGGCCCAATCGTTCGAGGCCGTGACGACGCGCGATGCGTTCGTCGCTGCCGTTTCGGGACGCGCCCTGACGCGGCTGGGCATAACCCTGTCCGTGGCGCCCAATGGCGAGATCAAGGGCCGCGCCTTCGGCTCGCCCGTCACCGGCGCGTGGAACTGGCAGGGCGGTTATTTCTGTCGCGATCTTTACTGGGGTGCGGACCGGCTGGACCCCAATTGCCAGACCGTAAAGATCAGCGGCGATACGATCCGGTTCATATCGGACCAGGGCAAGGGGCGCGGGGCCGATCTGACGGTCAAATAGCGCCTAGAGCGTTTCGAATTCAGGTTGTGCCTCGACTTTACTTCGACACGCTTTAACGCTGCCAGAGATGAAAGTGATGCGTCGGGCCGTGACCATGGCCAACACTCAGCCGATGCGCATCGGCGATGGCGCCGGTGACATAGAGTTTGCCACGCTGGACAGCATCCAGCAGCGTAAGGCCCGCCCCCAGATGCGCCGCGATGGCCGAAGACAGGGTGCAGCCGGTGCCGTGGGTGTTTGGGCTGTCGATGCGCGCGCTGTGCAACCATTCGGTGCCACCGCTCCACATCAGTAGATCGGGGCTGTCCGGACCATCCAGATGCCCCCCTTTCAGCAAGACCGCCCGCGCGCCAAGGTCCATCAACCGCTCGGCATGTTCGGCCATCTCACCGGTATCACGCGCCTCTTTGCAGCCCAATAGATCAGCAATCTCGGGCAGGTTCGGCGTGATCAGCGCCGCCATCGGCAGCAGCAGGCGGCGCAGCGCATCGACCGCCTCGGCGGCCAGCAGCCGATCACCGCCCTTCGCGACCATCACCGGGTCGAGCACGATGGGCGCATTCACATCCGCCAGCGCGTCCGCCACCGCACCGATGATGGCCGCATTGCCCAGCATCCCAATCTTGACCGCGTCGATGCGGATATCGTCGCGGATCGCAGTGATCTGGGCCGTGATGATGTCCGGCGTCAGCAGCTGCACCGCTTGCACCCCACGGGTGTTCTGCGCGGTCAGCGCGGTGATCGCCGCCATGGCGTAGCCGCCATTGGCCGACATCGACTTGATGTCCGCCTGAATACCGGCGCCGCCCGACGGATCGGACCCCGCGATAGAGAGGATATTGGGGATCATGCCGCCTCCCATTTTTCAATCAGCGCGCGCGCCGCGCGGTCCATGTCCTGCGCACGCGATATTGCCGAGACGACTGCAATACCCGCCGCGCCCGCCTGCCGGATGGCCGCCGCGTCCCCCGGCCTTATGCCGCCAATAGCGACGCAGGGCAGCGGCGCGGCGGCGATGATCTGTGCCAGCCCGTCCATGCCCAGCGGCTGCGCCGCATCCGGCTTGGTCGCAGTCGCGCGCAGGGGACCAACGCCAAGATAATCGACACTATTTGGCGGGATAGAGCCTAATTGCTCCAGTGTTTCCACCGAAAGCCCAAGGATCATATCCGGCCCGATCCGGCGGCGAATGTCGGCGATATCACCGTCGCCCTGCCCGACATGCAAGCCATCCGCGCCAATCTCCAACGCCACTCCGATCCGGTCGTTGACGATCAGCGCCGCACCGGCAGCGCGGGTGATATGCAGCAGTTCACGCGCCAACGCCGCAAAATCAGCGTCGTTGGCATCTTTGTCGCGCAGTTGCACAATCGGCACGCCTGCCGCAACGACCGCGCGCACCTGATCGGGCACAGATACCGGCGCATCTGCATCGGTGACGAAATAGACCGGACCCAGCCTCATGTCGCCTCGATCCGCGCGCGGGCGGTTACGTCATCAGGCGTCAGCGCATGAAGCGTGTCGATAAAGGCGGTCTGAAAGCTGGCTGGTCCGACGGCTTCTGCCCCCGCTGCCTCACCCGCGACGCCGTAGTAGGCCAGCGCGGCGACAGTGGCGGGCAGCGCGGGCTGACCCACTGCAAAGGCGGCGACGAGGCCGGTCAATGAACAGCCCAGAACGGTGACGCGCGGCATCAGCGCATGGCCGCCCGCGACGCGGTAGGCGGCCTCGCCGTCGGTGACAAAATCGACCTCGCCGGTCACGGCGACGACGCCGCCCGTCTGACGGGCCAGTGCACGCGCCGCGTCCTCGGCGTCGGCGACGGCATTGGCAGCATCGGCGCCCTTGCCCGCTGCCTCGGCCCCCGCCAGCGCGATGATCTCGGACGCATTGCCGCGAATGATAGTGGGCTTCAGCGCCAGAAGCCGCGCGCCTGCATCGCGGCGCAGCGCGGTTGCGCCCACTGCAACAGGGTCCAAAACCCAAGGCTTGCCCGCGTCCACCATGACCTTGGCGGCCTCTTCCATGCTGATGACCCATTCAGGATCGAGCGTGCCGATATTGACGCTTAGCGCATCGGCCAGTCCCGCGAATTCAGCCGCTTCGCCGCGCGCATGGGCCATGGCGGGGCTGGCACCAGCGGCCAGCATGATATTGGCCATGACGTTCATCGCAACATAATTGGTGATGTTCTGCACCAGCGGCGCGCGGGCGCGCATATGTGCCAGATATTGTCCTGCGTTATCCATCTTTTCCCTCAGGCCGGGCGAGGGATAGGCAGGCGGCCAAGGCCTGATACGGCCCTCGTCGCGCGCAACTTCCTCCGCCGGCATTATCCGGTTCAGGTTCTAAGGGTGCGTCTCAGCCCCGCTATTCGGGGCGCCCCTGTTACCCGGCTAGGATGGGCGCGCGCAGCTACGCCGTCAAGCGTCGAAACCGCGCAGATCAGAAGTCTATCGCGATACCCTTCTTCTCCCAATCGCCGTAGCGCACGGCCTCAAGGCCGTCCTTGCGTCCGCCCAGTTCCTTGGGCAGGTCCGGCGCATCCGCATGTTTGCGGCGCTCTTCGGCCTCGGCGAGGGCGCGCTGCGCTTCGGGTGGCAGATCGGGACGGTCCGTCATGGCATGGGTTCCTTTGCTCGCATGCCCTTGATATACGCCCTCGTCGCCATTCAGCAAGGATTTGCCATGTCCCCGCCATCGCCGCGCGCTGCCGCCGTTCACCTGTTGGATCAGATTCTGGGCGAACACCGCCTGCTGACCGAGCTGTTGGCGTCCGGCGCGCTGGACCGGCTGGATGCACCGGGACGCGCCCGCGCCCAGCGCCTTGCCACGCAGACCCTGCGCGGAATGGAACGCGCGGACCGCCTGTTAAAGAAACACCTGCGCAAGCCGCCGCCCCTGCATGTGATGAACATCCTGCGGCTCGGCACGACAGAGCTGTGCCTTGGCGGCGACGCGCATGGGGTGGTCAACGATTGTGTCAGCATGATCGCGGGGCATAAACGCTTTGCCACGCTAAAAGGGCTAGTCAACGCCGTCCTGCGTAAAATCGCCACAGACGGCCCCGCCGAATGGGCCATCCTACGTGTGCCGCACCTGCCCAAATGGCTGCGCGCACCGTTGTCCGAGGCCTATGGCGCTGAGACGGTCGCGGGTTTTGAGGCCGTGCATTTCGCAGGCGCGCCGCTGGACCTGACGCCCAAAGGCGATGCGGCCGCACTGGCTGAGGCGCTGGGCGGCACTGAAATGCCGACCGGATCGGTCAGGCTACAACAAGCCGGGCAGATAAGCGCCCTGCCCGGCTACGATTCGGGCGACTGGTGGGTGCAGGACGCGGCCGCCGCCATCCCCGCCCGCCTACTGAACGCCCAGCCCGGAGAGGCGGTGCTGGATATGTGCGCAGCACCGGGGGGCAAGACGCTGCAACTGACGGCCGCGGGCGCGGATGTGACCGCGCTGGACATATCAGACGCCCGCATGGCGCGGGTGCGCGAAAACCTGACGCGCACGGGGCTGAACGCTACGTTGGTCACCGGTGACGCGCTGACCCATGAGGGGCAATATGACGCGATCCTGCTCGACGCCCCCTGCTCGGCCACTGGCACGATCCGCAGGCATCCCGATCTGCCACACGCGCGCGACGGGTCCGAAATTGGCGATCTGATTGCGTTGCAAGCCGCAATGCTGGACCGCGCGCTAGGCCTGTTAAAACCCGGCGGGCGAATGGTCTATTGCACCTGCTCGCTGCTACCAGACGAGGGCGAATGCCAAATCGACGAGGCGCTGATCCGACATCCCGCACTCAAGGTCGATCGCGATGCACTGGCTATGCCCGGCATCGACCCCACTTGGATCACCGAAGAAGGCGGACTGCGCCTGCGCCCCGATTATTGGGGCGATCAAGGCGGCATAGATGGCTTTTACATCGCGCTCCTGCGGATCTGACGCGATTTTCACAATCCCTCGGTGACTTGGCCGCGACTGCGCGGTATGATCGCGCAGAGAGGCGCCAACAAGAGCGCCCGGAGACGAGGCGCATGGCAACACCCGGCACTTACGGCGCGAACTGGACGAGGGCGATGAACCGCATCACCGCGCGGCGCGCGGCTTGGGCGCGGCCTGTGACTGCGTTTGTTTCATCCCCCGAGCCGCGCACGATCGGCAGTTTTGCCCGCGGGCGACAGCTATCGGCGGGCAATTTCTTGTTCGCCGGGCATCTGATCGAACGACCCGATCTGGCAATCTGGGATCTGAACCCGCCAGGACCCACCTTTGAGGCGGAAATGCACGGATTTGGCTGGCTCGACGATCTCGCGGCGGCGGGAGACGGGCCCGCGCGGGCCTGCGCGCGGGAGTGGACGTGGGAGTGGATCGCGCGCCACGGCGGTGGGCGCGGCCCCGGCTGGACGCCGGATTTGACCGGGCGGCGCCTGATCCGCTGGATCAACCACGCATTGTTCCTGCTAACCGGGCAGGATCGCGCGGTATCGGACCCATTCTATCGCTCGCTAGCGCAGCAGACGCTGTTTCTGGGCAAACGCTGGCACGCTACCGCGCCCGGCCTGCCACGGTTCGAGGCGCTGACCGGCCTTATCTATGCGGGCCTCGCGCTGGAGGGGATGGAGGGTCATGTGGCCCCAGCCGCCCGCGCGCTGGGGCGCGAATGCGAGGCGCATATCGGCGAGGCGGGCGTCCTGCCTACCCGCAACCCCGAGGAATTGCTAGACGTTTTCACCTTGCTCACATGGGCCGCCGCCGCGCTGGACGAGTCAGGCACACCCCCGCCACCGTCCCTGACGGCGGCGACGCAGCGCATCGCGCCGACGCTGCGCACGCTGCGGCATTCTGACGGCGGGCTGGCGCGGTTCCACGGTGGCGGGCGCGGGCTAGAGGGTCGGCTGGACACCGCGCTGGCTGCCAGCGGCGTCAAGGGGCGGCAACCGGATGGGCTGGCGATGGGCTATGCACGCCTCAGCGCGGGGCGCACATCGCTCATCATTGACGCCGCCCCGCCGCCTTCGGGTGCTGCATCCGCAGGCGCACACGCCTCGGCGATGGCGTTCGAGCTAACGTCGGGGCGCCGCCCGGTGATCGTCAATTGCGGCTCGGGCGCCAGCTTTGGCGTTGAATGGCGACGGGCGGGACGCGCGACACCGTCGCATTCAACCCTCGTAGTCGCAGGCGAATCCAGCGCGCGGCTGGGCGCGACGGGGACGGATGCCGAATGGCTGACGCACGGGCCCAGCGACGTGCCTATCCAGATGAGCCATGCCTCGGACGGGCTGCGCTTTGAGGGCGGGCATGATGGCTATGTGCGTCGCTTTGGCCTGACGCACGCGCGCACGATCGAGATGACCTTTGACGGGCGCGGCGTCGCAGGCGAGGACATGCTGCTGGCGATGGACCTCGAGGACAAGCGCCGGTTCGACGCGGCGATGGACACGCACGCCATGCAGGGCGTGCCCTACCAGATCCATTTCCACCTGCATCCAGAGGTGGACGCGAACATCGACATGGGCGGCGCTGCCGTCTCGCTGGCGCTGCGCAGCGGCGAAATCTGGGTATTCCGTACCGACGCGCGCGCACGCATCTCGTTGGAACCGTCAGTTTATCTGGAAAAATCACGGCTCAAACCGCGTGCGGGTAAACAGATAGTTTTATCCGGGCGCGCGCTGGAGTATGCGGACCGCATCAGATGGTCGCTCGCCAAGGCGCAGGATACCCCGATCAGCATCCGCGATCTGGCGCAGGACGCGCCATTCCCGGCACCAGACGACGACTGAACGACGATTGAACCGCCAGAACGCAGGACCGCCCATATGACCGATATCGCCCCCATCCGCCGCGCCCTTCTGTCCGTCTCGGACAAGACCGGGCTTATTGATCTGGGCCGCGCGCTGGCCTCGCAGGGTGTCGAACTGCTTAGCACCGGCGGCAGTGCCAAGGCGCTGCGCGATGCCGGGCTGGACGTGCGCGACGTGGCGGACGTGACCGGCTTTCCCGAGATGATGGACGGACGCGTCAAGACACTGCACCCGGCGGTGCATGGCGGCCTGTTGGCCCTGCGCGACAATGACGAACACGTAAAGGCGATGGAGCAGCACGGCATAGGCGCAATCGACCTGCTGGTTGTGAACCTCTACCCGTTTGAGAGCACGGTCGCAGACGGCGCGGATTACGACACCTGCATCGAGAATATCGACATCGGCGGCCCCGCGATGATTCGCGCCGCCGCAAAGAACCATGGGTTTGTGAACGTGGTCGTCGATGTCGAGGATTACGGTCCATTGCTGGACGAAATGACTGCAAACGATGGCGGCACGACGCTAGCCTTTCGCCAGAAACTGGCGATGACAGCATACTCGCGAACAGCGGCTTACGATTCGGCTGTGTCCACTTGGATGGCCGCACAGCAAGGCGATATCGCCCCTCGTCGCC
The DNA here is from genome assembly GCF_035599575.1 of Roseovarius sp. Pro17. Lineage (NCBI taxonomy): Bacteria > Pseudomonadati > Pseudomonadota > Alphaproteobacteria > Rhodobacterales > Roseobacteraceae > Roseovarius > Roseovarius sp. Pro17. Next base: position 3,471,674 of record NZ_CP141179.1, read on the forward strand.
GCACCGTCGCTGGCACATTGGCCCAAGTGCTACGGTATGGCGAAAACCCCCATCAATCCGCCAGCTTTTATACCGATGGCAGCGCCCGCCCCGGCGTGGCGACAGCCCGCCAGCTACAGGGCAAAGCGCTGAGCTATAACAACATAAACGACACCGACGCCGCGTTCGAGCTGGCCAGCGAATTCGCCACAGCAGACGGTCCCGCCTGCGCGATCATCAAACACGCCAACCCCTGCGGCGTGGCCCGCGCGGGGACGCTGAAAGAGGCCTACATGCGCGCCTTTGACTGCGACCGCACCTCGGCCTTTGGCGGGATCATCGCGCTGAACCAGCCGTTGGACGGCGCCACCGCCGAGGAAATCGCGCAGATATTCACCGAAGTCGTCATCGCCCCCGGCGCAGACGAGGACGCGCGCCGCATCTTTGAGGCCAAGAAAAATCTGCGCCTGCTGATCACCGAAGGCATGGCTGATCCGCGTGCCGCCGCGCAGACGATCCGGCAGGTATCGGGCGGCTATCTGATGCAGGACAAGGATAACGGACATATCGACGCGAGCGATCTAAAAGTCGTGACGAAACGCCAGCCAACCGACGCGGAAATGGCTGACCTGCTGTTCGCATGGAAGGTCGCCAAGCACGTCAAATCCAACGCCATCGTCTACGTCAAGGACGGCGCAACCGTCGGCGTCGGCGCGGGCCAGATGAGCCGTGTGGACAGCTGCCGCATCGCCGCGCGCAAATCGCAGGACATGGCAGACGCGCTGGGGCTGCCCGCGCCCCTGACCCAAGGCAGCGTAGTCGCCTCGGACGCGTTCTTTCCCTTTGCCGATGGTCTGCTGACGGCAGCCGAGGCCGGCGCGACGGCGGTGATCCATCCCGGTGGGTCGATGCGCGACGACGATGTTATCGCGGCCGCCGACGAGGCCGGCCTTGCAATGGTACTGACCGGTATGCGGCATTTTCGCCACTAGCTCCTTCCGGCCTTGGGAGGGCACGTTATGAAAACCGTTTTCTGGACGGCCTTTTGGGTCTTTCTGCTGGATCAGGCGACCAAATATCTGACGGTTCACTGGATGGACCTGCGCAATCTGGGCGCGATCGACGTCTGGCCGCCCTTCCTCAATCTGCGCATGGCATGGAATTACGGGATCAACTTTGGCCTTATGGCTGGCGATTCGCCCTATACACGCTGGGTATTGATTGCCGTCGCACTGGTCATCGCGGGCGCGGTGCTATGGTGGGTTCATCACGAGCCGGGCGGCAAATGGCAGAAAATCGCCGCCGGATTCCTGATCGGCGGCGCGCTGGGCAACGTGATCGACAGGTTGCTGTATGGCGCTGTCGCCGACTTCCTGAATATGTCCTGCTGCGGGCTGAACAACCCTTTTGCATTCAACGTCGCCGACATCGCGATATTTATGGGCGCATTCGGCATGGTCATCTTTAGCCCCAGCAAAAAGCATGCGTGACCTCGCTGTGCGATTGCGCTAAACAACCCGCGACACTTTGCGAAAGAAGGGCCGATCCCATGCGCCGCAGTATTCTGGCACTCACCGTCCTGACCCTCGCCCTCGCCGCCTGTGGGCGCAGCGACGGCACTCTGACCCGTATCAAGAACACCGGCGACGGCCCGGATGAATTTACCGTCCTGCCGACCAAGCCGTTGCAGACGCCCGAAACCTACAACGTGCTGCCCGCACCCACGCCGGGCGGTGCCAATCTGGTCGACACGAACCCGCGGGCCGAGGGCGTCGCGGCGCTGGGCGGCAATCCGGCAGCCACCGTGCCCGGCAATGTCGGCGCAGGCGATGGCGGGCTGGTCAACCACGCACGGCGCCATGGCGTGACACCCGCTGTCCGACAGACGCTGGCCGCCGAGGATGCACAGACACGCCGCCGTCATGGCCGGGTGAACATCTTTAACATCGGCCCAAATGACGACTATACCGACGCCTACAAGAAGCAGTGGCTCGACAGTCAGGCTGAACAACAGCGCATGACGCGCAGCGGCGTGGTGACGCCCTCGGCGCCGCCACCGCAGTAACTGCACGCCTTCAGCATCAGCACGCCCCGGCCATCATGGTTCGGGGCGCAGTCATCTTCGCGGCGGTGATACCGGATCACGGATACGGCATTGCGGGTTGCACTGCGCCCGGCGCGCTGTATCTAATCCCTGTCGCCCCAGCTGCGCGGCTATCCCAATCGGAGATCTAATATGCGTGCCTTTCTGATCGCTCTCATGTCCCTTTTGCCCATGATGGCCACAGCGCAGGATACTGGGACAGACCAAGTTACCAGCTTTACGCTGGACAACGGGCTGGAACTGATCGTGATCGAGGACCACCGCGCCCCCGTCGTCACGCATATGGTCTGGTATCGCGCCGGATCGGCGGACGAACCTCCGGGCAGCTCGGGCGTGGCGCATTTTCTGGAACATCTGTTGTTCAAGGGCACCGACACGCTGGCGCCCGGCGAATTTTCGGCCACGGTGGCCAAGCAGGGCGGCGACGACAACGCCTTTACCAGCTACGATTTCACCGCCTATTACCAGCGCATCGCCGCTGACCGGCTGGAGTTGATGATGCAGATGGAATCCGACCGCATGGTCAATCTGCAACTGGACGAGCAGAACGTCGCGACCGAGCGCAACGTCATCATTGAAGAGCGCAACATGCGGGTCGAGAATAACCCCGGCGCGCTGTTTCGCGAACAGCAGAGCGCGGCGCAATTCCTGAACCATCGCTACGGCACACCCGTTATCGGCTGGCAGAACGAGATCCCCGAGCTGACGTTGGAGGATGCCACCAGCTTTTACCGCACATATTACGCCCCGAACGACGCCATCGTCGTAGTCGCGGGCGATGTGGTGCCCAGCGACGTCCATGCGCTTGCGCAGAAGTATTACGGCGCGATTCCCGCCAATCCGGACCTGCCCCAGCGCGCGCGCCCGCAAGAGCCGCGCCACATGGCTGCCCGCCGCCTGACGATGGAGGATCCGCGCGTCGCGCAGCCCTATCTGACGCGCTCATACCTTGCCCCCGAGCGTGACAACGGCGATCAGACCCGCGCCGCCGCACTGACCGTTCTTGCCGAAATTCTCGGCGGTGGCACTACGTCACTGATGGCCGAAAAGCTGCAATTTGACAGCCAGATCGCCGTGCAATCGTCGGCTTGGTATGATGGCGTGTCGCTGGATGACACCACGTTCAAGCTGCTGATCGTGCCTGTTCCCGGCACTACCCTGCCCGAGGCAGAGGCAGCGATGGACGAGGTCCTGCAAGGCTTCATGGAAAACGGTGTCGATGCGGACCAATTGGAGCGGATAAAGATGCAGGTGCGCGCCGCCCAGATATATGCCCGCGACGACGTGAACGGGCTGGCCAACCGCTATGGCGCGGCCCTTGCGTCGGGCCTGAGCATCCAGGACGTGCAGGACTGGCCCGCCATCCTGCAAGACGTCACCGCCGAGGATGTGATGCAGGCCGCGCGCGATGTCTTTCAGCTACAGAATTCGGTCACCGGCTACCTGACGGCGCCTAGCGATACCGATACGGAGATGACCCAATGAGCCGCCATATCCTGATCCACCTCCTGCTGTCGGCACTGATGGCGCTGACCCTCGCCCTGCCTGCCCGCGCCGAAATCGAGGTGCAGGACCTCACTGCCGAAGGTGGCATCGATTTGTGGCTGGTCGAGGATCACACGATCCCCTTCGTCGCACTCGAGCTGCGCTTTCGCGGCGGCGCGTCACTGGATGCACCGGGCAAGCGGGGCGCGACCAACCTGATGACCGGCTTGCTCGAAGAGGGCGCTGGCGACATGGATAGCCGCGAATTCGCGCGGCAGGCCGAGGCGCTGGCTACCTCATTCTCTTACAGCGCAGGCGATGACGCCATCGGCGTGTCGGCCCGATTCCTCAGCGAAAATCGCGATGCGGCGGTGGATTTGCTGCGTCAGAGCCTGATTGATCCTGTGTTTAACCAGAAATCTATTGACCGCGTGCGCGGTCAGGTCGTGTCGAATATCCAATCAGACGTCACGAATCCACACGCCATTGCCGCGCGCACCTTCGACGCGCAGACCTTCGGCGATCATCCCTACGCCACCTCCACTGATGGCACGCTCGACAGCATCGCGACAATCACACGCGACGATCTGATCGCCGCGCACAAGGCTGCACTGGTCAAGGACCGCCTCTACATCGCCGCCGTTGGTGACATCACCGCCGAGCAGCTGATCGCACTGGTCGCCCGACTGACGGATGGCCTGCCCGATACGTCGAACATCGCCCTGCCCGGTAATGCAGACATCACCCTGCCCGGTGGCACCAAGGTCGTGGATTTCGACACGCCGCAATCTGTCGTCACCTTCGCCCAGCCGGGCATTGACCGCGACGATCCCGACTTCTTTGCCGCGTATCTGCTGAACCAGATCCTAGGCGGCGGCGGATTTGAGAGCCGCCTGATGCAGGAGGTCCGCGAAAAGCGCGGGCTGACCTACGGCGTCTATTCCTACCTCGTCGACAGGGACGGCGCGCAGCTATGGATGGGGCAGGTCGCCTCGGCCAATGACCGTGTCGCGCAGGCCATCGAGGTCATCAGGGATGAATGGGCCAAGATGCGCGAAACCGGCGTCACAGAGGCAGAGTTGCAAGACGCCAAGACTTACATGACCGGAGCATACCCCCTGCGCTTTGACGGCAACGCGCCCATCGCCAACATCGCCGTGGAAATGCAGATCGAGGGGCTGCCGACCGACTACATCGCCACCCGCAATGACCAAGTGAACGCCGTCACGCTGGAGCAGATCAACCGCGTCGCGCGCGAATATCTGGACCCCGAAAAACTGAGTTTCGTGGTTGTCGGCAAACCCGAAGGGCTGCCGGAGTAACGCACTGCCTGCGGCTTTTCGTAGTGGGAATATTCAATTGCCACCACTCGCCTAAACGCCCAGATAGCGCGCCACCAGCGACCGATCGCTGCGTAGCGCATCCACCGGCACGATATCGCCGCCGCGCCCGTTCTCGATGAACGCCACGCGGTCCGCGACGGCCAGCACCGCATCTACGCGCTGCTCGACCAACAGGATCGCCACGCCCCTGGCGCGCATCGCCACTGTCACCTCCCGAATGGCCTCCACCATTGACGGCTGCAAACCTTCGGCCGGCTCGTCCAGCAGCAGCGCCTTGGGCCGCAGGCACAGCGCGCGGGCGGTCGCCAGCATCTGTTGCTCACCGCCCGACAAGGTTTGCGCGGGCTGGCGATACCGCTCGCGCAAGCGCGGGAACAGGTCCAACACCTCGTCCAGCACCTCTGGCGGGCTGCGCCTCGCGCGCATCCCGATTTCCAGATTCTGCGCCACGCTCAGGCCCGCAAACAGACGCCGCCCCTGCGGCACATAACCGATCCCGGCGCGCGGCACCTTGTGGGCAGGCAACGCGCTGACCGCCTCACCGTCCAGCATCACACGGCCCGACATCAGCGGAATCAGCCCCATGATCGCGCGCATCGCCGTCGTCTTGCCTGCGCCATTGCGGCCCATGAGACAGAGGATTTCGCCCGCCGCAACCTCCAAGGACAGCTCGCGCAGCACCTGCGCAGCGCCATACCCTGCCGAGATCTGGTCCAGTTGCAACATCATGCCGTCCCCAGATAGGCGGACTGCACGCCGGGATCGGCGCGCACCTCATCGGGCGTGCCCTCAAACAGCAATTCGCCCGCGCTGAGGACGCTGACCCGGTCCGCCAGCGCCATGACGACGTCCATATTATGCTCGATCAGCAGGATCGTCATGCCGCCTGCCAATGCGCGCACCAGCGCAAGGAAGCGCGCGATCTCGGCCTCGGACAGCCCTTGGGTCGGCTCGTCCAGAATTAAAAGGCGCGGCGCCTGAACCAGCCCCATCGCGATCTCTAAAAGGCGCTGATGGCCATAGCTCAGATCGCCTGCCAGCGCGCCACTGAACTCTTCCAGCCCTACTTGCGCCAGTGCGGATGCGACTGCGCCCAGCACCTTGCCCCCGGCTATGTGTGGCCGTGCCGCCAGCGCGACATTCTCGGACACCGGCAAGCGGGCATAGATTGACGTGATTTGAAACGTATAGGCCATTCCCAGCCGTGTGCGCCTGTGCGCCGCCAACCCGGTAATGTCCTGCCCGCCAAAGATCACGCGCCCTCCACTGGGCTCCACACTCCCGCAAATCATTCCGACCAGCGTCGTCTTGCCAGCACCGTTCGGGCCGATCAGCGCGCGCACCTCGCCCGCCTCGACATCCAGCGACACGTCATGGACCGCACGCACGCCGTCGTAGTCCTTGCCAAGGCCGCGCACGCTGAGCAGACTCATGGCAGCCACCCCCAGATGCGCCGCCGCACCTCGCCCATCAGACCTTGCGGCGCGAACAGCGTTAGCAGCACCAGTGCGACGCCCGCGATCAACATGTAGGCGGTGGTGACGCCGGAACTGAGATCAATCAGGTAGAACATAAAGAGAGTGCCGATGAACGGTCCCAACACCGTGCCAGCCCCCCCCAGCAGCACCCAGAGCAGCGGCAGGATCGAATACTCGACGCCCGCAAAACTGGCCCCCGCATAGCCAAACAGCAGGCCATAGGCCGCCCCCGCCGCGCCCGAGATCGCGCCCGAGATCGTCACCGCCGCCAGCTTGGCCCGGAACGTGTCATATCCCAGCATCCTTGTGCGCGCCTCGTTCTCGCGGATTGCCACCAGCGTGCGTCCGAACGGCGCGCGCACCAGCCAGAGGCTGATCGCCAGCGCGACCGCAAACAGCATCAATGCCGCCAGATAGCGATTGCCCTCGTCGCTCAGATCGATTCCCCACAGCACACGGGCGACGCGCGCGATGACGAACCCCTCGTCGCCGCGCGTCCATTCGCCAAAATAGAGCACGCTCAGATAGCCCGCCTGCGCAAACATCAGCGTGACGATCATGAACGCCACCCCCTTGGTGCGCAGCGCCAAAATGCCGAGGCCTACCGACACCAATGTCGCCGCCAGCACACCGATCAGCAGGGCAGGCCCGGCGGTCAGGCCCAGATGCTGTACGCTCAAACCCATGCCATACATGCCTGCGGCAAAGAACAGCGCATGGCCAAGGCTGAGCAGCCCGGTATAGCCAAAGACGATATTATACCCGATGGCATAAGTCGCCAGCACCATGATCCGCGCCAGATTGCCGTGATGATAAGCAGGCAGCACGAAATGCCCGACCAGCAGCACAGCCAGCAGCCCACCATGCAAGGCGATCACGCGGCCCCGATCACTCATGCCGTGCGCGTACCGAATAGGCCCTGAGGCCGGAACACCAGCACCAGCGCCACCAGCAGCGTTGCCAGAATCTTGGCCAGCGTGGGCGAGAAAAAGACCGAGATGATGCCGTCGCTCAGCCCGATCAGGATCGCAGCGACGACTGTGCCGGGCAGACTGCCGAGGCCCCCGATTATGACGACCGTAAAGGCCAGTAGCAGCGGATCGGCCCCCATCAGGTAATGCGCCTGAGAGATCGGAACGATCAGCACCGCAGCCAGCGCCGCCAAGGCCGCGCCGATGCCGAACACCATTGCATAGACCCGCTCGACCGGGATGCCAAAGGCCAGCGCCATATCGCGATCCGCTTGCACTGCCCGCATCACCAGCCCGATCCGAGTGCGCGCCATCATCGCCCATACACCCAGCAGAACAACAACGCCTGCGCCGATCACCGCCAGTTTGTAACTGGTCGTGCTAAGGCCCCATGGCCAATAAAGCGCCAGCGCGCCGTCCTTCAGTTCGAACCACGGCAGCGCGAGACGCACATTAAACGGCGGCTGGACGGGACGCGCCTCGGGGCCATAGCCCATCAGCGTCAATTGCTGGATGATGTAGAGCAGCCCGATGGTCGCCACGATTGTCCGCTCGGGGTCATAGTCAACCCGCTTGAGGATGGTCATGTCGGCGGCCACGGCAATCGCCCCCACGATCAACGGTGCCATCACCAGCGCCACGGCAAAGCCGATGACAGGCGGCCCGCCCACCATCTGCGTGATGAACCACGCCAGCACCGCGCCCAGCATGAAGAATTCGCCATGCGCAATGTTGACCACTCGCATCACGCCGAAAACCAGAGACAGCCCCACCGCCGTCAACGCCAGAACCGACGCCATCACGGCACCCTCCAGCGTCGCCAATAGCAGGTAGGGGCCTAGCTCCACCCGTTTAGCCTGCCAGCTCGGCGCGATGCGCGGCGACCAGATCGGCCATGGAGTGGAACATCAAATCATAGGTCGGCATGTCGCCGGGGTTCATGGTCGCACCGAACCCCTCCTTGTCGTGGCGCCGGTAGATCCAGCAATTGGCCAGCCCGTGCCGGTTGGCCGGGGCGTGATCGTGAAACATGCTTTCGGCGGTGTGCAATATCTCGCCCTTGGCGATCCCCAACCGGGACATCTGTTCCAGCATGTAGTCGAAATTGCGCGGATCGGGTTTGTAGCTGCCGATATCCTCGGCCACATAACTTGCCGTAAAGGGCGATCCCAACCGCACGTCGCTATGCGCGAAGCTGGCATTGTCGACGTTCGACAACACGATCAGCTTGAAGTGATCCTTGAGGTACTCGAGCGCCTCGGCGCTGTCGGGAAAGGCCGGCCAGTCCGCGACCGAGCGACCATAAACCTCGGCCTCTTTCCACGTTGCGCGCAGACCCCACTCCTCGGCCAGTCGCTTGTAGACGGTAGCCAGAACGTCGCGGTAGTGCTTAGCCGGCGTGACACGCTGGCACGTGCTCTCGTGATAGGCGTGCGCCTCTAGCACCGCGTCGCGGCTGAGGTCCAGATGATCGGTCAGCGGCTTGAGCCCCGCGATCATCCCCGATTCCCAGTCGATCAGCGTGCCGTAGACATCAAAGGTCAACGCCTTGTAATCACTTAATTTCATATCAAATTCTCCGTCAAAGCGGCTGCTGGGTGTAATCCACCTCGTCGGGATAGAGCGACTCGTCGATAGTGGTTGTGTGCACCCGCACCAACCGTCCATCCTGCACACGGCTGATATATTGCTGGCCGAACACCTGATGCGTGCGCCCGTTGAACCGCATCGGCCCCTGCGGATAAGCGCGGCTATGGGGCATGTCGCCCAATCCCTCGACCGCTTCGATCAGCGCGGCGCGGTCCTGCGGGCCACGATAGCCCGCCGCCTCCATCCCCGCCTTGATGGCGTGCAGCGTGATCCAGCAGCCGAACATATGCCCATAGGTCGACACATCGTTTGGATCCTCGATGGCCGCACCATGATCATCGACGCCCACGGCGGCGCGATAAAATGTTTCGTCCTCGGTCGCATCGGGTTGCGCGTCGCGGCACATCCCCTCCCAGAAATGCGAGCCTTCCAGAAATTCGAGGCCGGGGCTGGCAATGTCCACGGCCTCCAAAGAATCGATGAAACCGAACAGTTCAGGCCCCGACGGGCCAAAGAATTCGCCCAGTTCCTTGACGAAGGTCAGCACGGATGGCCCGACCATCACGTGGTACAGCACTTCGGTCTCGCGCGGGATTTTCGGGAAATAGCGGGTGAACGACGTCTCATTCGGCGGAATGGCGATATGTGCCAGCACCTCACCACCCTGCGCCTCGATCGCCTGGGTAAAGAAGTCGCGATGATCATGGCCAAAGGCGAAATCGGCAAAGATCATCGTGACCTTCTTGCCAAGGTTCTCGGCAACAAAGGGCGCCATCGCCAGAACCTGGCTTTTGACATCCGTGATACCGGGCTGAAGCGTGTAGCGGTTCAACATCCCGCTCGCCACATGATGCCCCTCCGAGACAACGAAATAGGGCAGCTTCAGCTCACCGGCACGCGGGGCGGACCCGATGACCACATGGGAAAACAGCGTGCCATAGGCCACGTCACAGCCATGCTGGTTGGCGAATTTTTCAACCACTTCGGCGCCGCGCTTGGGGTTGGTGCCGTCATCCTCGGCGATCATCTGAACCATGCGCCCATTGATCCCGCCGCCCTCGTTGATCAGCTTGACGGCGGCGTCCGTCGTGCGCTCGTACCAGCGCCCATAGGCCGCGCCGATACCAGTGCGATGGACCTGAAACCCGATCTTGATCGGCTCGGCGGTCTGCGCATGGGTATAGCGCGCCCACAGCGGGAGCGCGGCCACGCCGCCGGCCAGAGTGGTCAGCGCCTTGCGCCGTGTGAGGTCCGTTCCGGTCTTGGTCATAGCCATATCCTTGTGTCGCAGCAGGTGCGCCTGCCGCCTCGCGGCGATCCTGCGAAGCCGCGCGGGGATTGTCCAGTTTTTTGCACCAAACTAACGGCTACGGCTCGAGTTCTCAGGGCGTTTTCTTTGTGAAAATATCCAACTCCCGGCATCGGCCAAACGGCACCGACATCCGCGACGACTCGATCACTTGGCGAAAAAGCGGTTGTAGAGCCAATCCGGCCAGATCCGGCTAAAGCGAAAGAGATAGCTGAAGATGCGCGGGAAATGACGCACGGTTGCGCTGTCGTCACACATCATCTCGAACATCTCCTGCGCGGCCTCTTCTGGCGTCATGATGAACGGCATGGTGAAATCGTTTTTGTCGGTCAGCCGGGTCTTGATAAAACCGGGATTGGCGATCTGCACGCGCACGCCCGTTTTGAACAGATCGCATTGCAGGCTCTCGCCCAGCGCCATGACGCCCGCCTTGGACGCCGCGTAGCCGATGGCCCCCGGCAGCCCGCGAAAGCCCGACAGCGATCCGGTCAGAACGATATGGCCCCTATTCCGCGCCACCATTTTTGGCACGACCACGCCACAGGCACGCATCGCACCGACAAAGTTGATGTCGCCCATCGCCTCGGCCTGCTCGGCGTTCCAGTCTTGGGCGGCCATGGGCCAATAGACCCCGGCGGTATAGACCATGCCGTCGATTTCCCCGACCTCCTCGGCGGCGCGGCGCACGCTGTCTAGATCGGCGACGTCGACCGTCACCACATGCGCGCGGCCCGGCAATTCGGCGGCGACGGCCTTTAGCTTGTCCTCGCTGCGCGACGACAGGATCACCTCAACGCCCGCCGCGCTCAGCTTGTGCGCGAGGGCCGCGCCCAGACCGTCACTTGCGCCGATCATCCAATAGCGCTTTGAGATCCATTCAGTCATGCGGCTGTCATCCTCATTGTGGCGGCCACGCAGGTTCGGCCATCCTGTTCAGTCATAAGCAAAACTTGCGGCACGCGCGGACGGTTCCCCCCGGCCCGCTCAGGCGGCAATGTCCTGTGGGATATTGGTGCGCAGCAGCAGGGCGATAGCGATCAGTTTCAGCACGCAAGGCAGCGCGCAATAGAGCAGCGTCAGCAGGCGCAGCGCGTCAGCGTCGTTATATGCTCCCGCCTGAAATCCCCCGGCCTCCAGCGCGGGCAGCAGCGCGATAGCGGCCAGTGCCAGCGTCAGCTTCGACACGAACGACCAGAGGCCGAACCCCTCGCTCGCCCCCGGCGCGATATCGGCCATGCGGCGGGCAAACATCGCAGGCAGCAGCGTCAGGTCCGCGCCCACGGCGGCGCCAGATGCCACGCAAACCGCTGCAAAGGCCAATTGATCGCCCACCCCCAACAGCGCGGCGCAACCAAAGGCGACGATGGCCAGAACCATGGCCACCAAAAGAACCGGGCGCGCGCCCCACCGCTCGGCCGCGCGACCCCAGAATGGCGCTGCCAAAGCCGCCGAGAGGAAGAAAAGCAACAGCAATGGCCCCTCCCATCCCGGCGCACCCAGCCGGCTTTCGACAAAGAAAAGGAACAGGGTCGAGCTGACGGCGACCGGTGCCGCATTGACCAACGCAATCAGCAACAAGCGGCGCGACACGGCGTCGCGCAGGACCGGGCCGAACCCTTCGGACGGGATGGACGCGCGCGCCCATTGGCCCCACATCGCTATCAGCGCCGCAATGCCCAGCGCCGCAAACGCAAGCGCGAAAACGCCATAGCCGCCCAGCAGGATCGGCGCGACCGATGCCGCGCAGATGCCCAGCAGCGCGCCGGTTTCGCGCCAGCGCGCCAGCCGCAAATGCCCCGATTGCCGCAACGCACCCGCAGCGGCCACACCTTGGGCATAGAAACAGATCGTCAGATAGCTGAAGCCGGAAAAGACGATCGTCAGCATCACAGCGAACCACCAGATCGGCGCGATGGGCGGCGTCACGGCAAAAAGGCCCAGCATCGCCACCGCCATAGCCGCCCCCGCCACCAGCACCGTCGTCGCGCGCCAACGCTGGGTGCGCGCCGCCAGGCGCCCCAGAAGCGGATCCTGCACCACGTCGATCAGCCGCAACGCGAACAACACACCGCCCAGCAGCGTCAGCGATACTCCATACTCGTCCACGTAGAACTTGGGCGCGTGGATGTAGATCGGCAGGCCCGCCGCGGCCAGATAAGCCGCAAAAACCGAATATGCAGGCAGACGTGGCGCGGTTCTCACCGCGATACATCCTGCTCCGGCGGTTCGGGGTGGGGGCGGTATTGCGCGCCTTTCCACCATAATTTCAGCGCCTGCCAGTGGATCAGCGCCAGCACCCGTCGCGAACCAAGAGGTCGGCGCAGCAGCGCACTCAAAAGGCCACGATTGGTCAGTGGCCGGCATGGCCCAACCAACGTGGCGACAACGCCGCCATCACCGCCGCTCATGTCGATCCAGACGCCGATGCGATCCTCGCGCAGATCAAAACGGAACTCATACCCGCCCTCGACCTGCTGAAAGGGCGAGACGTGAAAAACCTTGGCCGCGTGCAGCCGGTCACTGGCCTCAATCACGGAATTGTCGGGCTTGTGGCACAGATAGCTGTGCCGATCGCCGAACGTATTGCTGACCTCTGCGATCACCTGCCGCAGACCGCCCTCCACATCCCGGCACAGCCAGAACGACACGGGGTTAAAGACATGGCCCAGAATGCGCGGCTGCGCCAGCAATTCAATCCGCGCGGGCGACGGCAACTGATAGCTGTCCAGCACTTGGCGCACCCATGGCGCGCCGATACCCTCGTGTGGCACACCGCCATGATCGGCGTCGTGCAGGCTGGCCAACCCGCGCCGGTTGCGGCCAAAAAGGCGGGGCGCCTCGACCGGCCCTTCGGCGTCCAGCAGCACATAATCTATGGAATAACGGAACGCGTTACGCACCGCCCCCTTGCGCCCATGCCACGTGTGGCCCGCGATATGGCGAACACGGCTCATGCCGCCGCCAGCACTCCACGTGCGGTAATCGCCTCGGCCACGTCGACCGCGCTGCCAAGGCCATCCTCGTGAAAGCCGTTCTTCATCCATGCACCGCAATACCATGTATTCTGCGCGCCGTTCCTCGCCGCAATGCGCGCCTGCGCCGCGAGAGCCGCGTGATCATAGACCGGATGGCGCAGCGTGACACGGTCGTGGATCAGCTCCTCGCGGATATGGCGCGTGGTGTTCAGCGTGACGAAATGCGGATCATCCATCGGGATCGGCTGAAGCCTGTTCATCCAGTAAGTCAGGTCGATCCGGCTGTCCGTCTTGGCCCGGTCCTCAGTATAGTTCCACGACGACCAGACGGCACGGCGGCGCGGCATAATCGACGCGTCGGAATGCAGCACAATATCGTTAGGCTGGTACGCGATGGCGCCCAGATCGCGCCGCTCGTCAGGCGTGGGATCGCTCAGCAGGCGCAGACTGTCGTCGGAATGTGTGGCCATGACGACCTCGTCAAACCGTTCCCAATCGCCGTCCGCCCTGATCTGAACACCGCCGGGCATCCGCCGCACGGCCTGCACCGGACAGCCGATGCGCAGCCGTGTGCCGATCCGGCGCAGATGCGCCTCGAGCCGCGTGACATATTGCACCGATCCACCCTGAACCGTGTACCACTGGTGCTGACCGGCATACCCGAGCAGCGCGTGGTTCTCGAAAAATCGCATCATTGCCTCGGCCGGAAAATCGAGGATCGTTTCCTTGGGTGTCGACCAGATCGCGCCAGATAGCGGCAACAGGTAATAATCACGAAACCAAGGTCCGGTGCGCAGATTCACCAACAGATCATTGATGGTCATGCCGCCGCGCGCGGCGTCCACCGCATTGGAATTGAAGTGGAAAATATCGCGTATCATCCGCAGAAAAGCCGGACGGGCCGCATTGCGCCACTGGGCAAAGGCCGCGCGCCCGCCCGACAGGCCATATTCCAGCCGCCCGCCATCTATCGACGCGCCAAAACTCATGTCGCTGGGCACGACCGGCACTTCCAGCTCTGCGAATAAATCGGCCAGATGCGGATAATTGGCATAGTTGAACACGATAAAGCCGGTATCAACGGGCTGATCGCCGCGTTTTCCTGCCATGATCGTGCGTGCATGCCCGCCAAGGCGGGGCTCGGACTCGTAAAGGGTGACGTCGTGATCGGACGACAGACGATGCGCGGCACCCAGCCCCGATATGCCTGCTCCGATGATTGCGATCTTGCGCCTCGGGGCGGGCTGCATTTCAAATGGCATGTGCTTGCGTATCCGTTCTCATTCGTGTGGTTCGGGGTAAATACGCGTCAGCGGCGGTTTCGGATGCATTTTCTTTTTGCGTCCGTTATTTTTCGCGGCAAGGTGATCCAGCCGGGCGCATCCGCCGTATCAGGCACATGTTTTGCACGATTGACACCTCCGGCCCCCGCTTGGCATCTTTGAGCAGCGCACTTGCGGCGAAACCTCTGCGCGCGATGCAAACGCAACAGTCAGGACGTAGCCAAGTGCCACAAGACGGGCCAAGCATTCATGGGCAGAGTGAGGCCAGACAGAGCGAAGCCCTGCGATGGGCCATTTGCATTGCGCACATCCGCGACAGCGCGGACGAGGCGGCCTTTGCCGAACTGTTCAATCACTTTGCGCCGCGCATCAAGGGCTTCCTGATGAAATCAGGCGCCAGCGCGGCACTGGCCGAGGAATGTGCGCAGGACGTCATGGCGACGCTATGGCAAAAGGCGCATCTGTTTGATCCGTCCCGCGCCAGTGCAGCCACTTGGATTTTTACCATCGCGCGCAACCGCCGCATCGACGCGCTGCGCAAGGCGCGCCGACCCGAACCCGAGGACATCGACTGGACTCCCGAGGCGCCGCCCGATCAATCCGACGCATTGGCGCTGGAACAGGAAAGCGCGCAACTGGCGCGCGCCATCCAAGACCTTCCTGCCAAGCAGAAATCGCTCATCGAGGCCGCGTATTTCAGCGATCTCAGCCATACCCAGATTGCGGATCAAACCGGCCTGCCCCTTGGTACGATAAAATCCCGCATCCGCCTGGCGCTGGATCGCCTGCGCCACACGATGAAATGAGACAAGACATGCCAAACTCTATCGAACACCACCTGACGGACGCCCTGCTAATGGGGTATTCCGCAGCCACTCTGCCCGAGGCGTTCAGCCTGACCATCGCCACGCATGTGTCGATGTGCGACGAATGCCGCGCGCGCCTTGGCGCGTTTGACAGTATTGGCGGCGCCATGCTGGACGCGGCCGAAGCCCCGGCGATGGACCCGTCCGCAATGGCCGCGGCCCTGACGGCAGCCAAACTGCCGCCTGCCGCATCCCCGGTGCCGCGCAAACCCGGCATCCTGCCGACACCGCTACAAAGCTATGTCGGTGGCGATCTGGAGGCTGTGAAATGGCGCGCCATCAGTCATGGCGTGCGCCAGGCGATCCTGCCGACACAAGGCGGAGCGACCGCCAGATTGTTGCATATCCGGGCCGGAACCGCCGTGCCTGATCACGGCCATAACGGCACCGAATTGACGCTGGTCCTGCAAGGCGCGTTCATGGACGACGGCGCGCGTTTTGCGCGAGGCGATATCGAGATCGCGACCGAAGATCTGGATCACTCGCCCATTGCAGATATCGGCGACGATTGCATCTGTCTCGCCGCCACTGACGCGCCGCTCAGGTTTCGCGGCTGGGTGGCACGCATCGCACAACCGTTCCTGCGAATCTGAGACGTCGCTAAGCCCCCCCACTCTTGTTGCTGGAGGTATCGCTAACGGTGGGATCAAATCGCTGTTGTCACAGCACCCCGATCAGACACCGATATCCGGACCGATACACATCAGCGGCTCTTCGCTGCGCTCGACCTCATAAAGTTCGGTCAACCCCGGATCGTTCTCGAACTGCGCGATCAGTCCGCCAGCACCGCGCCGGAAACTCCAGCACTGCGGGTCAGGCTCAGTATCGTAGACAAAGCAGATCAGGCCATTGTCCTCATACCACTCGCCCTCCTGACACCGCCGGTCAAGAAAGGACCAGCGCACACGACGGTTCGCTAGGTATTGCTCGGTCCCATAGGGCGCGCCCAGGCTGCCATAGGTAAAGGTCTTGCCCTCAGTGTAGGCCTCGAACTCGTCGGCCGTCATCATGCCTTGGGCAAGAGCGGGCGAGGCAAGGAGCGTCAGGATCACGATCAGGGTGCGCATGGCGCAAACATGCCACGACGCGCCGCCGCCCGCCACAGATTTTAGCTGTCTGGCCCGGAGGCGGTCCAGCGATCGACACGGCGGTCCATCACCCTGCGCCATAGTGATGGAGCCAATGACAGTGCTGCCATCATCGGCAGCGGATAGGGCAGACACGGCATATCACCGCGCGTCAGACGCAGCGCCGGATAGGGCGTGGCGGGCGCGATGTGATGATCCGAATGGCGCGGCGCGTTCAGCGTCAGCGCAGAGGAAAAGCGATGCGGCGCATTCCACGAATGGGCTGGCCCCACAGGCTCCAACCCGCCACTTGGCAACGTGCGGCGACGCAGACCGTAATGCTGGACATAATCCGACATGAGAATCTGCATCTGCGCATAGAGGCACATCGCGATATATGCAGCGACACCCCACAACCCGGCCAGCGCAGCCGCCAGCAAAATACAGGCGATCCCGCCCAAGACATAGAGAACATAAGGGTGGCGCCACACAGGCCGCCTGGCACGGCGCAGCATGGCCGTCTCGGCGCGCAAACCGGCGACGAATCCACCCCACCCGGCCCGCATGGCAAATCGGTAGAACCCAATGCCCTTGGCCGCGCTGTTGGGGTCGCCCGAACTGCCCACATGCACATGATGCACCAGCAGATGCGCGCTGGCGTGATGCCCCACCAGCAGGCTGGTATAGACCGCCCGGCCCATGATCCGCAGCGTCCGCGCGCGCTTGTGAATCAACTCATGCGCGACCGGATGCGCGATCTGGCCAAACACCATCCCGGCGGCAATCCCTAGGCAGATCCGCTGCCCCCCTCCGAGGCCGGACTGCCCTGCGACCGCCCAGACCGCCACGGTCAGTACCACAAAATGCACCGCACCCAGCACAGCGAGCAGCCGGGGCGCGCCCGGAAATTCGGCGCTGCTGTCCACCTCGGCCGGGGCCGCCGCGATCATCCGATCCAGCGCGAAGGTTAGAACCGTCATGTAAAGCAGCGTCGCGATGGGCCAGAGACCGCCAACCGCAGCGCTGAGCAGGATCATCGCGATCGGCGCAAGGGTCGCGCAGGTAAACAGGATCATTCCGGGCGCCTCCACCTTTGGCCAATCAGGCCGGTTTCCAGCCGCAATATATGAACCCGCCGCCGCGATCACGGCAAAAAACCACAACGCCCCTCGGTCTCTTCCATATCGGCGTTAACACGATTAGATGAATGGGGCAGGCATAACACGAGGGCGGCATGGCCTTTTTCAAGAAGCTCAAGGATCGGCTGTTCAATTCCTCGTCCAAGCTGGACGAAGGGCTGGACGCGATCATGCAGGACGGCGACCTGGAGGATACCGACCCCCCCGATGTCCAGCCAACGCCGCAGCCAGATCTCCCCGCGCCCGAACCAGCGCCCGCCGAACCAGCGCCAGCCGAGCCTGCTCCCGTCGAGCCTGCTCCCTCCGAGGATGCGCCCCGCACACCTGCACGCCCGCCCCCTACGCCCGAGGAAATCCCCCCGCCGGTCAGCGAAATCTCCGCCGAGACGCCGCCCGAGATCCCCACTCAGCCAGTGCGGCCCACCGCCGCGCCGACGCCGCTGGAAATCCCGATCGAGGACATCCCGACAGCCGATCCAGACACCAACCAACGCAGCGGCCTACTGGGCCGTCTCTTTGTCCGTGGCGACATCGCCCGCGCCCCGCGCCGCGTGCTGGACGACGACATGCTTGAGCAGCTCGAAGAGCTGCTGATCACCGCAGACATGGGTGTCGAGACCGCCCTGCGCGTCACCGCCAACATGGCCGAAGGGCGCATGGGAAAACGCCTGTCGGCGCAAGAGATCAAGCAACTCCTCGCCGCCGAAATTGCCCGCATCATGGAGCCGGTGGCGCAGCCCATGCCGCTCTATCGCAGAACTCCGCAGGTCGTGCTGGTGGTCGGTGTCAACGGGTCGGGCAAAACGACGACCATCGGCAAGCTGGCCAGCCAGTTCAAGGCGGCGGGCAAATCAGTGGTTATTGCTGCCGGTGATACTTTCCGCGCTGCTGCGGTTGAGCAGTTGCAAATCTGGGGTGATCGCGCAGGCGTGCCAGTGCTGACCGCCCCCGAGGGCAGCGATCCGGCCAGCCTTGCCTGGGACGCGATGGAGCAGGCTGAACGCGACGGTGTGGACCTGTTGATGATCGACACTGCCGGGCGCCTGCAAAACCGCGCCGACCTGATGGAGGAACTGGCCAAAATCGTCCGTGTCATCCGCAAAAAGGATGAAACCGCCCCGCACAATACGCTGCTGGTGCTGGACGCCACGACCGGCCAGAACGCCCTTAGCCAGGTTGAGACGTTCCAAAAGCTGGCCGACGTGTCGGGCCTCGTGATGACGAAACTGGACGGCACCGCGCGCGGCGGTGTTCTGGTGGCGCTGGCGGACAAATTCGGCCTGCCGATCCACGCCATCGGCGTGGGCGAACAGATCGACGATCTGGCCCCCTTCGATCCCGAAGAATTCGCCGCAGCGCTGACGGGCCTCGACACCGGGTGATGCGCCTCCTGATGCGTCTCGCCATAGCACGCCGCGAGCATGTCCACGCATGAGCGACTGGCTGATCTCACTAGAAGGGACAGCGGCAGGCCATCACCTGGCCCTCGCCCTCGCCATCATGGCTGCGATTCTGCACGCCGCCTTCGGCGCGTTGCAAAAAGGGCGGCGGCACGATCCATGGCTGACCCGCGGCGCTTCCGATATCAGTTATGCGGCGATTACCGCACCCCTCGCCCTCTTCGTGGTGCCATGGCCCGAGCCCCATATGTGGCCTCTATTTGCTGGGGCGTGGGCGCTGCACACGGTCTACAAGATCCTGCAAGCGATGGCCTATTCGCGCGGTGCCTTCACTGTCGTTTATCCGGTCGTGCGCGGCACCGGGCCGCTCTTTGCGGTGATCGGTGCCTACCTGATCTTTGGCGAGACGTTCAATGTCGTGCAATGGATTGGCGTCGGCGTACTGCTCTCCGGGATCTTTGGGCTGGCGTTCTATAACCTGATGTTCCTGACCGCTGCACGTGACACCCTGCCCGCCGCGCTCATGCTGGCATTCGTGACCGGCCTGCTGGTCGCATCCTACACCACTTTTGATGCCTACGGCATCCGCGCCACCGCCGATCCATTCACCTTCCTCGCGTGGTTCTTTTTTATCGACGGGCTGACGATGCCGCTGATCGCCCTGCACCGCTGGCGCCGGATGGAGGCGCCGCCCACCCCCGGCCCACTGATGCTGCGCGGTGCCATCGGAGGCGTGTTGGCCCTGCTGTCCTTCGGCGCGATCATGCTGGCCACCCGCCTCGACAATGTCGGCGAGGCGGCGGTCCTGCGCGAAACATCCACCGTCTTTGCCGCCCTCATTGGCTGGCTGGTCCTGGGCGAAACGGTCGGCCCAAGGCGCACGGCGCTGATGTCGCTCATTGCCATCGGTGCCATCATAGTTGAAATGGGCGGGTAGCCTCCGGAGGAAGACCAAATGAGCGAACGCAAGATCAACGGCGCACTGAAAACCGCGCTTGAACTCGGCCCAATACTGGCCTTTTTCGTCGCCTATATCTGGCTCAAGGACCGCACTTTTCTGATCGCTGGCACCGAATACGAAGGCTTCATCGTGGTCACCGCAGGATTTATCCCGGTGTTCCTGATCTCAATCGCGATCCTCTGGGCGCTGACCGGCCACCTGTCGAAAATGCAGGCGATGACGGCCATCCTCATCACCGTCTTTGGCGGCCTCAGTATCTGGTTCAACGACCCCCGGTTCTTCAAGATGAAACCAACAATCATCTACCTCCTCTTCGGCGGCATCCTTGGCGTCGGTCTGCTGCAAGGTAAATCCTATCTGCAAACCGTGATGGACGCCGTCATGCCGCTGACGCACGAGGGCTGGATGATCCTCACCCGCCGCCTGACGCTGTTTTTCTTTGGCCTCGCCATTCTGAACGAAATCATCTGGCGCACCCAATCCGAGGAGACATGGGTCTATTTCAAAACCTTCGGCCTGACAGCGGCCATTTTCCTCTTCTTCATCACCCAGTCCAAAACCTTCCGCGAGCATAGCTCCGAGCCGAAGGAGTGACCGCGATTTCGTCGTTCTTCCAAATACTCTCGCCCGAGGCCGCCCCAGTTGACGCAGGCGCGCGGCAGGAGTAGATGCGACGTCGTGGCGATTTGTTACCGGATTGCGGGCCACGTTAAATAATTCGCTAAAAGGTCACGGGAAAGGCCCCCCTTTTCGCATGACCGGCACGGGGTTTTTTATGGGCACAGCCCGGAGGTCGAAACATGACAGATGACTGGAACACCCGCACCGCGATGGTGCATGGCGGCACCTGCCGCAGCCAGTGGGGCGAGCTGAGCGAGGCAATCTTCCTCACTCAAGGCTTCGTCTACGATACCGCCGAGGCCGCACAGGCCCGTTTTATCGAAACCGGTCCCGACGAATACATCTATGCCCGCTACGGCAATCCCACCGTGGCCATGTTCGAAAAACGCATCGCCCTGCTGGAGGGTGCCGAGGATGCCTTTGCCACCGCCAGCGGCATGGCCGCAGTGTCGGGCGCGCTGACCTCAATGCTGAAGGCAGGCGATCACGTCGTCGCGGCGCGCGCTCTCTTTGGCTCGTGCCTTTATGTGCTCAGCGACATTCTGGCGCGCTACGGCGTCGAGGTAACCTTTGTCGACGGCACCGATCTGGACCAGTGGCGGGATGCGATCCGACCCGACACCACCTCCGTCTTTTTCGAAACCATCGCCAACCCCACGCTGGAAGTCGTCGATATCGAAGCCGTCGCGAAACTCGCCCACGCGCAGGGTGCGCTGGTGGTGGTCGACAACGTATTCGCCACACCGGTCTTTTCCAACGCCATCGCGCAGGGCGCTGACGTGGTCGTTTATTCGGCAACGAAACATATCGACGGACAGGGCCGCGCGTTGGGAGGAATCGTCCTTGGCACGCGCGACTTTATCCGCGGCACGCTAGAGCCGTACATGAAGCATACCGGCGGCTCCATGTCGCCTTTTACAGCATGGATCATGCTCAAGGGGCTTGAGACGATAGACCTGCGCGTGCGCGCTCAGGCGGCGACGGCACTGGCGCTGACCGAGGCGCTGCAAGGCCACACCAAGCTGAAACGCGCCCTGTATCCCGGCCACACCAGCCATCCCCAGAACGATCTGGTGGTTCGTCAGATGGGCAAGGGCGGCACTGTCGTAGCCTTGGAACTGGCAGGCCAGCCCGAGGCGTTCCGCTTTCTCAACGCGCTCAAAATCGTGCTGATCTCGAACAATCTGGGCGATACGAAATCGATCATCACCCATCCCGCGACCACCACGCATCAACGCCTGCCAGAGGCGCAACGCGCCAGCCTCGGCATCACACCGGGCCTTGTGCGACTGTCGCTGGGCATAGAGGATGAGGGTGATCTGATCGCTGATATCATGCAGGCGCTGGACGCCGTTTAACCCCGAGGGAGATATCCAATGGCCGACCGTTTGACAGGGATCGTCACGCCGCTGCTAACCCCATTCAACGATGATTTCAGCCTCGCAGATGACCTTTATGTGGATCACGCGGCCACTTGCCTTGCCCAAGGGTCGCATTTCCTGTCGCCCTTTGGCACGACCAGCGAGGCGCTCAGCCATTCGGTGGCCGAACGGATGCGCGCGGTCGAACTGCTGATCGACAGTGGCGCCGCACGCGCCGATCAGCTGATGCCGGGGACCGGACTGTGCAACCTCGAGGAAACCACGGCACTTTGCCGCCATGCGGTCGAGCTGGGTTGCGTCGCCGTGATGACACTGCCGCCCTTCTATTTCGTCACAGCCAGCGATGAGGGGCTATACCGCTATTTCAGCGCCCTGATCGAGGCGGTGGGCAATGACGCGCTGACCATCTGCCTCTATCACATCCCGCAATATGCCGGCATCGGCATCTCGCCCGCCCTCGCCGCGCGCCTTAACCAGGCCTTTCCAGAGGTCGTGACCGCGCTCAAGGACAGCTCGGGCGATTGGGATAACACGCGCGCAGTGATCGAGTCCGCGCCGGGCATATCTGTCTTTCCCGGCTCTGAGGCGGCGATGCTGGACGCGATGGCGCTGGGTGGGGGCGGATGCATATCGGCTAGTTGCAATTCCAACGCAGTCGGCATTCGCAAGCTTTATGACCTTGCCCGCGCGGGCGATACGGCAGGGGCAAAGGCGCTGAGGCCGCAGATCGACGCGCACCGCGCCGCCGTGCATACTGGCGGGCTAATCCCCGGCCTCAAGGCGCTGAAGGCGCAACAGACCGGTGATGCGCGCTGGTTGAACCTGCGCCCGCCGCTGATGCCCGCGACGCCCGATCTGGCAGCGCCGCTTGCCGAAACTATCTGGCAGGGCTAAAGCGTTTCGCGACAAACTTGAATTACAACTTGTCTCGAAACGCCCACCCGATTAACAGGTTGCGCGCGTTTCGCCATATTGTTGTGAACCAAAAATAAGTCGAAACGCTTTAAGCCGCCTCAGCCGGTGTGAAAAAGGGTCGCAAACAATTTCGGATCAAGGCTCTGCGCCGCGAAGGTTTCGCCCTCGGTCAGAACGCTGACAGCGTCGTGGCTGTGCAGACTTTCCTGATGGCTGGCCACGATGCGGAAATCGCCGATGCGCCCATCGGCCAGCAGTCGCTCGCAAAACAGGCGCGCCGCATCTTCGACAAAGATGGGGTTGGCCGCGTTCAGCTCGGCAAAGGCCTGCTCGTCCTCGCGCTTGACCATCACCTGCGTCTCAGTCGGCACGGCGCTGCGGGCAATCTGGATCAGATCCTCGAACCACAGGCAATCCTCGCATGTCACCTCAATGGAAATCCGCGCGACCGAGCGCTGCGAATGGGGCGTCGCCAACTGCCCGCGCATCTGGCGCGCATGTTCGCTCAGCTCCAGCGAGCAGGGGCAGGTGGATGAATAGACATAGTCCAGATGCATAAACTTGCGCCGCACGCCATCCGTTTCAACCAGTTCCAGCGCGATGTCGTAATACTGGTATCCCTCCAGCCCCGAACGCAGGGACTGCACCTTGGCCGGATAGGAAAACCGCATCTGGATGCGCGCGTCGACCGATCCCAGATCGGCGATATAGTCATCCAGCGCCGACGCGATCACCTCAAAGCTAAAGGTCTTTTCAGCGTGCTTGTAGAAACTGCGCATGATCCGGGACATGTTGATGCCCTTCTTGTTCGCCTCAAGGTTGACCGTGCCTGTCACCGACGTCTCAAGCGTCAGATCGCCGCCATCCTTGGTGTGAAACCGGATCGGCAGGCGGAAATTCGAAATACCCACATGCTGTAACGGCTGATGAGATCCCTTGATCAGCGATGAGGGGCCATTTTGCAGATCGGGCATATTGGCGCGATGGTCCTCGTCCGCCTCAAAACCCTCGGGATAGACGCGCGACAGAGCCGGATAGTTCGACACCTCGCCACCCGGCAAGAGGCGGGCGATAGAGGGGTCCAGATCGGCCACCTCCTCAGGGGTGGCCGCGGCGGCCCAGCGCCGCAAAACGGCCAACGCACCCTGCGCATCGTCGCGGTCCGGCTGCGCCTTCATGTCGACTGTCTGGTGTGTCATTCTGCCACTCCTTGGCTCAAAGTCTGCACATATAAGTTAGGGCTGCCACCCGCAATTACCACGCCCGCCAAAGAAAACGCCCGCCACGGAAAGGGCGGGCGGGCCTGCGCATGACGGACGGGATCAGCCGTAGACGGATTCCTTGCCGAAATGCTTGGTCAGCATGTAATAGACGACCGCGCGATATTTGTTACGCTCGGATTGGCCGTAGGTCTCGAGTACCTTGTTGATCGCATCCATCAGTTGCGGGCCGTCGGCAAGGCCCAGTTTCTTGACCAAGAAGTTATTCTTGATGGTCTCAAGCTCTTCCTTCTGGCTGGCGGCGACGGTCGAGGCGTCGGCATTGTAGATTGACGGGCCACAGCCGATCGTCACCTTGGTCAGCAGCGCGATATCCGGCGTCATGCCACATTTCGCCTTCAGGTCGTCTGCATAGCGCGCGATCAAATCATCACGTTTGCCCATTAGAAATCTCCTTTTTCGCGGATGCCTTTCCGCTGTTCAATGTCCCAAGCCGCTGAACGGCTGAGCCGAAGACTATCGGGTGCGGGCCGTTTGACAATGAAAAAATCCCTGTGGCTTGGTATAGCGCAACCAAAATGCGAAAAACTCCCGGCCTTTTGAGGCCGGGAGTTGAGAGTGTTGCAGGTCGCAAGCCGGCGATCAGGTGCTGGCGGCCTCCTGCTTCTTCACTTGGTCCGTCGCGCTTTATTCTGCGGCGGGTTCTTCTTCTGTGGCAGGCTCTTCCTCAATGACGTCGGTCTCTTCGATGACCTCAGTCTCCATCGAGTCGTCGCCTTCGGTGGCACCCTCTTCGGTCATGGTAGTACCGTCGCTGGCGGATGCATCGTCGGCCATGTCGTCATCTGTCTTCATCGCGCCGTCATCGGCGGTCGACGTTGTGGCAGAAGTATCCGCGCTGGTGTCCGCACTTGCCATCAGGTCGGCCAGCGGGGTCTCATCCGGCAGGCTTTCGGCTTCGGACTCGTCGAATTCGGGCTGCTCTTTCAGCGCATCCTTCGTCGTATCCAGCTTCACCATCTGCGACTCAGCGTCAAAGGTGAACTCTTCCAGCGGCAGGGCGACTGTATATTCGCCAAGACCGAGGAAGCCGCCGATCCCGATAATGGCATCCGCACCACCGCCCGCACCGATGATATAGTCGATGTCACCGATAGTTTTGCCATTCGGCTCATAGACATTCTGGCCAACCAGATCGCCAACCGTCATCTCGCTAATTGAGGTGAACTGGGGCGCGGCAGGTGCCACGTCGGTCACGGTGGTATCAACACCGGTCGTGTCCGTCGTGCTAGTGTCCTGAGCAATTGCCCCACCTGCGATCAGTGCGGATGCGGCGGCGGTCATCATGAGAGTCTTGAGTGTCATCGTAGCTTCCTCCTTGGCAGCATGTTACGATCAGATAAGACACGCAGAACGTGTTTGGTTCCACGCCCCAGCGCCCAAAAATGTAAAACAGGTCGGCAAAACGCAAAACAGGCAGGAACCCGCCAAGAGCCCTGCCTGTTTCGGCGGAAATCCGTCGACTTTGGGTATTTAAGCGTTTCGAATCAACCCTAAGACAGGAATGGCCCGAAACGCGGCACACCGAATGGGCCTTGCTTGCAGTACGCGAAAATCTGCAACTCAGGTTTTCGCGAAACGCTCTAGTAGCGATAATGCTCGGGCTTGAACGGACCTTCGGGCGTGACGCCGATATAGGCCGCCTGCTCGGGGCTGAGCACGGTCAGTTTGACGCCGATACGGTCCAGATGCAGGCGCGCGACCTTCTCATCCAGATGCTTGGGCAGGATATAGACCTGATTTTCGTACTCGCCGCCGTTCTTCCACAGCTCGATCTGCGCTAGCACCTGATTGGTAAAGCTGGCCGACATGACAAAGCTGGGATGCCCGGTGGCATTGCCCAGATTCAATAGGCGCCCCTCGGACAGCAGGATCAGACGATTGCCCGAAGGCATCTCGATCATGTCCACTTGCTCTTTGATGTTAGTCCATTTGTGGTTCTTGAGGCTGGCGACCTGAATTTCATTGTCGAAATGGCCAATATTGCCAACGATCGCCATATCCTTCATCTCGCGCATATGCTCGATGCGGATCACGTCCTTGTTGCCGGTCGTGGTGATGAAGATGTCGGCAGTTGCCAGCACGTCCTCGAGCAAAACCACCTCAAAGCCGTCCATCGCCGCCTGAAGCGCGCAGATCGGGTCGACCTCGGTCACTTTTACGCGTGCACCGGCACCGCTGAGGGACGCAGCCGACCCTTTGCCGACGTCACCGTAGCCCAAGACGACCGCGACCTTGCCAGCCATCATCGTGTCGGTTGCGCGGCGGATACCGTCGACCAGCGATTCCTTACAGCCATACTTGTTGTCGAACTTCGACTTGGTCACTGAATCGTTCACGTTGATCGCAGGGAACGGCAGCTGACCCTTCTTGTGCAGATCATAGAGGCGGTGAACGCCTGTCGTCGTCTCCTCAGATACACCCTTGATCGCATCGCGGGTTTTGGTGAACCAGCCGGGGCTCTCTTTCATGCGCTTCTTGATCTGGGCGAATACCGCCTCTTCCTCTTCCGAGGTGGGCGTCTCAATCAGATCCGTCTCGCCCGCCTCGACGCGCGCGCCCAGTAGAACGTACAGCGTCGCATCGCCGCCATCGTCGAGGATCATGTTCGCGCCTTGTGCGAACTGGAACGACCGGTCGAGGTAGTCCCAATGCTCGGTCAGCGTCTGGCCCTTGATCGCAAATACCGGCGTGCCGCCCTCAGCAATCGCCGCTGCCGCGTGATCCTGCGTGGAAAAGATATTGCACGAGGCCCAGCGCACATCAGCGCCCAGCGCATTCAGCGTCTCGATCAGCACGGCGGTCTGGATCGTCATGTGCAGGCTGCCGACGATGCGCGCGCCCTTCAGCGGCTGCGCCTCGCCAAATTCCTCGCGCAGGGCCATCAGGCCCGGCATCTCGGTCTCGGCGATGTCCAGTTCCTTGCGGCCAAAGGCGGCCAGCTTGATGTCCTTGACGATATAATCTTGTGCCATCTGTGTCGGCTCCTAGCGAAATACGGGTTGCTGGGCAGATAACACCCGCCCACCTACGCGGCAATGCTGGAATACCGCGTCTACGAGCGCTAAGGATTACCCTGATCCAACCGGAGACCGCGACATGGCAAAACCCCGCGCCTGGCAAAAGATGCTCTCGGGCCGCAGGCTGGACCTGCTGGACCCGACGCCCGTGGATATCGAGATTTCCGATATTGCCCACGGCCTTGCCTTTGTCGCGCGCTGGAACGGTCAGACGCTGGGCGATTACGCCTATTCGGTCGCCGAACATTCGCTGCTGGTCGAACAGATCTTTCGCCGGATTGCGCCCAAGGCACCTGCGAAATGGCAACTGGCCGCACTTTTGCATGACGCGCCAGAATATGTGATCGGCGATATGATTTCGCCCGTGAAGAACGCGGTCGGACCGGGATATGACGAGTTGGACAAGAGGCTGACAGCGGCCATCCACATCCGCTTTGGCCTGCCAGCCGCAATCCCGGTGGCCATCAAGCGGCAGATCAAGAAGGCCGACAAGGTCAGCGCCTGGATGGAGGCGACTCAAATCGCGGGCTTTGATATGGGCGAGGCCGACCGCTTCTTTGGTCGCCCCGATCCTGCATTGATGGACGGGCTGACGATCCGACTGCGCGCCCCGCTGGAGGCGCGCAGCGACTACACAACGCGCACCGCCGCGTTGCTGGAGGCGATGGGATGATCACCGTGCGCCGCGCCACCCCGCTGGATGCGCCGCCGATGGCGGATCTGCTGAATGAGATCATTGCCAAGGGTGGCACCACCGCCCTCACCCGCCCCGTGACCAGCCGCGATATGGCGCAGATGGTACAGAGCGCGCCGGACCGCTCGGTCTGGAATATCGCGCTGAACCGCGAAGGCGCGTTGCGCGGCTTTCAATATATCGAACCCAGCAATCACCTGCCCCCCGAGGCGTGCAGCATTGCCACCTTCGTGCAGATCGGGCGCACAGGCCTTGGCATCGGCTCGGCGCTCTTTACCGCCACGGCCAAGGCCGCAAAGGCGCTGGGATATGTCTGGATCGATGCCGACATCCGCGCCGACAACGAGGGCGGGCTGATCTACTACCAAAGCCGCGGCTTTCGCGACTATGGTCGCCGCGAGGGCGTGCCGCTGGCCTCGGGGCAGCGCGTCGACAAGATCCTCAAGCGCTACGACATCTAAAGCGTTTTGCGCGTTACCTGAAACGCGCAACAGGCCCGCATCCCAGAAATATCGTGGGCGCCACTCATCACCGCTGCTCACCCTTGCGTGAGACGGTGTTTCGACGGGTTGGCGGGCGCGCGACGTTCCGCCATGCTGCCCTCAATTCCAAGGAGGACATGCCATGACCCAAGTCATGACGACACTGAAAACACTTCTTCTGGGCGGGCTGATCGTTGTCGGTTTTGCCGCGCAAGGCACCCGCGCACATGCGGCCGCGACCGAAACGCTGACAGTTGCCGGAGGCTGCTTCTGGTGCGTCGAAGCCGACTTTGAGGCGGTCAAAGGCGTGGGCGAGGTCGTGTCCGGCTACACCGGCGGCACGACCAAAAACCCAACATACAAGGACGTCACCCGCGGCGGCACCGGCCATTATGAGGCCGTGCAGATCATGTATGATCCCGCGCAGGTGTCGCGCCCTCAACTGCTGGCGATGTTCCTGCGTTCGATCGATGTAAC
Source organism: Roseovarius sp. Pro17 (assembly GCF_035599575.1). Taxonomy (NCBI): domain Bacteria; kingdom Pseudomonadati; phylum Pseudomonadota; class Alphaproteobacteria; order Rhodobacterales; family Roseobacteraceae; genus Roseovarius; species Roseovarius sp. Pro17. Next base: position 3,500,495 of record NZ_CP141179.1, read on the forward strand.
CGACGCGGGTGGCCAGTTCTGCGATCGCGGCAACAGCTATCGCACGGCGATCTTTGCGAACGGCGCGGCCGCGCAGGATGCCAAACAGGCCATCGCGCAGGCTGAAAAGACGTTGGGGCAAAAGATCGTGACACCCGTCCTGCCTGCGCAAACTTTCTACAAAGCCGAGGATTACCACCAGAACTACTACAAGGGCGACGACCTGAAAATTACCCGCTTTGGCATCAAGGATCAGGCCGAGGCCTACAAACGCTACCGTAACGCCTGCGGGCGCGACACGCGCGTGCGCCAACTCTGGGGCGACGCTGCACCTTTTGCCAAGGGTCACTGAAGGTCCTGAATTCTATTGAGGGGCCGCCAAGCGCGGCCCTTTTCATGCGCGCCCCGGCTTTTTCTTGGTAAAAATGCCCAAACTACGCCCCAACCCAAATGTGCAGCGTCAGTCCGTAAATCCCACGGCCTGCCCTAGCGCCATCAGCCCGGCTTGCCATGCCTGCGCGCGCGGCACCGCCTCGGCTGTGACGCCCTGCAACAGCAGCGCAGCTGCGTAAGGCGCGGCATCGCCGATGATCCGCACCTCCTGCCCCAGCCAATAGACCCGCATCGCTGCCAGTTCGGCCCCCAGCAGGTGGCCCAACACTGCCTCGCCAGCATCTGTCAAGACCGCCGCGTTTAGTTGCACGGCCAGCCGTTCGGGCCGCGACATGGTATCGCTCAGCCCGCCCTCGTCAAAGGTAAGGTCCGTAGTGCCCAAGGCTGCAGCCAACTTGCCCGTCATCGCCCCCTGAAAGCTGACGATCTCACGCGCGCTGACATGCACCCAATGGGTAACGTCCGACTCAGGCAAAATAATGATCCCGTCCCAATCGGGCTGCGCTGCCAGCGCGCCCGCTATCAGAATGCGGGCGGCAGGTGGCAAAAGGGCGGTGGGCGACGACTGTTGAACCGCGCCCAGCACCCCGGGTGCGTCAATTAGGGTCGCTGTCGGTGGCATGCTCCGCGATGCAGCATCCAGCGTGATGAGCCGCGCACTGGCGATGCCCGACCGATCGGAAGCGTCGCCCACAGACGCAAAGTCATGTGCGCGGATGTCGCCATCCTTGACCGCGTATAGCGTGACCCGCCCGCCCTCGCCTAGCAATGCGCCCCAAGGTTCCGACATCACCCTTTGCCGGACATCTGCGCCACGACGCCGCGCATGTCGTATCCCGCATCCGCAGCGGCGGCGACGATCTTGTCCTCGGGCATCTGTCCGATCTGTGCGATGCTCCACATCATCGTGCAGCGGGTCCCGCTGCGGCAATAGGCCAGGATCGGCACGGGCATATCCTCTAGCGCAGCCTTGAAATCGACCACGTCTGCCTCGCTCAGCGCACCCGACACGATCGGCACGGACCGAAACTCCAAACCGGCCTCCTGCGCCGCGGCCTCGACGGCGGCGATACCCGGTTGGCCGGCCTCTTCGCCATCGGGTCGGTTGCACAGGATCGCGCGAAAACCGGCCTCCTTGATGGCTACCACATCGCCCGGCGCAATCTGGGGCGAGACGCTGAAAGTGTCGGAAATCTTGCGCAGGTCCATGGGGCCGCTCCTTTGGGGGTTTGCACGCCATATGGCAGCAAACAAGGTTCGGGTTCAATAACCCTCGCCCGTTGACATTCGCCGTCCCCCCGCCAAACGTGGCCCCGGCACAGCAGGGGGCAGCATGGACAAGCGTTGGGAATTCTGGATCGACCGGGGCGGTACGTTCACCGATATTGTCGCGCTGGACCCAGCCGGCGACATGCACACGCACAAGCTGCTGTCGGAAAACCCCGAGCGCTACGCAGACGCCGCCGTTCAGGGCATTGCGGACCTGATCGGCACCAATGATTTCGCCCCCGGCAGCATCGCCGCGGTCAAGATGGGCACCACAGTTGCCACCAATGCCCTGCTCGAACGCAAGGGAGAGCGCGTCCTGCTGCTGATTACGAAGGGCTTTCGTGATCTGTTGATGATCGGCTATCAGACCCGGCCCCGCCTGTTTGACCTGCATATCAAGCGGCCCGACCTGCTCTATGACGAGGTGGCCGAACTGGACGAACGGCTGGATGCCGAGGGCAATGTTATCCGCCCTTTGGATCAGGACGCCGCGCGCACCGCCCTGCAATCTGCTTATGACAACGGCATCCGCGCCGTCGCCATCGCGGGGCTGCACGCTTACCTCAACCCCGCGCACGAGGCCCGCGTGGCCGAAATCGCAAAGGACATCGGCTATACCCAGATCAGCGTCAGCCACGAGGTCAGCCGCCTCGCTAAACTGGTCGGGCGCGGCGATACGACCGTGGTCGATGCGTATCTCTCGCCCATCCTGCGCCGCTACGTGGATCGCGTCGCAGACGCGCTGGACCTCGGGACAGCGTGCGAGCGCCTCCTCTTTATGCAATCCAACGGCGGGCTGACCGAAGCGCGCCGCTTTCAGGGCAAGGACGCGATCCTGTCCGGTCCCGCTGGCGGCATCGTCGGCATGGTTCATACCGGGCAGGCGGCGGGCCATGACAAGCTGATCGGCTTTGACATGGGCGGCACCAGCACCGATGTCAGTCACTACGCGGGCGAATACGAACGCAGCTTTGAGACCGAAGTCGCAGGCGTGCGGATGCGCGCGCCCATGATGGACATACACACCGTTGCCGCGGGCGGCGGCAGCATCTGCAAATACGAGGATGGCCGCTTTCAGGTTGGCCCCGAAAGCGCGGGCGCCGATCCCGGCCCCGCCTGCTATCGTCGTGGCGGCCCCCTGACCGTGACCGACTGCAACGTCATGCTGGGCAAGCTAAACCCCAATCATTTTCCGCAAGTCTTTGGGCCGAACGGGGATCTGCCGCTGGACGCCGAAATCGTGCGTCAGAAATTCGCGGAACTTGCCGAAAAGGTAGCAAACGAGTCGGGCGATATGCCCCGCACGCCCGAGGATATGGCCCACGGGTTCCTGCGGATCGCCATCGACAACATGGCCAACGCGATCAAGAAAATCAGCGTACAGCGCGGCCATGATGTGACACGCTACACGCTGCAATGCTTTGGCGGCGCAGGCGGGCAGCACGCCTGCGGCGTGGCCGACGCCTTGGGGATGACCAAGGTGCTGGTGCATCCTTATGCTGGCGTGCTGTCGGCCTACGGCATGGGCCTCGCTCCGATCACGGCGATGAAAGAGGCGCAGATGGATATTCCGCTGGCGCACTACGATGGCGCCATGCAGACCGTCAAAAAGCTAAGCGCCGACACGCTGACCGAGGTGACAGCCCAAGGCGGCGGCGAGGCTACTGCCACCCACCGTCTGCACCTGCGCTATGACGGCTCGCACCAGACGATCCCGGTCGAGGGCAGCACCGAGGCCACCGCGCGCGAACTCTTTGAGGCGGCGCATAAACAGCGCTACGGCTTCATCTCGCCCAGCCGCGACATCATCATCGACATGGTCAGCGTCGAGGCGAACGGTACCAGCCGCGATGATGTGAACCTGACCCCGCCGGATGGCGATGGAATCCCCACCGCGCATGTCCCGATTTTCCACGACGGCGCATGGGCCGATGTCGCTATCCACGCCCGCGATACGCTGAACACCGACAGCGCTATCAAAGGCCCCGCCATCATCACCGAGTCGACCGGCACCAACGTGATCGAACCCGGCTGGAACGCGCGCGTAGACGGGCGCGCAAACCTGATCATCGAACGTCACGCAAAGCTGCGCGGCGAGGCAGCAGGCACTAAGGCGGACCCGGTCCTGCTGGAAGTGTTCAACAACCTTTTCATGTCCGTCGCTGACCAGATGGGCGCGACGCTGGCCAATACCTCGTGGTCGGTGAACATCAAGGAGCGGCTCGATTTCTCCTGTGCGATCTTTGACGCCGAGGGCGATCTGGTCGCTAACGCACCGCATGTGCCGGTGCATCTGGGATCAATGTCCGACAGCGTCAAAACGATCATGCGTCTCAATCCCGATGCCCGCCCCGGCGACGCCTATATGCTGAATTCGCCCTATAACGGCGGCACCCACCTGCCGGATGTCACGGTCATCACGCCGCTCTTTGACGGCGACATACCCGTCATGTGGCTGGGCAGCCGCGGCCACCACGCCGATATCGGCGGACGCACCCCCGGCAGCGCCCCACCCGACAGCACCCATATCGACGAAGAGGGCGTGCTGATCGACAATGTGCAACTGGTCCGCGAAGGTGATTTGCTGGAGGATGAGGCCGAGGCCGTCCTGCGCTCGGGCCGCTATCCGTGCCGGAACGTGCGCCAGAACATGGCCGACCTCAAGGCGCAGGTGGCCGCGAACGAGACCGGAAAACAGGCTCTACAAGGCGTTATAGAGACATATAAGCTGGACGTGGTGCAGGCCTATATGGGTCACGTTCAAGACAATGCCGAAGAATCCGTGCGCCGTGTCATCGACAAGCTGTCCGATGGTAAATTCACTTATCCGATGGACCACGGCGCAGTGATAGTGGTCGCGGTCACCGTGGATCGGGCCGCGCGCGAGGCAGTGATCGATTTCACCGGCACCAGCGCGCAGCACAGCGGCAATTACAACGCCCCCCGCTCAATCTGCGACGCGGTCGTGCTCTATGTCTTTCGCACCATGGTCGGTGCGGATATCCCGCTGAATCAGGGCTGCCTGAAACCTCTGCGCGTGATTGTACCGGACGGATCAATGTTGAATCCCATCTACCCGGCGGCAGTCATTTCGGGCAATACCGAGGTAAGTCAGGCGACGTGCAACGCCCTATATGGCGCGCTGGGGGTGATCGCGTGCAGTCAGGCAACGATGAACAATTTCGTCTGGGGCAACGAGGATTTTCAGAACTACGAGACGATCGCCGGCGGCACAGGTGCCGGCCCAGGTTTCAATGGCTGCGATGCGGTGCAGAGCCACATGACCAACACCCGCATGACCGACCCCGAGATCCTGGAAAAGAGATTCCCCGTGCGGCTGGAAGAGTTCGGGATCAGGGACGATTCCGGCGGAAAAGGCCGCTGGACCGGCGGCGAAGGCGTTATCCGAAGGATGCGATTTCTGGAGCCTGTCACGGTGACCACCCTGTGCTCACACCGAATTATCCCGCCCTTTGGCGTGGACGACGGAGCGCCGGGCGGGGTAGGTCATAACTGGGCCGAATTGCCGGACGGCACGCGACGCGATCTGAAGGGCTGCGACGAAATCGAATTGGCTGCAGGCAGCATCTTTGGCATGAAGACACCCGGCGGCGGCGGCTGGGGCAAAAGCTGAGCGGATATTAACCGCGCGTTAAGCAATTTCATGAAAACTGGCGTGCATGAGCGGTTATTCCCATTTTAGCGAGTCGGCCCTGCCCCTCTTTGGCGGTGATGAGGCTCCGTCAGCTATTGTCGCGTCCGGGGCACCGCAACCCTCCTATATCCGCGACCACCGCGCTCGCCTGCGAGCCCGTTTCATGCAGGGCGGCGCAGAGCCGATGCCCGATTACGAGCTACTGGAGCTGGTGCTGTTCCGCGCGATCCCGCGCCGTGACGTCAAACCGCTGGCACGCGCGTTGCTGGACCAGTTCGGCGACTTCAACGGCGTTGTATCGGCGTCCAAATCACGGCTCGAGGCGGTCAGCGGCGTCGGCGAGGCCGTCATCGTCGAACTCAAGATCATCGAGGCCGCCAGCCGGCGCCTGTCGCGCGCACGGGTCATGCAGCGGCAGGTGATCTCATCCTGGGACGCGCTGCTGGACTATTGCCACACGACGATGGCGCACCGCGATACCGAACAGTTCCGCCTCTTTTTTCTGGATACAAAAAACACGCTGATCGCTGACGAGGCGCAGGCCACCGGTACGGTCGATCACGTGCCGGTCTATCCCCGCGAAGTGGTCAAGCGCGCGCTCGAGCTGAATGCCTCGGCGCTGATCTTGGTCCACAACCACCCCTCGGGCGACCCCACCCCCAGCGAGGCAGACATCGTGATGACCCAGAAAATCAAGAACGCCGCCGAGGTCATGGGAATTACCCTGCACGACCACCTCATCATTGGAAAATCCTGTGAACTGAGCTTTCGCACCGAGGGATATCTTTAGGTCAATGGTGACCCCGATTGGATTCGAACCAACAATCTGCCCCTTAGGAGGAACTACAACTGAGTTCGGGATCGCCCGATACTACCCAATATTGTATTAAAAAATGCTCATGATTCAACTTCTTGAATTCTGCAACGGCCAATATCATCATTGATCGTCGCGGTTCACGGACGGTTCCAACCTGTCGGTAACACAGTTTGGAGAACGAAATTTATAATTAGCTTACTAAAAGAAAACTGAAGGCCACGTGTGGCGTGGAGAAGTAAAAACATACCGGGACGGAAAAGTGCCCGGTTTTCTCATCTCCGTGAATGAAACCTGCAAGTCGTACAAGTTTCACGCGAACCTCTGGCAGGACGCTATTGGTCGCAGGAAATCAATTCGCACGGTGCGGCATACTATCGCACGACGGAAACCTACTCCTTGTCCGACGCGAGAAATAACGCTTCTGAGAAGTCAGGGCAAAATCAAGCGTGGTGTCGCCCCATTTCCGCAGAAGAACAAACGCCGGGGAACCCATCCAAATGTCAACGGAGGCCCAGTTGGTTGGGCTGTTGATGAACTGATGCTGAGCTACGCGGAAGTTCTCGAACACAATCCGGTAAGGTGTGTAGTTTTTCATAAAGATAGGTCAAGCAATCGCGTTATTGCGCGGACTGAACTCTTCGATTGGTTGGGAAAAACTCCAGGATATTCCCAACCCACTCCGTCGGGAAATGCATCTGCTAAGTCTGCTTTCAGGAGTCCGGCCAGGGAACGCTATGTCCATTCAGCGAGACTGGGTAGATCTGGCAAACAGTGCGATTAGGTTTCCACCAGTGAAGCCCACTCGCTCATTCGACTTGCCCCTTTCAACGCGAATGATCGAGTGCATCAGCCGGGCTCAACTGATCAGTAATGTGCTCAACCCTAACCCAATTTGGCTCTTCCCTACGCGGCCAAGGAGAGAAAGGTCGTCCACACCAAAGTTATTAGGGAGAAAAGCATGCCCAGTGAAACGGTGCGTATTTCGTGCCACACCCACCGCAGCATGGCGCAGCATCAACTTGTCAATGCAATTAGTGCAAAATTACTCTTGGATCATGCGGGCCTAGGGATTGATGGCGTCTACATTCACAATAAACCTCTCTTCCTTCCGCTGCTCAATGACCAACAGCGGATTTCGGACGCAATGTTTCAGTTCATGGAAAATTGGGAATCTTGCGTTCCGGGCGACCGCAGGTTTCAAACCGCAGCCGCATAATTAGAGAAAACCTTGGAAGCCACTCAAAAGTGAAGCGGGCTTCTTTCTGGCCAGCACTCCGTCAAAACTCGATAATTGCTAAATTCGGCCCAAGTGACGATGGTCGGCGAATAGCGTTTTTCACGATCCGCCATGCGAGGTCCTGCTTGATCAGGTGGAAGATCGCTGAACAAAAGATCATTGTCTGACGTTGTAAGGTGCGGTTGCTCACGGGACATCCCGTTTGTTGATTATAGCTTTTCTCTGAGCGCTTCGTCAGGCGTCTTTCCATTGTGCGCGCCGTGCGGCCTGTGGAAGTTGTAGAAGCACTCCCATTCGTCGAGTTTTGCTTTGAGGCCTACATCGCCGTTGTAGCTGAGCAACTGGTAGAACTCCTGTTCATCCGACCGATGCGGCCGTTCCACTTCGCCGTTCAGCTGGGCGTACCGCGCTTGATGTAGGCGTGGCGGATGCCAAGATCCCCGACATGCCAATGGAATTTCGCCTGGACCTCATGGCCATTGTCCGCTGCCCTCTCATTGATTGCTCTGCAATCAATGAGAGGGCAATGATGCACCTACTCCTGATAGCGTTTGGTGTGGACCTTGCGCATGCGCGTTCTGCGAGGGATGCGGTTTAGCCCATAGCGGCGCAGGATGCGCAAAACTGTGGCGTCAGACAATTTGATGTCGTGATAGCGCTCCAAGTACCAGGCGATCCGCATCGGGCCGAGATGATACTTGTGCCGAATATATAACACCTTTTCTTCGCGCTCAGGCAGCGTTCCATTGGCGTGCCACTTGGGAATGGGCGGCGCGTTAATCAGGCCAGCTTCGCCGCGCGCAGCATGGGTTTCACGCCATCGATAGAAGCTGGATCAACTTATCCCAAAATGGCGGCAAGTCCTCGCGACGTGACCAATCTCCACGGCATGTCGCAGTATCCGCAACTTGCGTTGTATCTCGCGTTGATCCCTGGTCATGAACATCTCTTTCTTCCCAAACCTGGGAGGTTAAAGAAAATGTCCCGCGAGTAACGGCATATCTTCACTGTTCCATGTTCTGACCCTCGATCTCGCCGAGTTTTGCAGTTACCTGCTGAGCGGATCTTGCTATGGTTCGCATCCAATCGCTATGCTTGGCGTGAGCGCCATACTGACTTACCCAATCGTTGATCTGAAGCATCTGATCCAGATGACTGCGCCATCCATAATGTCGCTTAAGCTCAATTAGGCACGCGCGCGTCGATGTCGATACTGGTGATCAGCGCATTTCCAAGACTCTGGATGTAATTTGCCGGCGCTCTGGGAAATCGGGTCCGAGGACGGCTGCATTTAGCTGCACTTGTGGCAATTCTGGAACCCGCCCCGACTGCTTTATCTGTCGGACCAGTTCCAGATGCGCGCCAGTCTCATCCTCGACAGACAGGATTGCGAAGCCCGCTTTCCCGAATTGCTTAATGAGCGCTTCTCTCGTCTCAATATGGCTGCCATCGGGGGTCGTGGACCACGGCAAGGGATAATATGGATCTCCGGCATCCTGCGTCACTTCCGTCCAGATCAGTCTACCGCCCGGTCTTGCAAAACGCGCGCATTCGCGTAGCACCGCAAGTTTTTCAGGCAGGTTTATACCCACGCAGAAACTACAGGCGTGAAAGACTACATCGTTGCCAAAGGGCACTTCTTTGGCGTCTGCCTCAATAAATGTCAGCAGATCGTCTAATTGGCATAGCGCGCTCAACTCACGCGATATTCTCCCCCCCCCTTGGGCAGACAGCTGGTACAGATTTGGATCTGCTGCGGTTTGATGCCGCTCCTTCGATAGCACTTACTGCAACAAAGGGGATGGATTATGGGACTGAAACGGACGGACGAATTCCGCAAGGACGCGGTGCGCATTGCAGGATAGAATTGTCCTGCACGATCTTTCAATCGCGAACCTGAGAAAATTTCATCAGCGCGCGGGCTTCGGAAAACCAGTTCCCAAAGATTAACTCACCAACCAGAAAAATTTGGGCTTTTAAGAAGTCCGCTGAGAAAGAGAACTCTTAGCATCGATCACCCACAATTAGATTTTTGGCTGTTCTGTATCAGTCCAGCTCGTATTTCGACTTGTAATCTTCGGCCAAGGCGGGATCCTGGTCTTCCTTCCGCAATATTGTGTTCTCTATCACCAAAAGCTCGATATCCGTACCCATGAAGCAGCGAAAGGCGTCTTCGGGCGTACAGACAATCGGCTCGCCGCGTACGTTAAAGGATGTATTGACCACCAGCGGACATCCGGTCCTATCCTTGAAGGCAGAGATCAGCGCGTGATACCGCGGATTGGTATCGGAATGGACCGTCTGGATACGGGCGGAGTAGTCGATATGAGTGACGGCTGGAATCTGCGAGCGTATGGCATTCAGCTTGTCGATCCCGAATAGCGCTTCTTCCTCGGGTGTCATCGCGCGGCGTTTGTCCTCGCGGACCAGATCAACCAGCAGCATATAGGGGCTGTCATGATCTAGGTTGAACCAATCGGCCATATCTTCGCGTAAAACCGACGGCGCGAAAGGCCGGAAGCTTTCGCGAAACTTGACCTTGAGGTTCAGCAGCTTCTGCATCGTCGGCGAGCGCGGATCGCCGATGATTGATCGCGCCCCAAGGGCGCGTGGACCAAATTCCATTCGCCCGGTAAACCATCCGACGGCCTTTCCGTCGGCCAAGGCTTGGGCTGTCTCTTCGATGACCTTGTCGTCGTCCAGCGTTTCATAGATCCCGCTCAAGGTCTCGAGTGCTGTCTCGATCGCGGATGTATCATATTGCGGCCCCAGATAGCTCCCGCGCATGGCATCACGTTTGGACGCGTCGCGCTGGCGCGGCTTGCCCAGTTCATTATGCCACACACCATAGGCAGCGCCCACGGCCCCGCCAGCATCACCCGCCGCCGGCTGAATCCAGATGTTCTTGAAGTGCCCATCGCGGAGGATCTTGCCATTGGCAACGCAATTGAGTGCGACGCCACCAGCCATACAAAGGTTGGGAATTCCGTATTCCTGGGCCAGCGAACGAGTCATGCGCAGCATCACCTCTTCGGTAACAGCCTGAACCGATGCCGCCATATCCATGTGGAACTGTTCCAGAGGTTCCTTGTCCGGAGCCCTGGCGGGCATACCGAACAGACGCGCGAAGGCGTCATTGGTCATCGTCAGGCCGGTGGCATAGTTGAAATACTGTTGATCTAGACGGAAAGTGCCATCCGACTTAAGATCCATCAGCTTATCCAGCATCAGATCCTTGAATCTGGGCACACCATAGGGGGCAAGCCCCATCACCTTGTATTCCCCACTATTAACCTTAAAGCCGGTGTAATAGGTGATAGCGGAATAGAGCAGGCCCAGCGAATGAGGGAAATGCAACTCTTTCACGATCTCAAGATCCGAACCGCGCCCGATCGCCACAGTCGAGGTGGCCCATTCGCCCACGCCGTCCAGTGTCAGCACCACGGCCTCATCGAAGGGTGAGGGGTAAAAGGCGCTTGCCGCGTGACTGTAGTGATGCTCCGAGAACATCAACTTTGACCGAAAATCTGTCTTGGGATCAAACTTGGCGAGTTCCTTGGCAATCAAAGATTTTTGAAAAAGCTTTTCCTTAATCCAAACCGGGATGGCCTTCTGGAAAGATCTGAATCCTCGGGGCGCGTTGGCCACATAAGTTTCCAGTAGGCGCTCAAACTTCAGGAAAGGCTTGTCATAGAAGGCCACATACTGGAGATCCGACGCCGTGATGCCGCCTTCGCGCAGCACGTATTCGATAGCCTGTGCGGGGAAGCGCGGATCATGCTTGCGCCTGCTGAACCGCTCTTCTTGAGCGGCGGCCACGATCTCTCCATCCACGAGAAGCGCTGCTGCGCTGTCGTGATAGTAAGCTGAAATTCCCAGAATTGCTGACATTTCAGAACAGCGTGTAAATGAACGGAGCCACTGCAGACCCTTGGGTCAGCACAATCAAGCCACCAAGGATGACCATCATGATCAGCATCGGCAACATCCAGAATTTCTTTCGAACGCGCATGAAATCCCAGAGCTCGGACAGAAAGAACATAGTGAACCTCTTGTTTGGTGCCTGCAAATGGCGAAAAGCGCCTTAGAACTGGTTTTTCATGGAGGACGATTGATGATGCCCCTCTTCGGGCGCGATCCAGTAGGTCTGGGCGTCGGGGTCCATCTTTTTCCTCAATGGATCTTTGCCGCGGGCGCGCAAGACCAAGCCTGTGGGGATCACGGTCAGAACAAAGATCAACCCCATCACGATGGGAGAGACGATCGTATTCAACAGCAGTCCGAAGCGGAACCATAGACGGTTCGGAACCGTCAAAACTGAGGGTTTCAAAAATGCCAGGCCAAGAAAAATAGCTGAGATACCAAGCGCCCAGAGCCTGACCTGCCCATCGCCGAAAAGCGGAAATAGACCAATGATGGCGAATACGATTGAGAAAACAATCCCAAAGGACTTTTCCGAGCCAATTTTAATCTCGGTATTCGTTTCTAATTCGGACACTATGGTTTCCAACTGCAGGACAATAGTTAACATTTACAAAGAATAGATAAAATAGAGCAGATAGAAAATCGCACATCAAGTCTAGAGCTTACGATATACAGAAATGCCGCGTTGTAAAGTACTCTTCCTAAGCAAGCGCAACTGAACTGTTCCCGCTTCTGTGGGCATCGCTGTTTTTTGTGACAGTAGTGTCCACGGAAGTAGTAGAAATTGCGCACCTTGTCGGTAGCGAAATAAATGTGGCAATCAAGGACGTTGGTTATGGTGAAGTTTGCATAGTTCGACAGCAAGCCAGCCTAGCACCCGACGGTCTGAGCAAACGTGCCGTTGATTGGGTTGCCGCAAATGCGTGATGACAGCTATTTTTGTAGGCCGAAACAGAGATCGCGCTAAGGGCGCTGATGGGACGTGATGTCGACGGCATGATCCATCGCCCGGCAGCGCATTAAGTAGCAATGTCGCGAGAGGGTATGCTGTCCACGGATTGACGCTACCTACCCAAGTATGCCTGTTGGGCGGCGGGTTTGGCGAAAGAAAAGTATACTAATATGAAAAAATCGTTCATGCTATCAAGTCAAAGAGCGTTTTGTATCGCCTGGGTTCTATCAAGATATGACCTCAATTTATGTAGGTTATTTCAAACAAGATAATTCGTTAGTCGTAAGGTGTGTATGAGGAAGACCTAGGGTATGAGATCAACAATCAGCTTATTTTTCAAAACTATTTTTTCTCCTTTTGGAATTGCGTTATTATTAATTATTGGTTCAATTTGCATTCTGCTATTCACTGCAGACGCGAACCCAACGACGCCGGAAACGCGCCGTCTTTTCGGACTCTGGCGGCTCCCGTTTTTCCTGCTTTTCTTGGCTGGATTCACCTGCGGGCCTGCATTCCTCACCTATTCGAAGAGCCGAAATGCGTTTCTCGGTTTCGTGACATCGGGATGCACGATCGTGCTTTTATTGGGTGCCCTCGAAGGGTTGGGACGGGCAGGAGTTATAGATTGGGATGCGTTTCTTCTGCAATCCCGCGCTACTACCGATGGAGTTGGATGGGCTGCGCAGCCGAATCAAGAAGAAACAGGTGAGACTTTCCAAGACATTGCGACCCGTGTTGGGCTGCCAAGCGATCCGATCTCCTTTGAATACTCAACTGATAAGTATGGCTTTCGCAACCCTGGCGATGCCGCTGCCGACATTATTGTGCTTGGCGATTCAATCGTGCTGGGCGCGCAGGTCGCAAGATCGAAAACGGTTGATGCGGTCCTGCAAAAACTGTTGGATCGGCCGGTCATGCAGGTGGCGTTATTGGGCCTCTCGATTCAAGCGCAACACGACTTGTTGCTGACTTCGGGCATTGATCTCTCAAACAAAACAGTAGTGCAGTTCTTTTTCGAGGGTAACGATCTACTCGATTCTGCATCCTATCGCGCCGAAGCCGCGCAGAAAGGCACTGCGGCCAAGGCCGCGCCGCCATCGTTCATTCGCTCCCTTTGGGGCATTGCGGCGAAAGCGACTGACCCTACCAACGCGTTGGAGAGTGCCGATTATTGCAGGATTGCCGGGCAGCCGTACTTGTTTCTTTGGCAGCGACGATCATTCGATGGCCGCATGGACGAGGTTTCCCATGTTCAAACTGCGATTGAAGGCTTTGCAGATAAAGTTCGGCAAGCCGGCGGGAGCTATGCTCTGGTGTTTGTACCAACCAAGTTCCGTGTGCTGAACTCGCTCTGCATCTTCCCAGCCGAGAGCAGAGTTGCGGACGTAGATGCTCACCTCTCAACAATCCCGCAGGCCATGCGGAACTGGAGTGAGGAAGTGGGAATACCCTATCTGGACCTTACAGACGCGTTAACTTTGTCAGCCGTCAATCAGCGTGTTCCTTGGCTCTGGGGCGACACGCATTGGGCGGAAACCGGGCATGACGTTGCAGCGCATGCGCTGGCAAGCTGGGAGGCGTTTTTGGGCCTAAACACTATGTGAGCTAAGTAAAAATGGTTGGCACGCGCCCGTTCGGCACTCGGTTGCTGCGACATAAGACATGTCGAGTTCGGGCATTGTCCGGATGGATATGTACGCTAGCAGCATTGATGTCCTTTGCCGTCTGGATAGCTGCTTCTTGTAGGGTGGTAACATCGATGACGGCAGACGCCATCAGGTCGTTGTAGGTTTGCGGTTCCTTGCGCATGGTGTTTGACGGCCAAACATCGCGCAGCATTTTTGTGCTCAGATCAACGTGAGGTGGACAAAGTGGACCTTGCAAGTGGCGATCAGCATAGCCCTCCCACGCCGGGGTGGTCGGCGCGAAACCTGAGCAATGGGCATGGCGTCCTAGCCGCTCCGACACATAAATAGATAGACGCTGCATGTTCGTGACCTTGCCTTGATGCCGTCATATCTGGCAGGTGGAATTGGGCCAATGTATCGAACTATACTCGTCGACGTTTTGTCCATCTTTGCAAGCCACTTGGCAGCTCCGGGATGGGCTCAGAACCTCGTGCCCTCCGGACAGTGCGCCGTCGTTGTCGCATCGCGGCCAAAAATTCCGGCCGCACGGCATTACATCTACGAACAAGGTTGGCAAAATGTTGCTCGGGTTTTTTGGAGCAGCAATGGATGGTTCGCCATCGCTTCGGATATGATTCCGAGGCGCGGATCAAAGGCCGCCATATCCGCAACGAAGGGATCGGGCTCGATCCCTGACGACGCATATTGCTCGACCGGAGATCGTTATGTCCGCGATGTGAACTGGCGCTCATGTGATCGAGCCTCGGATCGACCGGTGAGCACGGGCCTATGGTCTGAGTTTGACGGACGTCCGCTGACCAAACCATAAAAACGATTCCTGCAAGCTGCCCTCGCAATGGAAGGCCGCTACAGCTGTCTTCTTGATGGGAGTTGGGGCAATGCTAGCCAAAGCGCGTTCGTGCGATACACGGCTGCCGAATTTGAAGGCATGAAGCCGATCAACGCCCATGCGGCGTATCTGACTAGCCAAACGTTCAATCGATGGCTTGACGAGGGCTGGGCTTACAAACACATCAGTTACCTCGACTACTCATTGATGCTTCCCCTCGATAATCTGCGTCTGGAGGAGAAAAATGGCTTGTTCGAAAAGTGGCATCTCTTATCGACAGACCTTTTGTCATATTCAACGATCTTAACGACTACGGCTTGACTGACCTGCACCACGCAATACTTGAGGGAACGGAGGTCATTGGTGAGCCCTACACCCTGCGTAGCTCAAAGACCTAGGTCAAATCCTCGCAGACGAGGACAAGCACTGTCTATATTCGCAATGACCTGATTGCAGGGTCTTGGTCGACACTCGCATTAGTGGCGGGTCATTCCTTAAAGTCCGAAATTGGTCTTGTATGGAGCAGCATTCACCCGGGTTCATCTGTGAGAATTGTGCCCTCTGAGAATGATGTCCTTTTGTCGTACGCGGGCGAACTGCTCGCATCCTTCGAAGAATGCGTTGAGCCTGCAACCTCAGCGCCATCTAGCGCAGGGCTGGCGCGCTCGGAACCACAATAGTGTCCCGATGAGCGGCTGTCGGGGTGGCTCTACGGAAACCGCTTTCTTCGTGACTGATGACGGTGTCGCATTGACCAATGCCCACGTAGTCGAGGGCTGTTCCCCGCTTTTTTGCGCGGAGAGCCGACTGAAATCGTTTCCGGAAGCTCGGCGTTCGATCTCGCGGCCATCAGGCTGAAAGCAGTCGAGAAGCCGACACCGCTGAAGTTCTCAAAAAACGAGGCGGCATTGAATTCAGATATCACCATTGCCGGCTACCCGCTTCACGGCCTTCTGGGCGGGTTCAGCGTCGACTGCGGAAGCGTATCCTTGATGAAAGGGCTGCAAGACGGCGAAACGAGTATCCAGATCTCGGCGCCGGTCCAGCCGGACAACTCTGGTGGCCCGGCGATCGACCGCCACGGCGGCGTGGTCGGTGTGGTCGTTTCGAAGCTGGACACCGTGGTGCTGGCAGGTGCGACCGGAGACATCGCGCAGTACGTCAACTTCGCAATCCGAGGTTCACTGGCGAAAGTCTTCCTGCCCTCTAACGGGATCGATTATTCTGAAGTTGATGGGGTAGACCCCATTGCTCCCGAACAGGCCGCGGAGTTTCTGGATGCCTCAACCGGCCTCGTGAAGTGCAATCAGTGATCTATACCACCGTCTGATCGCGGCACTTGGTAATTTCGCTGGGATAACGCGGTCGCCGCTTCGATCAATATCATCTGTCGAAATTAGCAATGGCTTGGTTCATAGCTTGGTGACAGGTCCGTGTTCCTATGAAGAGATTTCGATGCGCTGAACCAAGATCGCACAGATCTGTGGCAAACCTGGGTGCCTACGCGCTACTGGCCCTTGCACGTTCAGACGAAGATGACGGGATCAAAACGGCGGAGCTGTCCTACGTGAACGGCTCACAATGGACCTTCACCCACACGTCTAACGCCGCGTCGAGTTTTCCCAGACCGGCCATTTGCCCGTCGCGCAGCATCTCCGGTGCGCGCACGGCGGCAGTGCGGACAGAGTTGCCTGCCAAAATCAGCCCAACGTAGGATGCGGCTCAGCCTCCAGGTTTCCAATCAGGCTGTGTCGCAAAAGAAACGGCGTCTTGCCCAAGCTGATCCCAATGTGGCTTTTCGCGCTCAAATATGACGACTTCAACCTCCAGCCCGCAGGCGTCGTCCATTGTACCAAGCGTCAGCGTCAGATGACCGGGTGTTCGAGTGCTCTTCCCGTAAATTGGGCTACCACAGGTCGCACAAAACGCCTTTGTGACCTGCGAATTTTTGTCAGATAAATAGCTGAATTCGTTCAATTTGCCGCTGATGGTTACGGCGTCTGAAGTAAACATAGCACCTACTGTGTGACCTGTTCCGCTCAATCGGCGGCACTTATTGCAATGACATTGCGCAACAACGATTGGCGGCCCAATAACAACGTAAGTGACTTTGCCGCAAAGGCATTTTCCTGTGTATTTCTTCGTCATATGCTAAACACTATTCTGCGTTCCGAGAAGGTTGATACTGGGCAGCGTCGGCTATCAACTCCGCCAGAACTTCAGGGTCAATCACCTCAAGATCAGAGAAGTTGATGTGGCGACGGAACTTCCCCTTGCCGGAGAGAACGCGTTGGGGATCTTCAAGGGCGATGCCGTTGCTAAAGGCAAGCTGGACATGATCCTCATATCGAAAAATGCCGCAGAACTGCCCTTCTTTCTCGCTCGGTTTCAATGTGTAGAGCGTGCCGCCATATTTCGGAAGTGTTTCCACTTTCGGTACTGTCTGACGGATGATCTGATCTAGCTTTCTAACAATTGCGTCCTGCTGGATACGGCTTATCGCCATGCTCCTTCTCCCTGCTTTCAAGCCAAACGTTCTGGATCAAGTCGCATTCGTCGCGGGTCTCTTTAAAATGCCGCATGAACCTCCCCTGCGCAGGGTTCATCTTGGATCAAGTAAAAGCAACGCAACAGAGCCGTTTTGAGTGGCGCTCAACGTGTGACTGCCCAAATTCAACGGACTCACAAAACCTATAACTATGCTCTATTCGGAATGTTAGAATTTCATCTTGGAAGAAAACCTCCCAAGATGAAATCCGCTTTTGTTAAAAGTTAAACGTCAAGCAAAGGACCAGCGTTCCATCCATCTTTCGCCGTCCATGTTGAAATGCGCCGAGAGTTGTTCGCCCGTCTGCACCTTTGAATCTGTGGCAAAGACGAAGTTCGCGAACACCGGAATAACCGCGCCGCCGTCACCATTTAGTATTGTCTGCATTTCGAAATACATATCGCGCCGTTTTGGCTCGTCCAGTTCCGAGCGTGCGGAAACGAGCAGTTCGTTGAAGCGCTCATTTTCCCAGAACGTGTCGTTCCATGCGGCGCCCGAGGCATAAACCGTTGTCAGCATCGCATCCTCGACGGGGCGGCCTGCCCACCAAGCGGCTGAGAACGGCTTTTTCATCCAGACGTCGGACCAGTAACCGTCATTGGCGGCGCGGGTGACATCGATTTCGACACCGCACTTGGCCGCTGAGGCCTGATAGAGGGTTGCCGCGTCCACGGACCCCGGAAAGCCGGCGTCGGCGGCGGTCAACCCTACCGAAACTGAATCGAGGCCAGCCTTTTTCAGATGAAATTTAGCGCGTTCAGGATCGTAAACCGTCTGCTCCAGATCGGTATTGAAAAAACGCTGACTACGGCCGATCGGGTGATCGTTGCCGACGGCGCCGTATCCAAACAGGATTTTGTCGACCAGTTCCTGCCGATCGATCGCATATTTCAGCGCGAGGCGTACATTGGGGTCATCGAACGGGGCAGTGTTCGTCGACATCGCAAACACGTAGTGCTGGCTGCCCTCGACCGAATGAACGGTCAGGCCCGGCTTCTGCCCCATACGTCCAGCGGTCTTGAGGTCGAGCTTGTCGGTCGCATGCACTTCGCCTGACACCAACGCGGAGGTTCGCGCGTTGGGATCAGCGACGGAAAGCAGTTCGACCTCTTCGAACCAGCCGCGGTTTTGGTCCCAATCGTCATGGTTGCGTACGAACTTCGCCGAGATACCCGGCTCCAACTTGATCAGCTTGTAGGGGCCGCATCCATTCCCCGATTTCCAATCCACTCCGCCATCGACGGACGGCAGGATCGGCATGTGATAATCGGTAAAGGTGAACGGAAAATCCGCGTTGCCGGTGGAGAGTGTGAATTCGACGACATCGTTGTCGGCCTCAACCTTTTCGATGTCCTCCAACAGCGTCTTGACAGCCGATTTGGACCCTTCCATAGTGTGATATTGTATCGTCGCGACGACATCCTCGGGCGTTAGCGGCTTGCCGTCGTGGAACGTGACACCGCGCCTCAATGTGAAGCGCCACGTCCGTGCATCAGGCGACGCCTCCCAGCTTTCAGCGAGTTGCGGCTCGATATCGCCGTCGGGCCGGATTCCCGTCAGGAAGCCATGCACGCCATAGGAAGTGGCCACCATGAAGCTGCCGGTATATGTCGCCGGATCAAGCGTATCGGTGGTTGCGCCATCGCCCTTGGCCACGCGCAAGGTGCCCCCTCTGTTAGGTGTTGCAGCAAATGCACCGCCTGCGCTGTGGGACGCCGCCATCGCGGACAGGCCGAGGGCGGCGGTGCCACGCATGAAGCTGCGCCGTGTCGGAAATTTTCTATCAAACATTCGAGTATCTCCTCATTGGTTTTCGGATACTTGCGTCAGTCGGCGGCACTGGTCGCGAGAATTGTCGCGCCCAGCAACCGCTCCGTCACCTTCGGTGGCGATCCTGGATGGCTTATCCATCGCCCTTGTCTTGATCCTCGCCAAACAGCTGCAAGGTGCCTACCCACATCACTTTGGCATTCTTCGTTGTCGGATTGCCGTAGAGGTGGAGTTCGCGCGAGTTGAAGTGGACCGTGTCCCCGATATTGAGGTCGAACCGCTTGCCATCCACCTCGCAGAAGATTGTCCCATCCAGCACGAGATACATCTCTTCGCCGTCATGGCGCTGCGGCTCGCAGGAATATCCCGGCGGGATGGTAATGATGAGACCATTCAGGGTGCGACCATCGAAGGATCCGGTCGTCCGTTCATATATGACGTCGCTTTCGGGCACCGCGTATTGCACGCGATGCGCGGCATAGCTGGCTATCGACGTCGCGGGCGGGACAAAGAGGAAATCCCGCGCATCCGCGCCGAGCGCCTGACTGATCTGCACCAAGGACGCCAGCGACGGCGAAGCCTTGTCGTTCTCAACCTGCGACAAAAATCCGCGTGACAGACCGACCTGCGAGGCAAGCTGATCAAGTGTCAGCCCCCGCTCCTTGCGGCGCGCCCGCAACAGAGCGCCTACCCTCGGTCGGCTGTTCTTGGGGTAGCTGTTCGCGAAGTCGTCCATGGTAAAATCATTGCTGAAAACAAAATGTTTAGCAATAGTAAAAAGTTTGATAAACGTAACCTACTCATCTGGCCACGGCATTCGCAAAGCGTTAGTTTGCGGCAACAACACTTGCCCGAGGCCGGAGAAAACCATGTCATCACAAGCAATTCGCTGGGACGCTCACTCCTGTGTCCCGCTCAAGAATGACTACCCATTCGAGCGCGTGATGCGCCACCATGCGAACGGTTTTCACTTTGTTTCGATCAATGTTGGGATGGACGTAACGCCAGTTGGGGACATTATGCAGATGATCGCGTCGTTCCGGCGCCGAATCATCGCCCATCCTGATCTGATGCTGGCCAATAACGTCGAGGACGTGGAGACGGCCGCGCGTCTGGGCAAGCTGGCAGTCGCCTTCGACCTAGAGGGGGCGATGCCCCTACTCGGGAATCCGGACATGGTCGATCTCTACCATCGTTTGGGCGTGCGCCAGATGCATTTCGCCTACAATCGCGCCAACGATGCGGCTGGCGGCTGCTACGATCCGCAGGTCGAACTGTCTGCATATGGGGCGACGCTGGTTGCGAGGTGCGAGGATGCCGGGATCGTCGTCGACTGCGCCCACCTCAATGAACGCACCTCGCTGGCCATCATGGACATGGCGCGCAAGCCGGTGGTCATCTCGCACGCCAACGTCCGCGACCTGGAGCCGGATCTGCGCAACATCACCGGCGCGATGATCGACGCCTGTGCAAAATGCGACGGTGTGATTGGCGTGACCGGGATGAGCAAGCTTCTGCCGGAGGGCAAAGCGAATGTCGAAGGCATGGTCGAGCAGATCGACCATATCGTCCAGCGGGTCGGCCCGCGGCATGTGGGGATCGGGCTCGACTATGTCTACGATCAGGCCGACGAGGAACTTCCAGCAGGTGCAGACCCATCATACTGGTTTCCAACCGAACACGGGTTCGACGAGAATTTCTACAAATCATTGCAGTTCGTGCCGCCCGAGGAACTCGGTACGCTTGGCGACAGATTGGCAGCCTTGGGATACACAGACAGCGACATCGGTTTGATTTGGGGCGATAATTTTCACCGGATCGCCAAACGATGCTGGAAAGTGGTTTGAGGGGCTGGCTGACGAAGCTGAACAGGTGAGTTGAGGTCTTATCGCGGTTTAGGTCCAGTCCCTTTCGAGCATTGTTTACCATGGGGGGCTGCACCGCCGCATTCGCATTTTTGCCATTCGCTCTATGTGCAGCATTTGAGTCGGTCGGATGGCAGCTACGCGGGACTTCCCGAACGTTCCGATTGATGCCCGAAAGCCCGCTTCGTCAGGCCCCTGTCATATACCCAACACTGCATTTCCGATAACGGCTTTGGGGCGATGCATGGCGAGCTGCCGACGCGCTTCGTCATGGCGCCCCAATCGCAACAAGACGCCGACCGACGCGTATTCGATCAGATCACGTTGTGCGCGACTACCGCCAAGCCGCGCGTGATCCCACAGCGCTTTTGTCAAAAAGTCGTTTGCCTTTGACCAGTTCTGACCAGCAATGGCTGCGAATGCTTCTGCCAGATAGCGAACAATGTCAGCGGCCGGTCCTTTGGCGCCTGTAATGATCCGTTCGAGTGCTTCTGATCTTCCTGCCATTGCGTAGGCAAGTGCTGCGTGCGCGTCCACAAAAGCCAAGCCTGGATCAGGAAAGTTCGCGGCTGCATAATCGCAGACTACCTGCCAACGTGCCTGCGGAACTTCGACGCCAGACATTTCCGCGCGGTAGAGGACAGCCGCCAAATCGACCATCACGTTCAACGGGGGCCCCCACGCCCCCCTCGGGTCAATGTCACTGTCAACGATCCGCCACATCTCGTCTATGTCTCCCCGCGCCAAAGCCCATAGCGCGATGTGCCACGCAATATGGCAATGCATCTGCCCCTCTTTTTGGTATGAGCGTTGCCAATCGGTGATGAAGGCGTAGCCGGCGTTTGTTTGGCCCGTTTCGTAGAAAAGATGAGACCGAAAATGCGCACCATGCGCATTTCGCGGGTTGGCGGAAAGTGACTTTTCAATGCTCTTTTCGGCTCGGTCAAACTGACCCACCTCGACCTGAGCAAACCCCAGCAGGCCTTGGAGCCACCAGTCGTCGCCATAATGGGGTTCCAGAATTTCGGCCAACGCAAGGTTCTCGGCTTCGCGCCCCGGTTGTCCGCTGAACCCGATCAGGCTTAGGACGCCGAGACAAGCCTGAGCGACCAGCACATCGCGGGGGTAGTCCCTGAGTTGCTCTCGTGCGGCTCGGTATCCCGCGGCGCTTCGACCTTCGATCAGCAGACCAATGATTTCGATCTGGCACCTCTCCCGGTTTGTCTGCGGTCGATCGCATTGCTTGGCATCCAGAAGCGACCGGCGTGCCCCTGCTCGATCTCCGATGAGTTGACGATAACGCGCCAGAACCACATGGGGGAGAGCGAAGTCCTTGTCTTCTTGAGTTGCCAGCACCAGTGTCGACTCGACGCCCGCCTCGGCACCAAGAAATCGATCAAGCCCCAGAATATACGCGTCCCGCGCAGTCTGAGAGTTCGTAGACAGGGGATTTCCGTATCGATCCTTCATCAGGCGCACCTTGGTTGATCACAGGCAAGATACTTGAAAACGTGCATCATGTCTGCGCGCTCCGAAGGAGCGGTCGGTCATAAGTCGTGCAGCATCATGCAGATTGGGCTCGAAGGCGACTTCGGAGGCGGCGCAGTATTTTGTGATACGGTGTGTTGTCAATGTCGGGTTGTCGATGTGGGGGGGGAGCATGGCCGATCGGAGAGCTGTCATGCAAACATCAAACTTACCTGCTATTCGCGCGCTTCGCCCCGTCTGGAACAAGGGGCGCAACGTAGGACAAAAACGACTGCTGAAGGCCAAACATGTCCGGGCGATCCGCGTGCGGCTTGAGCTCGCCGAGAACCATCGTGATCTCGCCTTGTTCAACATGGCCATCGACACCAAGTTGCGCGGTTGCGATTTGGTGAAGATGAAAGTCGTCGGGTGATGGCTTCAGGCCAAATCAAGGAACGCGCATCCGTACTTCAAAGCAAAGCCCAAAAGCCAGTTCGTTTTGATATTTCGGAAGGCACGCGCGCCTCGGTGGCCAAGTGGATGGAGGACCCGCCGATGGTCGGTTCCGAACACCACTGGCCGGGGCGATTTCATGAACGCCTGCATATCTTCACGCTTCAATACGCCCGCATGGTGCGGGACTGGGTCTCGTCCATAGGCTTGGAAGTCACCGCCTGCGGCACCCACTCAATGCGGCGGACGAAGGCCACTCAGATATAAAAAAACGGGCAATCTGCGTGCAGTTCAGTTCCTGCTGGGACACACGAAGATGGACAGCATCGTTCGATATTTGGGCGTTGAACTTGAAGACGCGTTGGCAATTGCGGAAGCCATGGAAATCTAAACTGTTGGGCCGTTCGACACGAGCGGCCCATATCACCTCCAACAAATCGAACAGTTGATCAGCCAACATGCAAAGATCTTCGACGATTGGATCGTGGGGGTGGATCTCCAAAAGAATTCTGCTTTCAAGGCATCAGGATCACCAACTGCGTCCAGCATCAGCATCAGCAGCCGATGCAACTGCACCAGCTCGTGCTTGAGATGCCAAAGGTGCGTCGCGCAGGCTCGACAGTAGGCAAAGGCATCTGCGATATGCTGTCGCGCCACCGAGCAGAAGAGAAGCGTTCTGTGCGGCCTCGCCATGTTTCGAGAAAAAAATACGAGAACCGCACTCAGGCTTTTCATCGTGCGTAGTTTTCGTGGATTTGAGATGGAAATTGGACATGCTCGTATTTTTCTGAGGCACTTTCTGTTTCATATGGCTTTTTGGCGAGGGGAATTCGAGGGGCCGTGCGGCTTCGCTCTCTACGGTTATCTCATCCTTGGTAGCCGTCGCGCTCTTCCGCGTGGGAACGCGACCGACGGAAAAAAGCACGAGCACGAATTTTGAAAACTGTAAAGGTGGTGACCCCGGTTGGATTCGAACCAACAACCTGCCCCTTAGGAGGGAACCGTTCATAGCGTTATTCCTTCTTTGATTTCTGTTGTTTGGGTGTTTGTACAGGGTCTTTCTGTACATGGTTTGTACGAAAACGGGCCCTGACATCGGCCTCATCCGTCTCCGCATGGGCATAGATACGCATAGGTAAATTGGGGTCAGACCAGCGCCCAGCCTTGGCCGCAGTTACGGGGTCGACCCCTTGCCGCACTACCAATTCCGTGAAGAACCCGTGCCTTCCTGCGGGGTGGGCTGAGAGGTATGGGATGCCCGCCCGCTTACAGATCGTCTTCCAACGCGTGTTGTAGCCTGTCGAACTGCCATAGCCGAACACACGAGGTTTCATGAACTTGCCAGTTTTACGGTTCTTGGGTCGCTTCGCTGGCAAGGCCAGCAGCTCGTCCATCATCTGCGGCGAAACAGTGATCCAGCTCTCCGGATGCCCCTTTTGGGCCTTGACCCTGACCTTGTTCTCAGAAGGCCTTAGATCGTCAGGCTCTAATGATACTGCCTGATCGATCCGCGCCGCCGTCTCGAACATGAAGCGGACCAATGCCGCGTTATATGGGTCGGCAGCGCTACAAAACGCCTCGATCCATTCCTTGTCCGCTGGTGTTCGCTCAACCCTGCTGATTTTCCCACGCCGCCTGTCCTGTGCGATCCGCTCGAACTTATCATAGGGCTTCACCCGTATAAGCGGCGTACCTTCCAATTCGTGTGCGTTGTTGATCACTGCGCTGGCAGGCGTCACGATCTCACGCCACCACGTATCAGTAGACGCGTTCGGCTTTAGCTTGGGTCCCAGCCCCTTCAAGAGTGCGCCAGAGATCGCGGCCAAGGGCATGTCGCCTATTTGTCCGACAATTGGGATCAATTGCTTCGCGGCCTTCGGAGACGCATTGTAGAGCATGATTGCATCAGAGAATGACTTGCTCGACTCTTCGCCAACCACATGGCGACGGATTTGCAGTTCAGTTTCACGGGCTACCCAGTCCCGTGCGCCTGCTTCTGTAGTCGATCTAGTGCTGTCGCGGTATGTGCGTGTGATCGGTCGGCCATTGTACTCGATCTTGCCGTAGACGTAGTAGTACTGGCCCCTCTTGTAGATTTCGAGCGGCATGACTGACCTCCTTCAAAAATCGTATCGATCTGCGCGGGTGTGATCAGCATGGTTCGCCCGAGCCGATAGAACGCGCCCATCTCATTTGCCCGCTCTCGCAGTGTGCGTTCGGAAATTTCAATCCCTCGCTCTGCCATGATCTCAACCCATTGTGCTGGCGTCTTGCCAAGTCCAAGGATTTGCGAGCTGTCAGTCTTGTCGATCTCTGCCATTTTTTGGTTATCCTCTTTAGCTTTGTATTGCGCCAGACAACGTATGGAATCGCTTGTTCAGCACCATCTGACGTGTTCAGATGATTTGAAACGAAATTTGTCGTCCATATGTGCGAACTTCGCGCAAATGGACCGACTCGTCAACTGGAAACTGGATTGGTGCGAGAAACTCAAGGCATATTGGCTGAGATAGGTCCTCGGCTCGCGCTCACTCGAAACGAAATTGGCTTGTCTCAAGCAGCTATGGCTGAGGCGCTTGGTGTCTCGCCACGGGCATATCACAGCTATGAAAAGGGCAAGCGAGGCATACCCGTAGAAGCCCTTGTCGCCATGATTGAACGGTTTGACATAGACATATCTTGGTTGTTGATGGGTGCGAAATCGGTGCGGGCATCCCACGATTTTGATGCATTGAAGCGCATTGAAAATTCGCTGGACCGTCACCTGTCCGACGAAAGCATCACGATCAAAGGTGAAAAACGCGGGGCCATCATCGCCCGTTGGTATCAATCACACATAGAAGGTCGCGAGGTCACCGACGACGATATTCACACTTGGATTGAGCTTGTAAGGGAGTAAAAAAATGCAAAAGCCGAGCGAAAACTGGAAACGCATCCGCCGGGCGACTTTGGGACGAGCAAAACGAACCGCAATTGAGCCATTATCACCACTGTACGATGTGTATTCGGGCGTCTGTGCCCTATATCTTGCGGGCTTTCTCTACTTCAACTTCTTTGCCAACGACACAGAATTCAGTTGGTTCACTGCATGCCTAATCATCTGTGTTGCCGTAGCCGGAGCCCTCGTTCCTGTTTTAACTGGCTCAGTTCTAACCTTACATTTCGCGAGCAAGAAATTGGAACGATTAATTGCGGAGTAGGCATGACACGAAGCGCTGTATGGAGCCGCCGCTACTTGGATTGCGCTCTCTTACGTTCAACTCTGCCGAGCTGCGTTTGAAATTGGGCCTTCATCCGACAAATATTTTCAAAGGATAGTTTAATGGAGTTGATGAACCAGCCCTTTACTGGACAGCTAGGGGACCGCCTGATCGAACTGCTTGAATCGCCAAACTTTCACACTTTGGACATTGCAGTCGCGTTTGCAAAAAACAGTGGTGTTCTAAGGATCAAAGATTCACTCCAGAAGTTTCGCGATGGGGGCGCCAAAGTGAATGTTTATGTAGGCGTCGATCTTGGCGGGACGTCGTACGAGGCATTGACAACTTTACTGCTCCATTCTGACACTCTCAATGTCGTACATTCTGAAAGAGGCCAAACGTTCCACTCAAAAATCTATCAATTTTCAGGCGAAAAAAATGGACTGCTAGTTGTTGGCTCACACAATCTGACCGGTGGCGGCCTTTGGACCAACTTCGAGAGTTCGGTACACATTCCAACGGATGTTGCAAACGCCAAGGAGATGGCCGTCCAAAAGGGGGTTAGCGACTATTTCAAGGAGTTAGTTTCCCTCAAAGCTTCATTTATGCCGATTACAACTCAAGAAGAGATCGATACGCTTCTGCAAAACGACTATGTAAGTAAGGAAGTCGCGGACCGTGTTCGACGGGCAAAGGCTGCTAAAGAAGATAGCGCTCATGAGCGACTTTTCGGAATTGGTGCTCCTGCAAAGCTACCTCGCCTTAATCCGGCAAGTAAAGAAGAGACGGCGGTAGTTTCCGAAGCTCACGCTGATGTCCACACACCGGAACTAAATGACGAGAAACAGACTATTTGGTTTGAGACCAGAGAGATGACTGGTGGTTCAAGAAACATTCTTGATCTATCAAAAAAGTCGTTGGTTGAGGAAGGTGATCCAACCGGCACCCCTTTTGACTTGGGTGAAGCTAAGTTCATGCGAGGCGGTGTTGAGTTTTTCGGGCTCAATCCGACTGCCACGGATCAAACGAAAAATATTACCCTCAATTTTGAAGGAAATGACTACGCCGACAACACAATTCTCTTTCCAGAGGGCGACAAGGCAAATGGCACGTGGCGTCTCCAAATCAAAGGGATCGACTCTTCAAACAGAAAAATCACTGACGCCTTTAGGGCCGAAAGCGATGCGCCCTATTTGGTCAGAAAAGTAGTTACATTCACTAGAGTTCAAGGTGACTATTACTCTATGTCTGTTTTCCCGGAGACTGAGCTTGAGAGCTTCAAAGCGGCATCAAGTATTTTGGCTCGAAATGGGCAGACTAAGCAAGCTAGATTTCTAGGTTTGATCTAGAAACGAGACAGCCATTCTTGATGTTTCCCTTTCCGGATCCCGCTAATGCCGCCTTTCGCGCCGCCGAATGTGAGCATTGAGGCTGTGTCGTTAAGAGGAGCTCCTTCCGAAACGAACAATGGGGCCTGATTTGCGTGGCGGAAGTGCTCTATAAAAGTTGAAACATCGAAGCCAAATCCATACCCCGTCGTGCTCTGATATGGAGGGTCGACATACACTACAGCATCGCTGGGAAACGGGTCTTCAAGTAAATCCATGATATCAGTTTTGAGACAGGTCACGCCTTTCATTCCATCTACGAGGGCGCCAATTCGGCGACGCAGCTCCGGCGGAGAGGGCTGCATGGGATTGGCAGGACTGCGACGAACACTAGTCGCGGTTGGTTCCCAATAGCTTCGAAAACAAGCGTTCGCCCAGCGGTCGTCTTTCCGCCAAATCTGCTTTCCGCCAAAAGAGCAGGCCTGAAGCAGTGGATAAAGTTCTGCTTCATGACCGTCTACCGGAAGTGCTGATAACGCCAACATGTGAGCTTTAATATCGCGTTTATCACTTGGTAGAACGGACAGAAACTGATCGAAAACGTCCATGTTGAATGTACCGGAGCCGATGGCTGACCAGAAGGAGCCCCAAGAGCTAATATCGAGCATCCAAATGCGTGATGGGTCGATGCCTCTGTTAATTAGTTCGACTGACACCGCGCCAGAACCGCAGCACAGGTCGTAGAATCGGGAGTTCGGTCCTGGAGCAGCCTCGAGAAGAAGGTCGACCATCTGAGCAGCGACACGCTGTTTTCCGCCCTGATATGCGCAGGGTACGCGCAAATGGCTGCTCATGTGGTTTTCTTACGGATCAGGATTCGTGCATAAACGCGGCGGCCGTTGATGATGCCGACACCTCCCCTGTCCTCTGAATGCGGGCGATAATTTACCTCTTTAAGGGTCTTGGGGGATACGTTGGTGCGTGCGTTGCCGTTGGCAAGCATAATGATTTCAAACTGATCTGGACTGTATTTATCAAGGAATGTAATGGGAACGCCCATTATCCCTTCGTAGTCGACGGGAATATTTTGGGTGCGCCCAACGTTAATAACGTCGTAGTTTTCGTAACTCGGATATTCTTCCGGTGTGTAGTGACAGGTCAATGTTATGGGCTTGTGCCGCATACTTGTGTCCAAGTTAGTAAACCAGCGCACGCCGGTGACCCGGATGAAGCGTCGTCCTTTCTCGTCTACACCGCAGTTGGCGGCGTTCAGCGGGTAGGTATCCGGTACATGAAATTTGCGGTCCCCCGAGCGGATAGATTCTCCGTACCAAACTTTGTTGTCACGAAAGAGAGGGAAGACCTCTTTCGTCGTCGTGGCATTCATATTTCCGAGGATCACAAAATCTTTTTCGTGAAGCTCCAGTAGAGAAATGTACTCGCGAAAAAGACTGAAGGGTGGATTGGTCGCAACTATATCAGCCTCCTCAAGCAATACTCTGCACTCCTCTGACCGGAAGTCTCCATCACCAACGAGATGTTCGAGAGAATTGCCTGGCATCGAAAACAAGGGCTCCAAATCCATCGAGCCGTCTGGCCTCACCAGAGGCTCGTCGGGCACTTCGGTTACTACCGCCTTATAAGCACCCGTCACTCCCTCTAACGGATACTCCCGTCCTGCGATTGAGGATTCACCGTAACAGGTGGATATCAACCTCTTCAGCCCGAGTTTATCGAAATTGATCGCAAAATACCGGAAGAAAGCCGACTCAAAAGGATCGTCGCAGTTACAAAGTATGGCCTTTCCCTTTAGTTGCTCTCGATGCTTCACCATCTCCCTAGCCACATCGTCATACTGCGTATAAAATTCATCTTTCTTGACAGTGAACGCGCGATTGAGCTTCGCATTTCCGGAATTCGAATTCAATTTTGGGCGTTCAGTCACGATATCAAAAGGTATCGTTCCCTCGCGAACGACAGCTTTGAGGAAAGTATTGATTGCTGCGGACATGCTGATGCCAATCTCGTCAAAAACGGCACCTGCGCACTTCTTCACTTCTAGATCAATGCGTATTGTCGTGGTGGGTTTGGTCGACATATCTCTCACTCATTTTGTGAGGTAAATTGTAGTAGGAACCAGTGTGAAGTACAATGTAGCACATCGCGAGAACATCAGATTCGTTATCTATTTGTTCAAGCCATTGAAAGGACTCACGGATGAACTTGCTTAAGGACCCAATGCACCCAGGTGAAGTCCTGAAAGAGCTTTACCTCGATCCCCTAGACATGGGGGCAATCGCGTTTGCGCGGCGTCTGGGCGTGCCTCGGACGCGGATCGAGCGGTTGATCAAAGGAACCACAGGAATCACGCCCGACACAGCGCTGCGCCTCGCTCGTGTGTTCAATACAACCCCGGCGTATTGGGTGAACTTGCAGACGCACTACGACATGGCCCTGGCATCTAAGGAGATCGACGTATCTAACATTGAGCCGCTAATTGCCGCCTAGTTGGAACTACTGCCGATAAAGTAAAACCGGTTGATGCTAGAATATTCGTACATCTGTCTCCACGCTCGAGGTTTGGGTGTTTCTTAGTCCAATTGGAAAGGGCGCTTTTTCGCCAACCCCAATAACCAGTTGAACAAACGATATCGACCCTTTTTTCTAGTCGGGCTTCAAGATTTTACCCGCGCTAGTTGCCTTGACTTTTTTGCAACCAATGGTACTTCTAAACTGTGGGGCGCATTCCCTCCCTGAAAGTGCGTCGTGCATTGCCGCGTAAGACTACCATACTGGTAAGGCGATAGAGCGTTTGGTTCAAAAACCAAAAGGTAGTAGGTTCGATTCCTGCCGCCCCGACCATATTTGACGGGGCGTAGCTCACTGGTTAGCTGATCTGGGAAGAGGTTCTCAGCGAAGAGCCCTCCGCAAACCTAGTGTTGTGGAGGGCACTTCCAACCGGAGAGAGTGTTTGGGAAGAAACGTATTTTTAGTTGTTCAGATACCATTCTGTGACCTTAGAAGATTTTTTATTGACCCGCCCGAAGCAGTTTCGAAACCTTCTTGGCCCGCGCCCGGAGCGTTGGAGTTTATTCGACGTTTTGGAAAAGTACGCAGTCGGGAATTACACCCAATTGATGGACAACGACCCAGCTCATCTGTGCTAACAGGAACGGAGCGGCACTTTGTAGACGCCACCAAATACATTGACCGGCAACCAAAGAGACTTTCAGGACGCTTAGTAAACTCGAAAGTGAATGCTCTAGCGGCAGTCAAGTTCCTCAGAGTGATTGGCGACGGAACTTCCGCGATCCGCTTCGAAGTTGGCGTAGAATTGATCGCACCACAGAAAACTTGGCACAGTCGCGAGCGGCTAAGGGAAGCAGTGGATGCTCTTCTCCTAAACCACAGGTTCGAAACCCGTTTTACTCAAGCGCTTTCTGGAAAATCAATTGAGTCAGTCACTTTTCAAAGTTTGAGCGCAAGGCTCAGGCGACACTATTTCGTGGCTTCCGAGTTGCACGATACTTCCGGTGAACCAACGCCATTTGAAAGTTCTTTGATAAGGCCTTTGGACTGGACAA
The DNA here is from genome assembly GCF_035599575.1 of Roseovarius sp. Pro17. Classification (NCBI taxonomy): domain Bacteria; kingdom Pseudomonadati; phylum Pseudomonadota; class Alphaproteobacteria; order Rhodobacterales; family Roseobacteraceae; genus Roseovarius; species Roseovarius sp. Pro17. The sequence goes on from NZ_CP141179.1 coordinate 3,531,414, forward strand.
TTGTTGCGTCACTCCCTCAAACGCGCACCTACAGGTGGCTTAGGGACGAAGCCGATACCGATCCCAAAGGACAAACAATCGATGCGGTCTTCATGCGGAGCCCATTGGTCGGAAACGTACCTTTACCCGCATCTTTTCCAGTAATTGGAAATCACTCTCGAAAGGACCAAGATCAGGCGAGGCGGTTTAGAATAAGATTCTTGAGGTTATCTGCCGAAATGAAGGCTCTTTCATTGATTTCCGGAGAGCTGAACGGTGGTAGTCTCTACAAAGACTTCCAGTCAAAACCAGATCTAGCACAAGAAAAGCTCGTTCGATTGAAAAGGTATTATGCGTCGACATTGGACCGAATAAAAGACACCATCGGAGAAACCAACTCAGACGATCTATCAGCTCTTGTGCTTCAGGCTCTGAGATCTGAGGGACACCTTACTCAAGACAAACTGAGAACAATAATAGATGTTTCGACGAATGCGGTTGGCGAACGCCTCGTGGAAAAGTCCATAACTACGATCTTTGCGAAAAATTTAGAGTTTAATCAAGGAGATAACATGTCAAAGTATACTTTTAATGCACCAGCACAAGGGCAATTCGGAGATGGTGGAACGGCAAATTTCGCCGAAAACCTCATTCAAGGTAAGGCAAGTCAGAGCGAAATGAGTGCGCTTGCTGATGAACTTGGTCAAGTGCTTGAAGCTTTGGAACGAGACGAGGATCAATCTGACGAAGCAGCTGTGGCTATCGCCTCTGTAAAAGCAGCAAAGAATGCAGCCGAGAACGGTGACCAATCAAAAGTCATGGGATTTCTCAAATCAGCAGGAGCTTGGACTCTCGAAAAGTCAGCTGCTATCGGCGTGCCAGTTGCGATTGCGGCGCTAAAGAAGGCGGTCGGAGCATAGAAAATTATGCGCAAAGTGAAATAGTCGTTGCGCGTGTAAAGTAGGCTTCCGAGGGCTAGTGAGCGCGCGTTCTTCGAAAAGAGCGAAGACCGCATGATTAGCTTATCAGATTGCCTCAATGCGTCATCCCCCGATCCATCTCGACCTCCCGCGCCTCTAGCTCTGCCTCAACCTCTCTTCGGCGGCCTTGACTAATTTCAAGCTCGTCTCGAGTTGCCTGCGCAAATTCCCGTAGTTCGAGCCCTTGTTCAACAAGCCGTGCAACGCAGCCACGGACGCCGTTTGCGATTGAATGAGCACCGACACGCAGGCGGCCAATCCATCCATCTGGCTCTGCATTTTGGTCGTCGAGCGTGCCTCTAACCCGCTCAATTCCTTTGCTGAGACCTCGCAGGCCGTCACCAACCGCTCGACGCAGGCGAGCAAGTCGCGTTCCAAGGCTGTCAGGGGTGTCGTCATCTATTCCTCCTCGATCTTGATGCAGGTCACTGATCTGCCGCCTAGCGTGCAGGTCCTCAGGCGCGTCTTGGTCGGGTCCAGTACCAGCCAGGCCCCGTCCTCCCTGTCGATCCGCGTCAGGCCCAAGTCCGTCAGTTCCGAGCTGGCCAGCATCAGCGTCCAAAGCAAGCTCGCGGCCATCATCGAGACGATCCCTACCAAGAACGTCCCAGTGATCAGCCAGGGCGAGATCGTCAGCCAGCTCTTGTTCTGTTGCAGAAAGGTGCGGGTATCGCTCTCGATTGTACGCTGCGCGTTGGTCGCAATGCTGTTCAAATCGGTCCTGAAGTTCTCCAGCTGGGATGCCATCGAGGCGGCGTATCCCTGCCGGATCATGTCCAGCTCCGCGTTCAGCTTCTCGCTCAGCCGGGTCGGCTTGCCAGTCTTCATGGAAAATCTCTCCTTTCAAACGCCAGCGCTCACCGGTCTCGGGGTCTTGGGTGGTTAGGTAGGCTATGCCCGCGCGCGGGATGTCAAAACCTGCATCGACGAGCGCGTCGAGCATGCTTGCGCGATCGGTGATCAGGCCGATGCTGATCTGGTCTTGCAGCCACGCATGCAACTCGTCACGGCCCTGAGCGCGGGTTGGGGTCTCGATGGTGTCGCGAACCTCTTGGGTGCGCTCCAACTCCATCGGATCGGCCCAGCCGTGGCGCTGGTTAATCACATCGCGCAAACTGTCGAAGGCTTTCTCATAGCCCGGCGGCGCGATATTCAGGCTGCGGCCCGAGGTCAGCTCTAAGCGCGGTGTGCAGAAATGCAGCTCGACGCGGTCTTCGTGGGTATGTCGGACCCAAAGCACCTCATATTGCGTCGGGTCCAGCCCCGCGAAGGCCAGCCGCTCGAACCCGTCCATGACCTCGGTTTGCTGTTCCTCGGTCGGGGCGTCAGTGGCGGCGAAGCTGATCACGCCTGCGCGGTAGGTCCATTGGTGGCGGTTGGCGTCGATGAGCGCTTCGGTGCGGTCGGGATTGCCGCGCAGGACCTCGGGCAAGGGTTCGCGAGTCACGGTCATCGGCTGGCCGTCGGCATCGCGGATCAGGTCGCGGTTGTCGTCGTAGGCCAGCACCTTGTCCGCGACGAGGTAGCCGACCGGACCCGCGCCCGCGCCTTTACCGTTGCGGAAGAACTTGATCAGCATCGGCGCGCCGCCTCGACGATCTGGGAAAGCTGGCGTTCGATGGTCAGCAAGCGGCGGGCAACGGTGAGCGCGTCGAGGTCGGTGCGGCCCGCCAGCATCGCGCGGTTCAGCCACCGGGCGATCTGGTTGAGGTTGCCGCCGATGCGTCCAACGGCCAGCACCAGCGCCGGATCAACGCGGGGGATCGGCTTGCGGCGGCGGGCCTCCGTTAGGCCAAGCGCCTCGCGCAGCAGAGTCGCGGCGGGCAGACCAGCGGCCTCGGCCTTGGCGCGCAACTGGGCCTTCTCTGTGGCGGTGCACCGGAAGACGAAGGTCTCGGTCAGCGGCTCTTTGGTGCGGGATTTGCCCGCGCCGGTGGGGTTCGAAGGGGAGGCTTGCCGCCCCTCGCAAGGTCCCGTGTCAGCAGCGCCAGCGTATGACATGGGTCGCCTTGCTGTTTGCTCTTCAGTGGGATCGGTTGCGGTCATGATCCGAGGCCTGCGGCTTGGATTTGGGCCTCGGAAACCATCTTTGATGCAAGCAACGCCGTGACTTGGGTGCCCGTGATATGTTTGCACATCGGGCTGCGATCACTGATCCAGCAGGCCAGCCTTGCATGGTGGTCTGCCTGCAATGCTGCCGTCTTTCTGCGATCTTCTGCTTGCTTCTCAACGTAAGCTTGCCAACGCCGCGACTGAAACCAGTTGTCGGAAAAGCAAACCTTGGAACGGGTAAACCCTGCGCTGTCGGTGGCATAGGCTTGGACGGCTTGCCGCAAGTCCTCCGGTGCGATCCCTTCCTTCATGGCCTCTTCGATCTGGGCAAGGCAGGCCGCTTTACCGCGTAGCCGGTCTGGTGGATACGTCGCCAAAATCTTCTCTGCCTCTTCATCCGCCGCCTCCTCGCGCCTGCGCGTAGGTGGTTTATGGATGGTTTTAGGATGGTTTGGGGGCCGTGGTGGCCCCGGTACCCCGGCCACAGTGGCCCCCGTACCGGGGTCAGGCTGGACGGGGGCCACTGTGGACCCCGTCTCAATCTCGGGTTCCAGCGTGGGTTCCAGCGCCTCGACCTTGGTCAAATCGATCCGGTAAACGACCGTGAATCCGTTCTTGCAGGTCCGTGCGCCGGTCTCGACGAGGATGCCTTCGTTGAGAAACTCGCGCACGGTTCGCTTGACGGTGGTCTCCCCAAGCTCGGTGTGTCGCTGGATCGTGCCCTTCGAACACCAGATGCCTGAGCCGTCATCGCTGGCCTTGTCGGCCAGAAACATGATGATCTGTTTGCGCGTTGCGCTGCCGAACTTCCGTTTCGCGCATGTGTTCGCAACCCGCCAGCTCATCGGATGGCCCCAAAGTGCGCAAAGACGTGCGAAATTTGTACAGGTTTTGTACGAGATTTCTGCCGTTTCAGCAGAATTCGACCCGAAAGCTCTCGGGACTTTCTGCAAGCTCCTGCGCAAAGCCCTGTAAATAAGTCATATTTTTCAAGTGTTTTTGGTGACCCCGGCAGGATTCGAACCTGCAACCTGCCCCTTAGGAGGGGGCTGCTCTATCCAGTTGAGCCACGGGGCCTAGGGCGCCTGAATACCGCGCCGCGCCGCGATTGTCATCGGTGAAAAGCTGCTGGGACGCAGACGCCAATGCGCTTGATCCGACTTTGATGTTCGCGGTAACGTAGCGGGGAAACAGGCAGGATCGTTCCAGTGAGCCAGACCCCAAATCGCGCCTTGACCTTGCGTGACGTCTCTGAGGCGTCGGGCGTGTCGGAAATGACCGTCAGTCGCGTGCTGCGCAATCGCGGCGATGTGTCCGATGCCACCCGCAAGCGGGTGCTCGCGAGCGCGAAGGCGCTGGGATATGTGCCGAACAAGATCGCAGGTGCGCTGGCGTCGAGCCGCGTCAATCTGGTAGCGGTCATCATTCCGTCGATGTCGAACATGGTCTTTCCCGAAGTGATGACTGGCATCACGGACGTTCTGGAAAAGACCGGATTGCAGCCCGTGGTCGGCCTGACCGACTACACTCGCGAAAAAGAGGAAAAAGTTCTGTACGAGATGCTGTCATGGCGCCCCTCGGGCGTCATCATCGCGGGGCTCGAGCATTCCGAGGCGGCGCGCGCGATGCTGCGCGCCTCGGGTATCCCGGTTGTCGAAATCATGGATGTTGACGGAACCCCGGTCGATTCGGTCGTTGGCATATCGCACCGCCGCGCGGGCGAGCAGATGGGGCGCGCGATCCTCAAGGGCGGGTATCGGCGCATCGGCTTCATGGGCACGACGATGCCCCGCGATCACCGCGCTCGCAAGCGCTTTGAGGGACTGACCGACGTTCTGGCCAAGGCCGGGGTCGAAATTGCCGAGCGTGAATTTTACTCGGGCGGCTCTGCTTTGATGAAGGGGCGCGAGATGACCCAAGCCATGCTGGCGCGCGATCCTGAGTTGGACTTTTTGTATTACTCCAATGATATGATCGGCGCGGGCGGGCTCTTGTGGCTGCTGGAGCAGGGATATGACATCCCCGGCTCCATCGGGCTTGCAGGATTCAACGGGCTAAACCTGCTCAAAGGTCTGCCGCGCGAGCTGGCGACAATGGATGCCTGCCGAAATGAAATCGGGCGCCGTGCCGCGCAGATCATCGCGGACCGTGCGCAACCCGGCAGCGACCAGTCTCCGCAGCGCATCGCGCTGGAACCGACGATCAGTTATGGCGACACGCTGCGCAGGCCTTAGCGCCGGGCCAGCAGGTCATAATCCAACAACATGGTCGAGAATTGTAGCTCTGGATGGCCAGGACGCTCATCAGCAGCACTTGAACCCGGGCCCGAGCGATTAATTCCCAAAAGCAGCCCAAAACAGCACCAGCGCCCCTACTGCGGCCAAAAAGAAGCCCCGTCGGGAAACATCCGAGCGGGGCTTCATGCTTTGTGTATTCTAAGTCGTGCTTAGTGCTTCTTTTTGCCCTTGAGTGGGGCCCAGATCCGTTTGTTCGTCAGATAGAGCAGAACCGACAGAAGCGTCAGGAAGAGAACGCCTGAGAGGCCCGCAAACTTACGCGCCATCAGCTTGGGCTCGGCCGTCCACATCAGGAATGCCGCGACATCCTTGGCCTCGCTTTGCACATCGGCAGCATGTCCGTCATCGAACTCGACGTCGTCGCCATAGAGAGGCGGCGCCATCGCGATCCAGCTACCGGGCACGGTATGGTTGCCATGTTCGTCCTTGCACTCGTCTGGATAGCCGCCGGCGGCGAAGGCTGCGTTATAGCTGCCCTCAAAATCTTCGGGCGCGCAATCGGGTGCCTCGTGATAGGCGGTCAGCAGGGTATAGATATATTCGGGGCCACCCATGCCCTTGACGAACTGATTGATGCCGCTGCCGTAGGGGCCGTGAAAACCAGCCCGCTTTTTCGCCATCAGCGAAAGGTCGGGTGCCGTCTCCAGTCCCGATCCGGGGAAATGGTCGGATGGCTTGGCCTCGCGGTAGTCGTCCAACTCGGCGTCGAATATCTCGAACTGACTGGCATAGGCACGCACCTGATCTTCGGGCAGGTGCGGTCCGCCTTCGTCATGCAGCGTGCGGATCGGCACGTATTGCAGGCCATGGCAGGCCGCGCAGACCTCGGTGTAAACCTTGAGCCCGCGCTGAAGCTGGAGCGGATCAAACTTGCCGAACGGCCCCTCGAAGGAGAAATTGACATCCTCGATATGCGCCTCGGCACCGGCAGCCATTGCCGCGCCGCCCGAAAGGGTCAGCGACAGCGCAACGGCGACGGGCGCGCCAAATTTACGGAACATTGCGTTCATATTCTTGCTCCTCATTCGGCGGGTTTGACGATGGTATGGGTGCCACCGGTCTGCGCGTCGTAATGCGCGTTGAAGTCGTCCTCAATGGTCGCCGGGATCGGCTGCGGCTTCTCGATCACGCCCAAGAGGGGCAGAAGGATCAGGAAATACGCGAACCAATAGGCCGACGCGATCAGCGAGATGATCGCATAGATACCCTCGGCGGGCATCGCCCCCGCCCACATCAGGACAAAGAAATCCAGCACCAGAAGGGCAAACCACCATTTGAACATCGGGCGATACCGGCCCGACCGCACGCTGGACGTGTCCAGCCACGGCGCCAACGCCATGACCGCAATCGCCCCGAACATCGCCAACACGCCAAAGAACTTGGCATCGACGATACCGCCGGTGATCCAGCTAGTCGCCATCACAACCCACACGTCCGAGGTGAAGGCCCGCAGGATCGCGTAGAATGGCAAGAAATACCATTCCGGCACGATATGCGCAGGCGTCACAAGCGGATTTGCCTCGATGTAGTTGTCCGGGTGGCCCAGATAGTTGGGCATGAAGCCGACGATCGCAAAGAATACGATCAGGATAACGCCCAGCGCAAAGAGGTCCTTGATCACGAAATAGGGCCAGAACGGAACGGTATCCTTTTCCGCTTCGGCCTTGGAAGTGCGGCGCACTTCGACACCTGTTGGGTTGCTATTGCCCGTGGTGTGGAACGCCCAGATATGCACGACGACCAGCGCCGCAATGATGAAAGGCAGCAAGTAATGCAGGCTAAAAAAGCGGTTCAGCGTGGCATTGTCCACTGCAGGCCCACCCAGCAACCATGTCTGGATCGGCTCGCCGATGAACGGGATCGCGCCAAAGAGGCCGGTGATGACCGTGGCACCCCAGAACGACATCTGACCCCAGGGCAGGACGTAGCCCATAAAGGCCGTGCCCATCATGCAAAGGTAAATCAGCATGCCGATGATCCACGTAACCTCGCGCGGGGCCTTGTAGGAGCCGTAATAGAGACCGCGAAAGATGTGCGCATAGACCGCAACAAAGAACAGCGAGGCGCCGTTCATGTGCAGATAGCGGATGAAATGCCCACCGTTCACGTTGCGCATGATATGCTCGACCGAGGCAAAGGCCATATCGACATGCGGCGTGTAATGCATCGCCAGAACGATGCCGGTAGCGATCTGAAGCACCAGCGTGAATGCCAGAACAATGCCCCAGATCCACATCCAATTGAGGTTCTTGGGCGTCGGAATCATCAATGTGTCATAGAGCAGACCAACGATGGGCAGGCGGCTGTGCAGCCACTTTTCGCCCCGTGTTCCCGGCTCATAATGATCGTGCGGAATACCAGCCATGTTTATGTCCCTATCCCAGTTTGATCGTTGTTTCGTCGGCGAATTCGGCGATGGGAATCCACAGATTCTCGGGCGCTGGCCCTTTGCGGATGCGTCCGGCAGTGTCGTAATGTGACCCATGGCAGGGGCAGAACCACCCGCCGAAATCGCCCGCACCATCACCGATGGGAACGCAGCCCAGATGAGTGCAGACACCGATCATGACCAGCCATTCTTCGGCGGCGTCGCCTTCGGCACCCGGCACGGCAATGGTGCGGTTCGCGTCGGTCGCGGGCTGCACGCCATCTAGATTCGGGTTTTGCGATGTGGGGTCGATCAGACTGGCGACATCCACGTCGCGCGCGGCGTCAATCTCGGCCTGGCTGCGGCGGCGAACAAACACCGGCTTGCCCAGATATTTGACCGTGATCTGCGTGCCGACGGCGACATCCGCGACATCGACCCGGATTGAGCTGAGGGCCTGAACATCCGCGGAAGGATTCATCTGATTGACCAGCGGCCAGATGGCGGCACCGGCCGCGACCGTGCCGGCACCGGCAGTCGCGTAATAGAGGAAGTCCCTCCGGTTGCCTTCGTGATCGTCTGCGTGGGACACGAGGTTTACTCCATTCTCAAGGGCAATGTTGCCAGCCCAATATGGGTTCTGAGCCGCAGGAGTCCCGCGACCGTTCCGAGACGGGTTTTAGCGAGGGTTTTCCAGCCCGTCCAGTGCGCAATGCCGCATAACGTGCAGGGGCGCGCATGTGTCGCGCTTGAGCCGGGGGGCCGCGCGGTGTAAGACCACCCATAATACAGCCGCCAAACTTGAAAGCGCCCTTGCCATGTCTCACCTGATGCCGAACCTCATCAAGACCGCGGCTGCTGCCGCAATGCTGATGGCCGCCTCGCCTGCCGCCGCCGAGCTGGAGCTGAGCCTTTATCTAGGCACGCAGACCGCCAGCGACAGCGACGCGTCGGGTTATCTGCCGGATGGAACGCCGTTCAACCGCAATGTGGACTGGAAGGGTAAAGCCTTTGAGAACCCTTATTATTATGGTGGCCGCGCGATGTGGTGGACCAACAGCAATCTCGGTTTCGGCATCGAGGGCACCCACACCAAGGCCTATGCCAGCGCCGCCGACCGCGCCGCGATCGGCGTTGATCGGCTGGAATTCACGGATGGACATAACATCTTTACCGCTAACGTGATGAAGCGGTTTCCCGACGCCTTTGCCGGCAGCAATTTCACGCCCTATGCCGGGGCCGGTATCGGTATCGCCGTGCCGCATGTCGACATTCTAGCCTCCGGCGCAAGCAACCGCACCTATGGTTATGAGACGACCGGCCTTGCCCTCCGCGGTATCGCGGGTATGAAATACGCGCTGAGTGACAACTGGTCGCTGTTTGGCGAGTATCAGATCGTGTGGTCCGACAACGATGTGACGATCGATCCCGATCCCGGCGAAACCCCCGGCAAATTGCGCACCGAATTGCTGACACACGCCGTTAATGTCGGCATCAGCTATAATTTCTGAACGGCCCGCTCACTGACGCCGCGACCAACCCGGCCTAGTCAGGCCGGGTTTTTTGCATCGAATCGCGCTGATTAAATTTGGCGTGCCACGCGGCCAATTGCGGGCGCTCGGCCTTCCACTCGCGGTCCGGCTGGCGAAAGTCGATATAGCTCAGCGCGCAACCGACGGCGATCTGACCCACATCCAGTGGCCCGGCCAGATGGCTGATCCACCGCGACTCCAGTGCATCCATCGCCGACCTGATCTTGGCCCATTGCGCATCGATCCAGCCGTCCCACTGCTTGTCGGCAGGGCGCATCCGCACCTCGTAGATCATCGCGACCCCGGCATCCATGATTGCATCGCCCGTCGCTTCCAGCGTCAGAACCTCCCACAGTCGCGTTTCGGGATAGAGCGTGCCGCCCGCCTGCGCGTCCAGATATCGGCAAATCACCCGACTGTCGTATAGCACCGGGCCGCTGTCGCGGATCAGTGCCGGGATCTTGCCCAGTGGATTGGCGGCCGCAACAGTCGCATCGGTCTGGACCGGCGTGGTGGTGACGATCTGCATCTGGACCGAATCGGTCGTGCCCAGCTCGTGCAGGACAACCGCGACCTTGCGCGCGAAGGGGGATGTGGGGCCGGTAAGCAGTTTCATCTGAGGCGCTCCTGATTGTATGTCGCCGCAGCGTAGGAGCGTGCCAAGGCGCTGTCTATACCGCCCCACGCATCAGGGCCGAGAGCATCCGCACCTCCTGCCCCATGCCGTAGGCATCGACGTGATCGGCGGCGCTAAGGCGCACCTCCTCGGGCTTGTTCTGGTTTAGCTTCCACGTGCCGTGGATTTCCGCGACACGCATCCGGCAGGGCACGATCTGGCGCATCATCCGCTCCAACACGTCCGGCGTCATCTTGGCCGCCGTCCATGGCGTTTTCGGTGCCAGCCGCGCCTCGAACTCGGCTGATTGACGATCCAGTAGATCGCGCAGCTCCGCCTCGGGGCGTTGTTCAACCTCGCCCACCAGATGCACAGCAACGTAATTCCAGGTCGGCACCTGATCCTCAACGCCATACCAGTCGGGCGAGATATAGGAATGCGGGCCCTGAACGGCGAGCCGCGCGGCAACAGGCGCCTTGGCCGCCCGCGCGATAGGATTCGAGCGCACGAGGTGAAAATCGACCACATTCCCGGCTTCGTTCAGAATGAAAGGAATATGGCTGAGCAGCGGTGCACCCGCGCTCGCAATAGCCAGCATACCAAACCCCTGCTCGCGCGCGAAATCGAGGTTAAACTCGCGCGTCACGCTGCGATATATCGGGTTCGGATGCACCCTTTAGGCCGCAACCAGCTGCGCGCCGCGCGTGCCGGTGATGTGTGCGAGCACTATCTGACCCTCCGGTCGCGGCGCATCAAAGGCGACCTCGGTAAACTGCTCGGTCCGACCCATATGCGGGCTCTCCATCAACACCGCATGATCGCGGCCCACCTGAGCGCTCAGATGCTTCGTCACCTGCGCCTCACCCGCTGCGCGCAGCCGCGCCGCGCGATCCTTGATGGCGACGCCATTGACCTGAGGCATCCGCGCGGCAGGCGTGCCGGGGCGAGGTGAGTAGGGAAAGACATGCAGCCATGTCAGATCACATTCGCGCACCAGAGCGAGGGAGTTTTCGAAATGCGCCTCGGTCTCGGTTGGGAAACCGGCGATGATATCGGCGCCAAAGGTCATCTCGGGGCGCAGTTTGCGCGCCTCTTCGGCAAAGGCAATCGCGTCATCACGCAGATGCCGACGCTTCATCCGCTTGAGGATCAGGTCGTCGCCATGCTGAAGGCTCAGATGCAGATGCGGCATCAGCCGCGCCTCGGTTGCGATCGCCTGCATCAGATTGTCGTCCACCTCGATCGAATCGATCGAGCTGATGCGCAGGCGTGGCAGGTCCGGCACCAGACGCAGGATGCGCATGACCAGATCGCCCAGTTTCGGCGCGGCGGGCAGGTCGGCGCCCCAGCTGGTCAGATCGACACCGGTCAGCACCACCTCGTTATAGCCGCGCTGCACCAGCCGCTTGATCTGGTCCACTACAACACCTGCGGGAACGCTGCGCGAATTGCCGCGACCATAGGGGATGATGCAGAACGTGCAGCGATGATCGCAGCCGTTCTGCACCTGCACATAGGCGCGGCTGCGCGTGCCGAACCCGTCGATCAGATGCCCGGCGGTTTCGGTCACAGACATGATGTCGTCCACCTGAACAGGTTCGGTCCCGAAATCACCGGCAAGGCCCGCCCATGTACTGGCCTGCATCTTTTCGGTGTTGCCGATAACGGTGTCGACCTCAGGCATGGCGGAAAACGTCGCAGGCTCGGTCTGGGCGGCACAGCCGGTGACGATGATGCGCGCGTTCGGGTTGTCGCGGCGCAGGCGGCGAATATCCTGCCGTGCCTTACGCACAGCCTCAGACGTCACGGCGCAGGTATTGACAACGACCGCGCCCTCCAGCCCCGCCTCGGTGGCCAGTTCTTTCATCGCCTCGGTCTCGTAGGCGTTCAAACGGCAGCCGTGGTTCGAAAAGATCGGCGCACTCATGTCGCATCTGCCAGAAATTCGGGTGTCAGCACGCCGTTGGCCACATGCATCGTCGGCCCGGTCATCCAGACGCCATCCTCGCGCCAATCGATATCGAGGCGACCGCCATCCAGATCAACCCGCACCTCGCGCCCGGTCAGACCCCGCCGCGCGGCGGCCACAGCAACGGCGCAGGAGGACGAGCCGGAGGCAAGCGTCACGCCAACGCCCCGCTCCCATACGCGCATGCGGATGTGATCCGGGCCGGTCACGCTGGCGACCTGCACATTCGTGCGCTCGGGGAACAGCGGATGATGCTCGTAACGCGGGCCGAATTGCTCCAGCGGAATCGCCTCGGCATTCTCGACGAAAAACGTGCAATGCGGATTGCCCATGCCGGTGGCGACCGGGCCACCCTCGATGGGCAACTCCAGCGTATCCATCTGTTCGGCCAGCGGGATATCCTGCCAGTCCAGCTGCGGCGCGCCCATATTAACTGAGGTCAGCCCGCCGCCCGCATCCCGCGCATAGAGATCCCCGCGCTGCGTCGTCAGGTGCAACGCATCCTTGCCGCTTTCGTTCATCAGATACCGCGCGATGCAGCGTGTGGCATTGCCGCAGGCGCCCGCGATACTGCCATCGGCGTTCCAGAAGGTCAGATGCGCATCGCCCTCACCAACCGTGATGACCGCCAGCTGATCAAAGCCAATGCCCCGATGCCGCTCGCCCAGCAGTTTGGCGAGGCCCGGCGTCATGGCAACGTCGCGCACACGCGCATCCAGCACGACAAAGTCGTTGCCCAGCCCGTGCATTTTCATAAAGGGCAAACTAGTATCGCGGCGCGTATCCATGTCCGGCGCTATACCCCCTCGCCGGAAATGAATCCAGAGATTGCGCGGCCTTGTCGTCGCAATTGGGGTTGACCCCCGGCGGCGCTCTTTCTAATTACGCCCGCAGTGGGCCCTTAGCTCAGTTGGTAGAGCAACTGACTTTTAATCAGTGGGTCGCAGGTTCGAATCCTGCAGGGCTCACCACTTATTCAGACACTTGCAGTGCAGCATCTTGACACGCCGCGCCCTCATCCGCGCGCCTGCCCGACAAATAGCGCCAGCGTCGCCTCGACGTTTTCGGTACCATGCAGCGGGCTGTCGTGCAGAAAATCCCGAAACGCCCTGTTGAAATGCGCCTGATCGCTGAACCCGGCCTTTAACGCGATTTCAGACAGCGACGCACCCTTGCGTTCGAGAACCGCGTTCAAGGCTTTGGTCACCTGCAAGACGCGACAAAACCGCTTGGGCGTTAGCCCCGTCAGGTTATGAAATCGCCGGCGAAAGGTTCGGTTGGACAGGCCCAGATCGGTGCAGAGCGCCGAGATTCGAAGCGCGCCGTCAGCCTCTTCCATCCGTCGCACAGCCTCCAGCAAATCGGGCGGCAGAACGCGCGCGCCGCCGACGAGATCGCTCAGAAAGGTGGTCATCAAGCTCAGCGCTACGTCGCCTTCGATATGGGGCGCAGTATCCATGAGTGGCTGGAGGGGGGTCTGTAGCGCAGGATTCAGTTTATCCGGGGCGATGGCCGTGTCGATCGTCGCATCACCCGCGATGCCCAGCAACTGATATTGGCCGAACGGCTGGAATTCGACGGCAATCTGCCCCGGCTGTCCGCTGATCCGGCATCCGACGCGCGCGTTTACGACCTGCCCAGAAGAGACCACTCTGCCGTCGCTCTCGGTATCAAAGACGAGGCTGTCGTCGACATAGCCCGTCCATCGACCGCGCCAGACCCAACTGAGATAACAATATCCCGTCGCACAGACATCGAACGTAAAATCCAGATTTTCGCAGGTATCGGCCCGCATAATCCGGCGCACATAAGGCGTCAGCCGCTTCGGAACTGGAACCAGCTTAAAGATGTCCGGGTTGCCAGAAGCAGGCTGTTCCTGGTTGGTCATCTTGCGCGGTGCCACCTTATGTTGATCGACGCATATTCAATTTGATCCTTTTGCGTCTTCTTCTGAGCCAGAAAGAACGGGAAAGGCCTACACTCCTTCGATGCGGTGGGTGTTTTGCATTGGTCTGTAACTTAGATTTGATGCAAAGCGCTTTGGCCTGTCCGATTTCTTCAATACCCTATCTTAGCTGGCGAATACCGTCAGGTCATCATCGGGCTTATTTGCCCGCATCTGGGAAAGGTCTTTGACGCTGCCCTGTAAGGCCGTTATTTTTTATTAGGCGCCGCTGCTTTTGTAGGGCGGTCCAGACAGCACCGGATGATACGGTTTGCAGTCGGCGCCACCTTTACCTCACCTCATCTCGGCGCAATGCCGCCAGAATCGTCTTGGCTGCGCGCGTCGTGCCCGGGATGCTCTGCATGTTGTCCGAAATCCCTCTAAGGCGGCGACGCATCGCGACATCGCCCAGCATCGCAAGGATTTCGGCGCGCAGTGATTCGGCACTCCATCCGGCGCGATCAATGCGGCGGCCTACGCCCGAATCCTCGGCGCGCTGCGCGTTGTCATGACCGTCCCAGCAATAGGGCATCACCAGCGATGGCACCCCATGATAGAGTGCTTCGCAAAAGCTGTTGTTGCCGCCATGATGAATCACCAGTGCCGCCTGCTCAATCACCGAGGGCTGGGGGAACCAACTGCCCAGATGCACATTGTCGGGAACCGATTCATACGCCTCGATCAGACCGCCGACATTGACCAGAAACCGGGCCGGGATGGTCTGAAACACCGCCAGCATCCGCTTGATCAACACAGTATCCACGGCCCCGAGCGAGCCAAAGCCGACATAGACCAGCGGCCCGCTATCGACGGCGAAACGCGGCAGTTCATAGTGATTCTCGCGCCGCACGCAGCCTTCGAGATATATGAACCGCTCGCCGTCCAGCGGCTGCGCGCGGTCGTAGCGCACAGCCTCGGGCGCCAGCAGCAGGTTCAGCGACGACGACGGCTCAAGAAAGAGCCCGGACGGTAAGCCGGGCAATCCACAACGCTTGCGAAAGGCGTTATAGTGGCGGTGCACGTCACGTGTCGCATCAGCGTAGGCCTTGACGAACGCATCGGTACCAGCATCGCCCGGCGCGAGGCCGGACAGATAAGGCGGCACAGCAGGATCGGGAATCTCTGTCTCGGCGCAGGACACGATGCGTATCCAAGGGCATCCCGCATTGGCAATGGCGGGGAACATAATGACGTTGTCCAGCACGATGGCGTCGGGCCTGATTTGGGCCAGCAGACGGGCCAGGTCGTCTTCGGCGGCGATGACGGTCTCGACGATGGCCTTCCATGTGGGGCCGACATAGGTGGGCAACTGCGCCAGCGGGTCGAGGTCGAAATGCGGCAGGTGCGTATTGATAAAGTCCTGCCAATAATCCTCGATCGACTCAGCGCTACTGCCGGGATGCTCGGGCAGGTGATATTCTTTAAAACCGTATTCGGCAAAGACGCCCGTGAACCCGGCATGACAGATAAACACCGGATTCGCCCCTTGCCGCTGAAGCTCCTGCGCAATGCCGACGCAATTCAGAGCCGCACCAAAGCTGGCCTCGGGGAACAGCGCGATCTCGGGGCGGCGGGTCATGTGCGTGGCCCTCGGGCCAGCGGCGGGATGCCGCGATTTGCCGCCTGCGGCTTGCGAATGCGCGAGCGGCGCAAATGCACGATGATCTGGTCCGCCGCCAGTTGAAACTGGTTGCGTTCAAGGCTGTCGAGAATCTCCAGATGCTCCAGCGTGGCCTGTTTCAGCCGAAATTCCGGGATAGCCGTGCTTTTCTGTGATGCCTTTCGCAGCCGGTGATGCGCAGTCAGGCTGCCACGCAGGAAACGGTTGCCCGAACATTCGGCGATCAGCGTATGAAACTCGATGTCGATGCGCCGGAACGCGGCAGGCGTCAGCCGCCCTTCGCCTGCACCCAGAAAACCATTCATCTGCTCGCGCACCAGACCGGCGCGTTCGGAATCGAGCGTGAATTCAGGCGCGATGATCGCCTGCGGCTCCATGGTCAGACGAAAATCAAAGCTGTCCTCCACGGCGGCAGGGGAATCGACCATCGGCTGGAATGCCCATGCCCGCCCCGGCAGTTGGCGCACAATGCCATCCTTGGCCAGTATCTTTAATGCATTTAGTACAGCCGCACGTGGAACGTTATAGCGTCGCGTCAGCGCGCTGACCGATTGCACATCGCCAATCCGGCGCTCAGCTCGATCCGAAAGGATCTGGTGCGCGACGGATTTCTCGGTATCCTCCAGCGCTCGGATCACCGCCGAAATCTGGTCCGCGGAACCGAGCGTCAGAAAATACCCCTCTTCCTGCCGCCATTGCAGAATATCACGCTCGTCCAGTATCTTGAATGCTGACCGGATAGGCGTTCGCGACACACCGCATGCTTCGGAAAACATCTGTTCGGGCAGGTGATCGCCGGATTTCAGCCCGCGCGCCAACGCCACGCTGAGTATCTTTTGCGCCAGCGCAAGGTGGTTCTGTCTGACATTTCTGCGCGTCTCGGTCAGGGCGACCCGCCTTTCCCCATGGGCAAGCCCGATAATGCGGGCCAATTGCAAAAAAGAACACTGAATACAGTTTGACGTATTTTTGCCAGTCTTAGTACTGTTGCGGAAAGTGGACCTGATTGTCCACCAATAACCAAAACGATGCGGCAGGCCATGATGCCACCGCACACCGACAGCGAAATGGAGGAATAATATGTTTGGACAATTCAGGATCATCGGCGCGGCAGCGATAGGCACAGGGCTGGCGCTATCGGCCAATGTGGCCGGCGCCGAGCAGTTGGTGGTATCGAACTGGGACGGCTACATGGCCCCCGACGCCATCGATGCCTTTAATGAGGCGACCGGAAACGAGGCCGAACTGGTGCTGCACGGCACCAACGAAGAGATCATGGGCAAACTGATCGCCTCCAAGGGCAAGGGTTATGACGTCGTCTTTGTCTCGTCTCCCTTTGCCGAGGTGCTGCACAATCTGGGCCTTGCCGAAGATCTGGACCACGCCAAGATTCCAAACCTCGCTAACCTCTACGATCAGGCGACGCAGTTGTCGCATGACGAGGGCAACACATTCTCGCTGCCCTATGCGTGGGGCACGACGGGTCTTTGCTATCGCTCGGATCTGGTCGAGGGCACGCCGGACAGCTGGAACGACCTGCTGAAACCGACGGACGCGCTGAGCGGCAAGACGACCATGCTGGCGACCGACCGCTGGCTGCTAGGTGCGGCGATGCTGGCGAACGGCTACTCGGTAAATACCACCGACGAGGATGAATTGGCCACCGTCCGCGACCAACTGATCGAGACCAAGAAGACGCTGCTGGCTTATGACGACACCACCTTCTACGCCAAGCTGGTATCGGGCGAGGCCGAGCTGGTTCAGGCGTGGGACGGCTGGTGCAACTACGGCATCGCAGAAAATGCCGACATCAAATATGTGATCCCCAGCGAGGGATCGGACCTCTGGGTCGACACCATGGTGATCCTCAAGAATTCCGAGCACAAGGATGCCGCCTACGCGTTTGTCGATTTCATCCTCGACCCCACCAACCACGGCTGGGCCGCCGAGAACATCCTCTACAAGGTGCCGAACAAGCCGGCGATGGAGGCGTTGTCCGAGGATTTCGTCACGCAATTCCCGAACATGGGCATGGCCCCGGATGAGCTGATGAAATACGAGCAGCTGCGCGATGTCGGCGAGGCCCAGCGCGCCTATTCCCGCATCGTGTCCGAGATCAAGGCCAACTGATCCACACCCTGCCTGACCAGACCCGAGGGAGGCGCGCCGCGCTTCCCTCACTTACCTGAAAAGCGCCGCATGACCGACCGCAAGCCGCTATACCTGATGACGCCCGCGTTGGCATGGCTGACCGCCTTCATGGTGGTGCCGTGCCTGCTGATCCTTGCGTTGGGGTTCTTTCGGCGCGGTATCTATGGCGGCATCGAATACACCTTTACGATGGAAAACATCGCGCTGGTGTTTGACCCGCTCTATGCAGGGATTTTCCTGAAATCGGCGTGGATCGCGGGGCTGTCGGCAACCATCGCCGTGGTGATCGGATACGCTGCCGCCTACGCCATTGCCGCGGCGCCGCCGCGCCGTCAGGCGACGCTGCTGTTCTTTGCTGTGCTGCCGTTCTGGTCGAACTACCTCGTGCGAACCTACGCGTGGATCGTGATGCTGAACCGCGAGGGGCTGGTCGCCGGAGTCGCCACATGGCTGGGATATGACGGTGAATTACCCAAGATGCTCTATACCGAAACCGCCGTGGTGATTGGCCTCGTCTATAACTACCTGCCCTTCGTGATTCTGGCCTGCTACGCGCCCCTGTCGCGCCTCAACCCAGAGATCGCCGAGGCGTCGCGCGATCTGGGTGGCGGTGGCTGGACGACATTCCGCCGGGTGATCCTGCCGATGACAGTGCCGGGGATCGCGACGGGCTTTGTCTTTGTCTTTGTCCTCAGTATCGGCAATTTCGTGACGCCGGCCCTCTTGGGCGGCGGGCAGTTCCAGATGATCGGAAACCTTGTCTATGCGCAGTTCCTGACGGCGAATGACTGGCCCTTTGGCGCGGCGCTGTCGATGTTTCTGATCGCGATCATGATGGGCCTGCTGACCCTTCAGACCTTCGCGACCGAGCGTGCCTCTGGCGCGCGGCGGGAGGAGTAGGTCATGCGCGGCACCGCCAACCCGAAACTGATGCTGATGATCCTCTCGGCAGTTTTCGCGTTCCTCTACATCCCGATCTCCGTCCTTTTTGCGCTGTCGTTTAACGAGGGCGGATTGCCGACCGCATGGACCGGATTTTCGGTCAAATGGTACGGCGAGCTGTTCCGCAACAGTGACATCATGGGCGCGGCACTGAACACGCTGATCGTCGCAATCATATCCACCATCCTCGCCACGATCCTCGGCACGCTGCTGGCCGTGGGCGTCGAAATCCGCCGCCGCAAAGGGCGCTTTTTGGAAACCATCATCTTTGCCCCCATGATCATCCCCGACATCGTATTGGCCATCGCGCTGCTCAGCTTTTTCTCGCTGCTGAATGTCACGATGGGCCTGCATACAGTGATCGTCAGTCATGTCGTCTTCAACCTCGCCTTCGTATGCTCGGTCGTGCGCGCACGCCTCAAAACGTTCGACTGGTCAATCGTCGAAGCGTCCACCGATCTGGGCGCGCCGATGTTGGTCACCCTCTGGCGCGTTGTGCTGCCCGTCATGTTGCCCGCCGTGATCGCGGGCGCGCTGCTGGCGTTCACCCTGTCGCTGGATGAATTCATCATCGCGTTTTTCACCGCCGGGGCGGGCCGCGATTCCATCACACTGCCGATGCAGATCTTTGCCATGATCCGCTTTGGCGTCACCCCAGAAATCAACGCGCTTGCCGCCATCGTGATGACCGTATCGGTCGTTATTTTAGCCCTTTCGCAGCGCCTGAACCGTGGAGGGCTACCGGGACAATGAGCCAAGCGTTGCTATCCATAAAAGGTGCCCAGAAACATTTCGGCTCCGTGCGTGCCATTGACGGGATCGACCTCGATATCCATGAGAACGAGTTCTTTGCCCTGCTCGGCGCGTCCGGCAGTGGCAAGACGACGTTGCTTCGGATGCTGGCCGGGTTCGAGATACCCGATGCCGGTCAGATCATCCTTGATGGCAAGGATGTGTCCAAGGTTCCGCCCAATCACCGCCCCGTAAACCTGATGTTTCAGTCCTACGCGCTGTTCCCACATATGAGCGTGGCACAGAACATCGCCTACGGGCTGGAGATGGAAAAGCTACCGAAGGCGCAGATCAAATCCCGCGTCGATGAGATCCTCGAAGTGATCCAGCTAAGCCATCTGACCAAGCGCAAGCCCGACCAGCTATCGGGTGGCCAGCGCCAGCGTGTGGCGTTGGCCCGCGCGCTGGTCAAACGCCCCCGCCTGCTGCTGCTGGACGAGCCGCTGGGCGCGCTCGATAAAAAGTTGCGCGGTGAAATGCAGCTGGAGCTCAAGCGCATTCAGAGCGAATTCGGGATCACCTTCATCATCGTCACCCACGATCAGGAAGAGGCGCTGGTGATGGCCGACCGTGTCGCCATCCTCAAGGACGGCAAACTGCTGCAATCAGGCACCCCGCGCGAGATTTACGAGCATCCCGCCAGCCGCTTTGCCGCCGATTTCATCGGCGTGATGAACTTTTTCCCTGTGCGCGAGAAGGGCGGCAAACTGATCGCCGAGGACGGCAGCACCATCGCCGCCGAGATGCCCCTTAGCACCGGGCAAAATGGCGTCGCCGCCGTGCGGCCCGAACGCCTGCGCCTTGGCGGCGAGACGGGCGAGAACAGCATCATCGGCACTGTCGTCGCCACCGCCTATCATGGCCTCGACCTGCAAGTGCATCTGAAAACCCGCGCCGCGCCCGAGCCGATCCTGATGCGCCTCACCGCCGATGCAGCCGAGGCGCGCCCGTTGGTCAAAGGCGACCAGATCACCGTCCACTGGGCCGCCCGCGACACCCGCGCCTTTGCGCTCTGACACCTCAAGACCCCGACAACCGATAAGGAGATGACCAAATGACACAGAAAACCTTCGCCTTCTTTCCCGAGGCCGCATTCGGCCCTGCGCTCAATTCCGTCGGCATCGCGCAAGCGGTCGAACGCAAGGGGCACAAGGTGGTGTTCCTGTCGGACCCCGGTTTCGTCGATATCTATAAGGATTACGGCTTTGAGGCGCATCCTGTGAACTTGAGCGAGCCGATGCCACCCGAAAAGATGGCCAAGTTCTGGGAGGACTTCATCAACAGTCACATCCCGAACTTTCGCAAGGCGCCAATCGACCAGTTGGACAATTACGTCAAGGAATGTTGGGAGGCGATCGTCGACAGCGCAAAATGGGCGGAAAAGGATTTGCCCGGCATTCTTGCGGACATAAAACCGGACGTTATCGCCGTCGACAACGTAATCCTGTTCCCCGCGATCAAGCAATACGGCGTGCCGTGGGTGCGTGTCATTTCCTGCTCTGAGAACGAGATCGAGGATGCCGCGATCCCGCCGCATCTGTCTGGCATGTCCGTGAATGACAGGGAAGGCCACGCCGCCTTTCGCAAGAAGTTCAACGAAGTGATCAAGCCCATCCACGACGATTTCAACGACTTTCTGAAATCCACCGGCGAAGACCCCTATCCCCTCGGCGAGTTCTTTGAACCGTCGCCCTATCTCAACCTGCTGCTCTACCCCGAGCAGATGAAATACGACCGCGCCGAACCGCTGGACCCAAAGACGTTCCAGTATCTCGAAGGCTGCGTGCGCCAGGACAAGCCGTATGAGGTGCCGACGTTCAAGAAAAACAACGACGGCCCGCTTCTCTATGTCTCGTTCGGCTCACTGGGTGCCGGGGATACCGATCTGCTGAAGCGGATCATCAAGCTGATCGGAGGCAGCCGCTACCGCGCACTGGTCAATGTCGGTGACTACGAGGCCGAATATTCCGACATCCCCGACAACGTCATCATCGGCAGCTGGTTTCCCCAGCCGTCGGTCATTCCGCAGGTCGATGCGGTGATCCACCACGGCGGCAACAACTCGTTCACCGAATGCCTATACTTCGGCAAACCGGCGATCATCATGTCCTATGTCTGGGACGGCCACGACAACGCCATGCGCGTTCAGGAAACCGGCCACGGCTTTCGCTCGGACCGCTATGAGTGGACCGAGGAGGAGCTGACGAAGAAAATCGAAGCCTGCCTGAACGATGCGGACATGGCCGCGCGGCTCAAGAAAACGAGCACGCATATGCAATCGCAAAACGGACAGGAAAAGGCGGCCAAGCTGTTGTGCGATCTGGCGGCGGCGCAGTTATGACCGACCTCAAATCATCCGCGCCCCATATCCACGGGGCCACCACTTACGGCGACCTTGCCGATTGGGGTCCGCAGCCCGATATGATTGAGGGGCAATCCCACTCGACCGGGCGCCTTTTGCACAAGGGGCCGAATAATTCACCCGAAACCGGAATCTGGGTCTGCACGCCCGGTAAGTGGCGCATTTCCGTGCCGCGCGACGAGTTTTGCCATTTCGTCGCCGGCCGTGTCACCTATCGCCGCGACGGCACGGACGAGGTGATTGAGGCAGGCCCCGGCACCTGCGTCATGTTCCCCGCTGGCTGGGAAGGAACGGCTGAGATCACGGAAACGCTGCGCAACATTTACATGCTTGTCTAGAGAAGGAATAATCCGATGAAAGCACCGATCATGCAAAATCCGCTCGACGTCACCGACACGGTGGATTGGGGCGTTATCCCGACGATGATCGAAGGGACCAGCCACGTATCCGGCAAGGTCCTGCACAAAGGGCCGGAGGGGCAAAGCGAATGCGGCCTCTGGATCTGCACCCCCGGCAAGTGGGACTGCCATGTGACCTCCGACGAGTTCTGTCACTTCATCGAGGGGCGCTGCACTTACGTCCACGAGGCGGGCGACGTGATCGAAATCATCCCCGACACGGCGGCGTTCTTCCCCAAGGATTGGAAGGGCATCTGCACCGTCCATGAGACCATTAAAAAGGTCTACATGATCCGATGATTACTGTGCCGGCCAGCACCCTTGCGCCCCCTGCCGCCAGCTTTCTGGCGGCTGAGGGCCATGGCGATGCGCAACTGACCCCCTTCACGGCAGACGCGTCCCCCCGCCGCTATCACCGGCTGGAGGGGCGCGGCCTGATCCTGATGGAGGATCCCAGCGATCCGGTGGGATATGCCGCGTTTCTGCTGCTATCGGCACATCTGAATTCCCTCGGCCTGTCGGCGCCCCGCATAATGGCACGCGATAAGGCGAACGGCCTGGCCTTGATCGAAGATCTGGGCGACGCGACCTATACCCACTGCCTGAAAGCGGGCGAGGATGAGCGCACGCTCTATCACCTTGCCGTCGATACGCTGCTGCACCTGCACCATGATCCAAGCGGGTCTGACGTGGGCCAGCCACGCTACGACATCGAGGTAATGCTAAAAGAGTTGGCGATCTTTGCCGAGTGGTTTGCGCCTGCCATAAGACCGGAACTGGATGCCAATTTCGCGCGCGACTGGCGCGCGCTGTGGAGGGCAGCGCTAGCACCTGTAGCGGACAGGTTCGACACGCTCATCATGCGCGATTTCCACGTGGACAACCTGATGCTGCTGGACGATCGAAAGGGCATCGCCCGCTGCGGCCTGCTGGATTTTCAGGATGCCGCCCTTGGCCCTTGCGAATATGACCTCATGTCGCTGCTGCAAGACGCGCGGCGCGATTTGGCGCCGGGGCTGGAGGACGAGATGCTGGCGCGCTACCTCGAAAACGCCCCGAAACATCTAGGAAATGCTGCGGATATCCGCCATCGCTACTACATTCTCGCTGCACAGCGGCACGCGCGTATTCTGGGCGTTTTCGTGCGGCTCAATCAGCGTGACGGCAAACCGAACTACCTCAAATGGATGCCCCGCGTTGCGCAGCAATTACGCACTGCGTTGGACGACGCACAGCTCACCGATATCTCAGCACTTCTGGGCGCGCATCTGCCCGAATGGCAATCCCGTGCCGCGACGATTTCGCCACAAACAAACTCCTGAAAGGACGCGACACATGTCCGATGTCACTTCGCCCTGCTATTATCTCTCCCCCGATTTTCATCGCAGCAAAGGCGCGGCGCATGATGTGATCGACCCCGCTACTCTGGAGGGAGTCGCGCAGCGTGCCAGCGTCACGACGGATGAGGTCGAGACCGTTCTTGACCGGGTAAATGCTGCGCAGAAAAGCTGGGCCAAAACCGATGCCAAAAGCCGCGCAGCGGTGCTGCACAGGTTGGCAAACCGCATCGAGGCGCATGACATGACCGCCTGCGCCATCCTGATGAGCCGCGAGATGGGCAAACCCTATCCCGAGGCCATTGGCGAGGTCGCAAATTGCGCGCCCATATTCCGCTATTACGCCGAAATGGCCCGCGACGAGGCGGGCAAGGTGGCGGGCACGACGCAGATGGGATCGCTGCAATTCGCCCGGTATGAACCGCTGGGCGTTTCTGTGCATATCATGCCCTTCAACTTCCCGATCCTGCTGATGTGTTGGACCGTCGCCGCGTCACTGGCCGCGGGCAACGGCGCTATCATCAAGCCTGCCGAAGCGACGACTCTCTCGACGCTCGAATTCATGAAGGTGTTTTCAGACATGCCCGAGGGCCTCGTCGCCTGCCTGCCCGGCGGTGCGGAGGTGGGCCGCGCGTTGGTCGACAGCCCGAAAACTCACGCCGTCGCCTTTACCGGGTCGGTCAAGGCAGGACAGGCCGTGGCCGAAGCCGCCGCACGCCGGCTGAAGCCTGCGGTGATTGAGGCAGGCGGATCAGACCCCATGATCATCACCGCCCATGCGCCGATCGACATCGCCGCTGCCGGGGCCGTCACCGGTGCATTCCACATGTCGGGGCAGGTCTGCACTTCGACCGAGCGGATGTATGTCGTGGATGCAGTGCATGACGACTTTGTCCGGGCGTTCGTTGCTGAGACGCAACGCCTGCGCATCGGCAATGGCCTGCAGAAATCTGAGATAGGCCCGTTGGTCAGCGAGGCCGCCCGCGATAGGGTAAAGCGGCTGGTGGATGATGCCGTCGCGCAGGGTGCCAAGGTGGAATGCGGCGGGCACATCCCTGAGGAACTGGAAACCGGCTGGTTCTACGCCCCTACAATCCTGACGAACTGCACGCCAGACATGGCGATCCTCAATTCAGAGGTCTTTGGCCCTGTCGCCGCCATCGTGCGCGTCCCAGATTTCGACACTGCCATCGCAATGGCGAATGACAGCGAATTCGGCCTTGGCGCGTCGGTGTTCACCACCGATCTTGCCGAAGCTCACGAAGCGTACGAGCGGCTAGAGGCGGGCATGGTCTGGATCAACAATCCGATGATCGACAACGACGCGCTACCCTTCGGCGGGTGGAAAAATTCGGGCATCGGGCGCGAACTGGGGCGCATGGGCCTCGACACGTTCCGGCGGTCCAAAATGGTCATCATGGATCACAACCCCGTGCGACATGACTGGTGGTACCCCTATGACGACGACTGGTTCCTTGAGGAAGGCGGGCGCAAGCATGTATAGGCTGGTCCCATGACCAAATACGCCGCAGCCAAGCCCGCGCCTAATTGGCGCGAAACCGTCAGTGATCCTGTAACCGCCGCCCCGCTGGACGGCGATATCGCCTGCGATCTGGCCATCGTCGGTGGTGGATTCTCGGGCCTGTGGTCCGCGATCAAGGCGCGCGAGCGGATGCCGGATGCCCGCATCGTCGTGCTGGAGGGCGACCAACTGGGCAATGCCGCCAGCGGGCGCAATGGCGGTTTCTGCGCGCCCAGCATCTCGCACGGGGTGGGCAACGCCGTCGCGCGCTGGCCGGGCGAGGCCGAGACGCTGGTTCGACTGGGGCGCGAGAATCTTGATGGGCTGGAGGCAGATCTAGAAACCTACGGCATCGACGGCGAATTCGTGCGCAAGGGCAAGCTGAACGTCGCGGCGACCAAATGGCAGGCCGAGGGCCTGCGTGATATGCAGGCCAATTACGCCCGCTTTGGCATCGAAACGCAGTTTCTGGAGGGCACGGAGCTGGACGCGCGCTTTGACACGCCGCGCTATCACGCAGGCCTCTTCGAGCCGAATTATGCGCTGGTAAACCCCGCCAAGCTGGTCGATGGGCTGGCCAAGACCGCCATCGCGCTCGGTGTGCAGATTTTCGAGAACACCAAGGTCTCGGACGTCGCCAATGCAAAAGATAGCGTGCGCCTGACGACAGGCACCGGCACCGTGACGGCCAAACAAGTCATCCTAGCCACCAACGCCGCCGTGCCACTGCTGAAACGGTTGCGCCCGGCGATCATTCCGATCTTTGACTATACCTTGATGAGCGAACCGCTGACCGACAGCCAACTGGCCGCCATCGGCTGGCAAGGGCGCTATGGCATCGCCGACAGCGGCAACCAGTTTCACTACTTCCGCAAGACGGCAGACAATCGCATCCTCTGGGGCGGATATCACGCGCTCTATTTCTACGGCAGCGGTCGCGGCGAGGAATTGTATCAGAGGGACGAAACCAACTCTGTAATCGAAGCCAACTTCCGCGACGCGTTTCCCGCGCTGGGTGATATCGGCTTCTCGCATCGCTGGGGCGGGATCATCGACACCTCCGCGCGCCTTACGACCTTCGTTGGGACTGCGATGGGCGGGCGGGTGGCCTACGCCGCCGGGTTCTCGGGACAGGGTGTGTCGGCCACACGCTTTGGCGCGCTGACAATGCTGGATCTGCTCGAGGGCAAAACGACCGAGCGCACGACCCTCAAGATGCTAAGCAGCCGCGCCGTGCCCTTCCCGCCGGAACCGCTGCGCAGCTTTGGCGTGAAATGGGCGCAAAGGGACCTCGCGCGCGAGGATGCGACAGGGCATCGCTCGCTCTTTCTTAAAACGCTGGACCGGTTCAACATCGGCTTTGGTTCATAGGAAATATACATGCCCAATCCATCCCACGTGATCGCCTTCGACAAATCGGTTCCTGCGCGCGAAAGCGTCACAGACGACCCTGCCGTCGTCGATACGCCCTATCGCAGCACCAGCTGGCGACATTTTGCAAACGACGCCAAGGGCGCGACCGCCGGGATATGGGAGGCCGAGCCGCATCTGGAGCGGTGCAAATGCGACTATGACGAGATGTGCCATATCCTAGAGGGCGAGGTGCGTCTGACCGACGCGGCGGGCAATGCCCAGACGTTTAGCCCCGGTGACAGCTTTGTCGTGGCAGCAGGCTTTGACGGGACGTGGGAAAATCTGACCCGTGTGCGCAAGGTCTTCTTTATTCTCGCGTGAGCCACATCAACTGCGCACGCCGGGCCGCAGGCGCAGCAACCAGATGAAAACCAGCGTCATGACCAGAAACATCAGGCTGAACGGGCTGGTGACAAAGATCAGCGGATCGCCCTGCGACACGATCAGCGACCGGCGCAGGAATTCCTCCAGATACGGCCCCAGGATCACGCCCATCAGCATCGGCACCACCGGATAGTCGAACCGGCGCAGCGCGAAGGCAAAGATGCCAATCGCCAGCGCCATCCACATCTGGAACCCCGAAAAGGATGACGCATAAACCCCCGCCATCGAGATCAGTGCGATGAACGCATAGAGCACGCCGCGATTAATTCGTGCCAGCCGCAAATAAAACGGGCCGAACGCGATCACCGACACCATGACGAATATCGATGCGACAAAAAGTGCCGCGAACATTGGCGCGATGGTGGCCGTGTGGTCGACCAGCAAACCGGGACCGGGCACAAGGCCATGGATCAACAGCACGCCGAATATGATCGCCGTCACCGCATCGCCCGGAATCCCCATCGTCAGCAGCGGAATGATCGCCCCGCCGCACATCGCGTTGTTGGCCGATTCCGATGCGGCCAGCCCCTCGTGCGAGCCTTGGCCGAATTCCTCCGGTCGCTTGGCCGTGCGCTTGGCCTCTGCGTAGGCGATAAAGGATGCCATGGCAGCACCGCCGCCAGGCAACATGCCGATCAGCACGCCGATGACCGAACTTTTGATATAGAGGAACGCGCCGATCTCACGGATGATACTGAAATCGGGGATGAAATCACGGTGGCGCAGGCGCGGCAGTTTGGCCACCGCAACGCCCATGGCATTGCGCGCCGGGGTCGCGGCCTGAACCAACAGTTCGCACACCGCGAAAAGGCCGATGACGGCGGGCAAGAGGCCAATCCCCTCGACCAGATGATAACTGCCGAAATCGAACCGCCCCTTGGGAACCATCGGGTCGATTCCCACGGTCGAGATCATCAGCCCCAGCGTCATCGCGATGATCGCCTTCCACAGCGACCCGCGCGCGACGATGGTTACGGTGACGACCGCCAGCAGCACCAGCGAGAATTTCTCGGGCGTGCGGAACAGCAGCGCCAATTCGCTGATCGGCTGGGCCAGCAGCATCAGCACAAGCGCGCCAATCATGCCGCCTACCGATGATGCGAACGCGTCGAGGCTGAGCGCCTGCGCACCCTGCCCCTTCTTCATCAGCGCATGGCCGTCGATACTGGTGATCGCACCCGACGGCGCGCCGGGAATGTTCAATGTGATCCCGGTGATCGAACCTGCATAGATGCCCGCCATGTAGATGCCCATCACCATGATCAGCGCATTCACCACCTCCATCCCGAAGGTGAACGGCAAGAGCAGCGCAATCGCCAGCGTGGCCGTCAGCCCCGGTATTGCGCCGAATAACAGACCCAGCAGGAAGCCACCGACCAGATAGAGGAACGGCCAAGGCGTGAAGAGGACCGAAAAACCGCCGAGAAGATCGAGCATGATCTAAAAGCTCCAGGTCGGTAGCGAGAGGCCGAACAGCTTGACGAAGAACAGCCAGCAGAAACCTGTGATGATCGCTGCCGTGATGGCGGCGATAAGGACAGAGCGCAGGGGTCTGCCGCTCTCCTCATAGTCGAAGTAAAATGCGACCGCGAAGGTATAGGCGCCTGCGGCGACGAAATACCCGACCCGCTCCAACCCAACGGCGAAGCCCACGGTAAAGAGCGCGACGACCAGCGGCCCAATCAGGCCGACGGCAGGCACATGATCGGACTGGGCCGCCCGTGCTACGGCTTCGCGACCCTTGCGCAGCTCTTCGATCAGGATGCGGCCTGCGGCCAAATACATCACCGCGCTTAGCACGATTGGCAGGAACGATGCACCCGGCTCAACCCCCTTGGCGAAGGGCAGGCCCAACTTGAAAATCTGGCTGGCATAGACCGTGGTCAACACCAGCAGCAGCATCGCAAAGATCGCTTGGCCGTTGGGGCGGGCAGAGCCGGTCATGCAGGACGATCCTTTGCGAGGGGTAGATGGCGGGGCCGCGCGCCCCGCCGATCCGTCATTTCTCGAGGATACCTTGCTCGACCAGATTGTCGATCAGCGCGAACGCCTTCTTCTGCGAGACCTCGACATAGGCGGTCGTCTCTTCGCCATCCATCCAGACCGCGCCCATCGCCGTTTCCTCGGCGCGTGCCTGAAACTCGGGCAACTCGAACACCTCGGCAAAGCCTTGCTCCAGCACCGCGCGCTGTTCGGGATCGATCCCCTTGGGCGCGGCGATCAGGCGGAAACTGCCCCAGATCACGTCGTAGCCCAGCTCCTTGAAGGTCGGAACGTCAGGCAGGAATTCGCTGCGCTCTGTCCCCATGACGGCCAGAACGCGGGCCTGCCCGGATTGCACGGCAGCATAAACCGCCGACGCACTTAGCGACGCCGCGTCCGTCTCGCCCGACAACAGCGCCTCACGTTGGGGGCCCGAGCCGTCGGGATAGGGAACATGGTTTACCTCAATGCCGGTCGCATCCGCCAAATCCAGCGCGGGCAAGTGCCACACACCGCCACTGCCGACGTTCGAGATCGACAATTCGCCGGGCGCGGCCTGGGCCGCTGCGATGAAATCCACAAGCGTCTGATAGGGCGAGTCGGCGTTTACGGCCAGCACAGTGGGGTGAACCGTGACCGACCCCAGATAGGTCAGTTGGTCGGTGTCATACCCCGGCACGAGGCCGTAGTACGGCACGGTTATGACGCTATCCCAAGTCAATGAGCCAATGGTGTAGCCGTCGGGCCGCGCCTTCATCAGACGCAGCGTGCCAATCCCGCTCTGGGCGCCGGTTATGTTCTGGGTGTTGATCCCGGTGCCCAGTGTCTGCTCGGCGAAGTTCATGAAGGTGCGCATCACCGTATCGGTGCCGCCGCCCGCGCTCCATGGCATGATGTGGCTCAGATCTTTGGCAGGATAGTCCTGCGCGGTTGCGCCCCCACCGAAGGGTAGCGCGAGGGCAAGGGCCGCTAAGGCGACCTTTCTGCGTGTGAAATTGATCATCTTTATTATCCTTTTCCCTGTCGGTTTTCAGGCACGCCCCATCACTGGGACGCACTACTCAGCCCATCCAGCGGCGGACGGGGGCCTTGGCTTCTTCCAGCGGCTGGCAGACGATATCGACCAGCGTCGGGCCGTCATGGGCAATGGCCTCTTTCAACACGCCCTCCAATTTGGCGGGGTCTTCGACCTTCCACGATTTGATACCATACGCGGCCGCGACTGCAGCCTGATCGGTGCGGTTGAAGTCGACATTATAATAGCGCGCATCGCAATCGTCATGCTGGCTGGCCTTGATCCAGCCAAAGGCTGAGTTGGAAAATACAATGTAGGTGATCGGCGCGCGGCAGCGCGTGACAGTCTCCAGCTCGCCGCAGGTAAACCCGAATGATCCGTCGCCCATCAGCCCGACGACCTTGCTACCCGGTCGTCCGAACCACGCACCCAAGGACGCCGATAGCGCATAGCCCAGCGCGCCATGCGCGCGGTTGGTGATGAAGTGACGGCCCGCTTTGGGCAGGGTGTAATAGGCCGAAAAATAGGGGCAGGATGTGCCGGGATCGGACACGATGGTCGCATCATCCGGCAACACGCGCTGCAACGTCGCGATGATCCTTTCGGGCCGGATTGGCGCCTCATCCGACTGAGCCAGCGCGTCGAACTTGTCGAACTTGCGCTTGCGGATATCGGCCACGGCAGCGGCACCGCCAAAGGTGCTGGTGCCCTGCTCGCGGCGGTCCAGTTCGGCGTTCATTGCATCCAGTGTCATGCGCAGATCACCAACGACGCCAACCTCAGTCGGCAGGACGGCACCGATGACCATCGGATCAACGTCGCAATGCACGACCCGCGTGCCGGGCTTCGGCGCCTCCCAGCGCGAGGTGGTAGTCGATCCTGCTCGGCATCCCATGAAGACGACCAGATCGGCGGCTGCCATCGCCTCCCACGTCTCGTCCGTGCCACCGTTGGAGCCTACGACGCCAAGGCAGTTGGGGTGCGTTTCCGCGAGGCTGCCCTGACCCGAAATCGACGTGGCGACCGTGATGTCAAGCCTCGTGGCGAGGCGGCTGAGCGCATCCATCCCGCCTGCAATGACCACGCCGCCACCGCACACGATCAGCGGCGATTTGGCCGACAGGATCGCATCCAGCGCCGCCTCAACCGCGCCCTGCTCAGGCCCGGTGCGATAGGCTGGATAGCTGGTCAATTGCGGATCGGCCCAGATGTCGTCACTGGGCACATCGTCATATTGGATGTCATAAGGCAGACCCAGATGCGCCGCGCCCGAGCGGCCCGTCGTCATCGCGCGAAACGCCTGACGCACCATGCGCGGAATGTGATCGGCGCGCTTGATAACCGTGTTCCATTTGGTCAGCGGACGCATCAACGCCTCCTGATCCACCTCGGTCAGCGGATAGCGCCCATAGCTGGCGACAGACACGTCGGTGGTAATGCCCAGCACGGCATATGAGCTTTCGTTGGCCTCTATGAGGCCGGGCAGAATATAGGTCGCGCCCCCCCCCGACGGCCCCTCGCACACGCCCACGCGGCCAGTGACCCGCGAATAGCCGTCGGCCATGTAGGTCGCGCTGCGCTCGTCCCGTGTCAGGATATGCTGGATCGGGTGATCCAGCTGCAGCATCGCATCATAAAACGGCAGCGTCGTGTCCCCGCACAGGCCGAATATATGCCTCACGCCATGCGCCTCAAGGCTGCGCACCATCGCCTGCGCGCCGGTTAGGGAATTGCTCATGATCGCTCCTAATTGCGGCAGTGCGGGGTGGGCCCGGTTACTGTATACAGCACAATATGCAGAACGGTGTGCAAATCAATTGCTTTTATCCGTATGCCGTTTAGCGTGGGTGTGCTGGCCCGTTTCGAGGCCGATCTGCAAGGCACCCGCATGGACCAAGATACCGGCGCGGTTGAGCGCGCCTACCGAAAGCTCAAGGAAATGGCCGCCAGCTTTGAGTTCAAGCCGGACGAGAGGCTGAATGAAGGCGCTATTTCTGCTCAATTGTCGATCAGCAGAACTCCGCTGCGCGAGGCGTTGAACCGCCTGACTGCCGAAGGGTTCCTGACGTTCAAACGCGGTCACGGCTTTCACTGCCGCTCGCTCAACCCGCCCGAAATCATGGACCTCTACGAGGCCCGCGCCGCGATCGAAAGCCAGGCCGCGCGCCTCGCTGCGCGCCGCGCCGATCCGACGGCGCTGGCCGAAGTGCAGGCCTTTCTGGAGCAATCCGAGGCCGGGTATACCCCCGGGGCCTCCCCAGTTGAACTGGTGAGGCTAGACGAAGCATTCCATCGCCATATCGCCCTGCTATCACGCAACGGCGAATTGGTGCGCCTGCTGGATAACGCCGCTGCGCGCATCCACTACATCCGCGTAATTGACCTGCAATTGCTGAGTGAGCGGGATGGCACGCCAGCTATCACCACCCAGCCCCATGCCCGCATCCTCGCCGCCGTCGCGGCAGGCGACGAGGACGGCGCGGCGCGCGAAATGGATTGCCACATTTCGCGCAGGTTGGAGGAGGTGACGCTGAACGTGCGACTGGCCTTTTCGCGCATCTACGCGCCATAGCGCGGGCCTAGAACCCGACGGCGCACCCGTCCTTGCGGTAGTCCGAACCGCCGACATAGCCGTCACCCATCCGCCGGATCAACTGCGCCCCCCCAAAGCCAAAGTCGGCCGCGGTTCCTTCGCGCACGATGTCGTGCCCCATGGCGCGGAGCGCCTCGGCGGTTGCCTCGGGCATGGTGCGCTCAATGGCGACGGTGCGGCCCGACACCACCTGCCAGCGCGGCGCGTCGCTGGCCACTTGCGGATCCTGGCCCCAGAGCATCGTGCGCAGCATCATCTGCAAATGACCCTGCGCCTGCATCGGCCCACCCATGACGCCAAAGCTCATCTCGGGCGCGCCACCCTTGGTGACAAAACCGGGAATGATCGTATGGAATGGTCTCTGCGACGGGCCAACGCGGTTCGGATGGCCGGGGGTGGCGACGAATCCTGCACCGCGATTCTGCATATGTATGCCAGTGCCCGGCACCACAACGCCTGCGCCAAAGCCCATGTAGTTGGACTGGATAAACGACACCATGCGCCCCTCGGAATCCGCCGCGCTCAGATAGACGGTGCCGCCCGCCACCGGAGCACCCGCGCCCGGATCCCTCGCCCGCCCCGCATCGATCAGCGCCGCGCGGCTGTCCAGATAGCCGCCGTTCAGCAGCGCTTCGGGGCCAAAGGCCATGGCGTCGGCATCCGCCACATGCGCCGCCGCATCAGCCAGCGCCAGCTTGGTCGCCTCGATCTGAAGATGCAGCGCTATCGGATCATCAGGTTCGAAATCAGCGATCGCCGTGCGGTCCACAAGACCCAGCGCGATGAGCGCGGCGATGCCTTGGCCGTTGGGTGGTATCTCATGCAACTCGCGCCCGCGAAACGGCATATGGATCGTGCCGCACCAATCGGCACTGTGCGCGGCCATGTCGCCCTCACTCAGCGCTGCGCCGTTGTCGCGCGCGGCTGCCGCGATCTTCTCGGCCAGTGCGCCACGGTAGAACGCCTCGCCCCCGCTCTCGGCAATCGCCTCAAGCGAGTTGGCCAGCGCCGGGTTGCGGAATGTCTCGCCCGCCTTTGGCGCGCGCCCGCCGGGCATGAAGCACTCGGCAAAGCCGGGCTGATCCTTCAGCAGTTCCGCCCCACTGGCCCAAAGCCCGGCAATGATGGGCGAGACGGGGAAACCGCCGCGCGCATAGCCGATGGCAGGTGCAAAAAGCTGCGCAAATGGCAGCCGCCCATGTTCCCGCGATAGCGCCACCCAAGCCGACACTGCCCCCGGAACCGTCACCGCACCCCAGCCGCGCAGGGGCACGCCACCATCGAACTGCTGGGCCGTCCATGCGGCGGGCGCGCGGCCCGATGCGTTCAGCCCATGCAGTTGAGCGCCGTCCCAAAGGATCGCAAACGCGTCCGAGCCAAGTCCGCATCCCGTCGGCTCGACCACCGTCAGGCAGATCGCGGCGGCAAGCGCTGCGTCGACGGCATTGCCCCCCTCGGCCAGCATCCGCAGCCCCGCCTGCGCCGCCAGCGGCTGGGACGTGGCGACCATGCTGCGCGCGAAAACAGGCGTGCGGTAAGTCGGATATTTTAGGCTATCATTCATGGCTGTGCTTTCGTTCTTGGCGTGTCATGCGGCGCGGCAGTGCAGCGTCACCGCCAGCGACGGGATGGTCAAGACCCCGGCCCTGTCGCCCTGACTTTGCCATTCGACCCCGGAACTGGCTTTGGCAAGACCGGCGATCTGCACAAGATCCTCGAACACCAGCGTAGCACTGGCGAAGGCGCTGGGACCGCGTGCGATCCGCAGCACAAAACCGCCCTCATCGATCCGCCAGCCATTGCCGTCACATTGGGCAGACCCTTCGGTCAGCGCCGCGTATCGCGCCGCTTCTTCCTCGGGATCAGGACTGAGGACGGTCATCCCCGCAATGCCGCAAAAGCCGTTCGGATGGCTTAGCCATTCCTTTCGCCAGACCAGATCCGGCGTCAGGTGCTGGCAGAAATAGACGCGCCCGGCGGGAAATTCTGCTGTCGTCATACGCACATTGTGGAACCGCGCCACGCGCGCCCCGCCGTCTATCGTCACAGGCCGCTCCAGCAGGATCGGCTCTTGCGGGGCAAACCCAGCAGTCGACAGGCGCGCGAATGTTGCCTCGGCATCGTCGCTGCGAAAGACCAGACCGCTGAGGCCCAAAGGGCTGTCCAGAACCTCCTGCCGCTGCTTGCCGGTGGCAGGCACGCCGACCAGTTCCAGATAGCTGACGGGGTCCATCATCAGATGGTTGATCGAGCCCAATGAGTGATGTCCGCGCGGCGTCAACTGAAACCCGAGGCTGGTGAAAAGCGCAGCGGCGGCGTCCATCCCGAGGCCGGTATTGATGACCAGATGATCCAGTTGCATGGCACGCACTCCTTTTCCCGGCGCGGGATTGTGCAACGCCACGCGTCAGATGTCGAACCAGTTGAGGCTCGGCCCGAGGTTGCGCACCAGCGCATTGCCCACCTGCCCCTCGGCACCCCATGCCGCATGGATGTGGCCGCATAGGCACAGTGGTGAGCCTTTGGTAATGATCGCGTCGCGAACTGCTGCGCTGCCCTCATGTGCGCCGTTCTTTTGCAGATCAGCAGTGCCCAGCGGCGGGGTGTGGGTGATCAGCACCGCGCCATGAGGACAGTTAGCCAGCATCTGGGTCGCCTCATCCTCGGAATGGGCGGTATTCCAGTCATGCGTCTTACGCTCTGGCACCTCGCCGCCAACGCCAAAGAAATCCGTGCCGTTGATCGTGGCGGGCGTACCGTGCAGATAGGTGACATTCGACCAGCCAGCGCAGAGCGCTGCAATCTCGTCAGGTCGGTCGTGATTGCCATGCACGATCAGCACAGGCGCGCGGCAGGTTGCGAGGATGCTTAGCGTGTCTGCCGCCCCGATGCCCTCCGTCGCGAAATCCCCCGCACCGATCACCACATCCGCCGCTGCGCTGGCATTCACGATGGCACGGGCGGCGTCCGCATGGCGGTGAAGGTCTGAAAAGGCGAGGATGCGCATGACGCTCAGCACTGCCGCGCATAGCGCAACAGCACCGCGCCAGACAGCGTTGCCGCAGTGGCCAGCACCTTGGCCAGGTCCAAACGCTCTTTCAGGCAAAACACCCCGATCAGCAGGGCAAAGACGACACTGGTCTCGCGCAGCGCCGTGACCAGCGCGATGGGCGCCTGCGTAAAAGCCCACGTGACCAACGCATAGGCGACAAAGGATGCCGCCCCTCCCAACACGCAGGTAACACGGCCCGTGCGCGCGATGCGCCGCAGCGTCCCCGGGCTGCGCGCCGCAAGGTAGAGCGTCATCAGCGCAGCATTGCCCAGCGCCAACCAGCCGTAGAATCCCAGCGACGTGCCTGCGATCCGCGCGCCGTATCCGTCGACCAGCGAATAGGCCGCAATGAATATGCCAGTGACCAGCGCCAGCCCGGCGGCATGTCCGTTGCGCAGCCCATCGGCGCGCCGCACAGCAGAAAGGCTGAGGATACCGGCAGCGATGATGGCCACAGCCAGCACCTCGGCAGCGTGCAGATGCACCCCCAGCACGACGACCGAGAAAACCGCTACGATCAGCGGCGCGGACCCGCGTGCGATCGGATAGATTTGCGTAAGATCGCCCCGCTCATAGGCACGCATCAGGAACAGCTGATAGCCGAAATGCAGCAGCAGACCGCCCAGCAGCCATGGCAGGCTGGCCAGCGCGGGCATCGGCACAAAGCACAGCGCCAAAGCCGCCAGCGGCACATGGCCGATCACCACAGCGCCCATCCCCGCACGCTTGTCCGCGCCCCCCTTGACCGCTGCATTCCAGACGGCGTGCAGCAACGCTGCGCCGATAACGGCGATGAAAACGGTGAGGCTCATGCGCGGCTCCTGTGCGGTGCGGCCACGCTAAAGCGTTTCGCGAAAAACTTGAATCACTGTTTTTGCGAAACGCGCGCAACATATCAGCGTTGTACGCGTTTCGCCTTAGCGCGATAGAGGCTTAGGTGGGAAGGTGTATCTTGAACGCCTTACGTATCGCCGCATCGACATCGGGGGCAAAGCGCGCCGCCGACCGCTCGGCCAATATCGCTTCTTTGCGGGCAGTGGCGTTGGTGTTCAGATCGGGTTTGCCTTCCTCATTCCACTGCTTGGGGCTCATCCTGTTACCCAGTTTTGGATACTGATAATCGCTCTCCATCCGCGCCAAAGTCTCGGACGTGCCCAGATAATGGCCCGGCCCACCAATGCAGACCTCGCGGATCTGCTCCAGCGCCAGCGTCTGATCATCCACCTCGATCCCGCGCACACAGCGCTGCGCATGGCCGATCAGATCATCCCCAAGGATCAGCGATTCAAGGCAAAAGCCCAACAGCGATGCGTGCATCCCCGCCGCCTCATAAACCATGTTCAGGCCCGACAGGCCGACCATGACATTCGAGCACATCTGCTCCCACCCGGCTTGCATATCGGGCAGTTTCGCATCGGTGATCCCCGCCGCTGCGCCCCCCGGCAGATCGTAGAACCGGTGCATCTGTGCGCATCCCGAACTAAGCAATGCCTGCTCACCCGACCCGCCGGTCATCGCGCCCGTCCGCAGATCAAGCCCAAAGGGCCAGGTGCCAAAGATCGCCGGATGCCCCGGCTTGACCGCGTTGACATAAACCAACCCGGCAAGGCATTCCGCCGTCGCCTGCACGATGGCGCCCGCGATGGTCGAAGGCGCGGTTGCGCCCGCCATTCCGGCGCTCAGCAGCAGCACGGGCATACCGCCGTTGATGCACTCTTCCATCACCTCGCAGGCCTCGGTCGCGAATTTCATCGGCGGAACCACGAAACAGTTCGAGTTCGACACGAAAGGGCGCGCGCGCCATGCATCCTCGCCACCCGCGATAAGGTGCAGCAGCTCCATCCCCTTGCGCGCAAACTCACGCTCGGTAAACGACACACCCACATGCTTGGTTGTCCCGGCGCAGCAGGCGTAGATGGTGTTCATGTCCATCTCAAAGTTGTCGGCGATGTCGCGACACACCATGGGGCGCTGCACGAAATGGATGTTGTCCAGAACGTTCGCGATCCGCGCAGCATCATGCAGGTCCTGCACCGTGCATTCGCGGTAGTTGCGC
The DNA here is from genome assembly GCF_035599575.1 of Roseovarius sp. Pro17. NCBI lineage: Bacteria > Pseudomonadati > Pseudomonadota > Alphaproteobacteria > Rhodobacterales > Roseobacteraceae > Roseovarius > Roseovarius sp. Pro17. Next base: position 3,568,773 of record NZ_CP141179.1, read on the forward strand.
CCATCGACATCGACCAGATGCACCGCCGCACCCGCCGTGCCGTAATGCACCCGCGTGCCCGACAGATGCATGTCGTGCTGCGCGTCCCGACCCATCAGCGTGACGCTGCGATTGGCCTTGGCAATTGTATCTTCGATCAGTGCGCGGGGGAACCGAATGCGCCCGTCATCGCCCAGAATGGCACCAGCGCCAGTCAGGTATTCCACCCCGCTGGCAGGCGCATCAGCAAGGCCGATCTGCTCTAGTGCGTCGAGCGCGGTTTCGTGGATCCGAAGGACGTCGGCGTCAGTGAGGGGGCTATATCTGCCGCCCTCCATGCCGGGCCGGATTGATCGCATTGCATCCGAGGGAGGGGCACTGCGAACTGCGCGCCGCGCGGCGCGGCCACCAGAGCGGCGGGGAGTGATATCGTTCATGTCGGGGGCCTAATGCGTGAGGGATCAAAAATGGGTGTGCGGTTTCAACAGACCCGCGCCGGCCCGCCGCGCGCTGCACGGCCCCGCTCGGCACCGATGGTGCGCACGACGAGGGCGATCTTGCTGAGTGGCGTCATGGCCCTCTCTCCACTTGTGTTCCCTGATCAAGGCACACGGCGACACACCCCGTCTGTCCTGATTGCGACGCATGTCGTTTTTGTACCATCAACGGCTGCACCGGCGTGCGCATCTTGGCGATCTGCACTATTTCAAAGAGCGCCCTAACTTGATAAGTCCGCCTCAATCCGTGCCATTCAGTACCGCGAGGCCCGCCATGACCAAGATCCAGCTGCACAATACCCGCACCCGCCGCAAGGAGGTGTTCGCGCCTCTCGATGCCGACAACGTGCGCATGTATGTCTGTGGGCCGACCGTCTATGACCGCGCCCATCTGGGCAACGCGCGCCCGGTGGTGGTGTTCGACGTGCTCTATCGCCTTTTGCGCCACGTCTATGGCGAGGATGCCGTGACCTACGCGCGCAACTTTACCGACGTCGATGACAAGATCAACGCAAGGGCCGCCGAGACCGGGCGCGAGATTGGCGAGATCACGGATGAGACGATCCAATGGTTTCTGGACGATATGGGCGAGTTGGGCGCGCTGGAGCCCGACATGATGCCCCGCGCGACCGAGTTCATCCCGCAGATGGTTGCGATGATCGAGGATCTGATCGCCAAGGGCCACGCGTATGAGGCCGAGGGCCATGTGCTGTTCGCGGTCGAGAGTTACTCCGAATATGGTGCCCTCTCTGGCCGTTCGATCGACGACATGATCGCCGGCGCGCGGGTCGAGGTCGCGCCCTACAAGCGCAACCCGATGGATTTCGTTTTGTGGAAGCCGTCGAGCGATGATTTGCCCGGTTGGCCGTCGCCTTGGGGCCGGGGTCGCCCCGGCTGGCATATCGAATGCTCGGCCATGGCGTATGAACTGCTGGGGGCCAGTTTCGACATCCACGGCGGCGGCAACGATTTGATGTTTCCGCACCACGAGAACGAGATCGCTCAAAGCTGCTGCGCACATCCCGAGAGTGGGTTCGCGCAGGTCTGGATGCATAACGAGATGCTACAGGTCGAGGGCAAGAAGATGTCCAAGAGCTTGGGCAATTTCTTTACCGTTCGCGACTTGCTGGATCAGGGCGTGCCGGGCGAAGTGATCCGGTTTGTGTTTTTGAGCACGCATTATCGCAAGCCGATGGACTGGACCGAAAAGAAGACCGTGGAGGCGATCGAAACCCTAAGAGTTTGGCGAGACCAAACGAATGAAGTTCAAGTGGGGAAAGTAGATGAACAATTTTTATCGCGCTTGAGAGATGATCTCGATACTGCTGGTGCAATTGCCCGGTTGCACGAGTTATTTGCTAAAAAAGAATACGCAACGCTCCGAGCTTCGGCTGAGGTCGTCGGTATATTAACCGATGGGTTGAGGTGGGTGGGTCGCTTTGCGCTGAACGCGATGGTTGCCGAGCAACTCGACAGAATTTTCGAAGTTTATCAAACAGCTAAGAAAACCAAGTCTTTTGAAATAATTGATGGCTTAAAGGAAAATCTTTCCGAGAAGGGCCTTAGGCTACGTTTCTCAGAGAAATCGATTGAAATTGAATCGATAGATATGCTCGCTTTATTTCACAGATTTGCAAGCATGTTAGATAGCGATAAGAAGAAAGCATTCGGGGACGCAATCGTCTCCGATGGAGATAAGAAAAGCATTCAGCATGAGGCGCTGTCTTATGAATATGCGATTTCCGCAATTAAACAGTCGATGCACGAACTGGACGCCCTCAAATGACCGCGCCATCAGCCACTAAGGGCGGCCCCCGGCCGAGGGTGGGGGTAAAGCCCCCGCCCGTAAGGGCGGTCGGGGGCTGCCCGTGGTTCCCACGGGCGGAACGCAGTCAGCAAAGCGCTAAAAGCGACAGGGCAATTGCATGACCCGCACCCGCCTCTCCCTCTACGACACCACCCTGCGGGACGGCCAGCAGACCCAGGGCGTGCAATTCTCGACTGCCGAGAAACAGCGCATCGCGGAAATGCTGGACTCGCTCGGCGTCGATTACATCGAGGGCGGCTGGCCCGGTGCGAACCCGACCGACAGCGCATTTTTCGACGCCGCCCCTAAAACAAGCGCCACCATGACCGCCTTTGGCATGACCAAACGTGCAGGGCGCAGTGCCGCAAATGACGACGTTCTGGCCGCCGTGATGAACGCCGGGACCAGTGCAGTCTGCCTTGTCGGCAAGGCGCATGATTTCCATGTCGAGCGGGCGCTGGGCATCACTTTGGCGGAAAACATCGAAAACGTCGCCGCCTCCATCAAACACCTCGTCGCCCAAGGCCGCGAGGCGCTGCTGGACGCCGAGCATTTCTTTGACGGCTACAAGGCAAACCCCGCCTATGCGCTTGAGGTTTGTCACGCCGCGCTGAATGCTGGCGCGCGCTGGATCGTGCTATGTGACACCAACGGCGGCACCCTGCCCACCGAAATCGGGCGCATCACCGCCGAGGTGATCGCAGCGGGCATCCCCGGCGACCGACTGGGCATCCACACCCATAATGACACTGAAAACGCCGTCGCAGGCGCGCTGGCCGCCGTCGATGCAGGCGCGCGCCAAATCCAAGGCACGCTGAACGGGTTGGGCGAGCGATGTGGCAATGCCAATCTCACCACGCTGATCCCGACCCTGCTGCTGAAAGAACCTTATGCCAGCACCTACGAGATCGGCGTGGCGCCCGACGCGCTGAAAAACCTGAGCCGGATCAGCCGCAAGCTGGATGATATCCTGAACCGTGTCCCGCAACGCCAAGCCGCCTACGTCGGCGGGTCCGCTTTCGCGCACAAGGCCGGGCTGCACGCCAGCGCGATCCTCAAAGATCCCAGCACTTACGAACATATCGACCCGGCGCTGGTCGGCAATGCGCGCATCATTCCGATGTCCAATCAGGCGGGCCAGTCGAACCTGCGCCAGCGCCTGTCCGAGGCCGGGATCGAGGTCGCACCCGGCGATCCGGCCCTCGCCCTCATCCTCGACCAGATCAAGGAACGCGAGGCAATCGGCTATACCTATGACAGCGCGCAGGCCAGTTTCGAGCTGCTGGCGCGGCGCGCCTTGGGGCAACTGCCCGACTTTTTCGAGGTCAAGCGCTACAAGGTCACGGTCGAGCGGCGCAAGAACAAGTATGACCAGATGGTCAGCCTCTCCGAGGCGGTCGTCGTGGTAAAGGTCGACGGCGAGAAAAAGCTGTCGGTCAGCGAATCCATGGACGAGGACGGCAGTGATCGCGGCCCCGTCAATGCGCTCAGCAAGGCGCTGGCCAAGGATCTGGGCCGCTATCAGAGCGCTATCGACGACATGCGCCTCGTCGATTTCAAGGTGCGCATCACCCAAGGCGGAACCGAGGCCGTGACCCGCGTCATCATCGACAGCGAGGATGGGCAGGGCCGTCAATGGTCCACCGTGGGCGTCAGTGCGAATATCGTCGATGCGTCCTTTGACGCGCTGCTGGATGCGATCAACTGGAAGCTGCTGCGCAGTGACTGACTTTACCGGCGATTTGGCAGGCTGCGCCGATTTGGTTCGGCGCGGAGATCCCGACCGCTTTCGCGCGGCGATGGCGGCGCCGGTGGCGGCCCGGCACGTGCTGTTCCCGATCTATGCCTTCAACGTCGAAGTGTCGCGCGCGCCGTGGATGACGCAGGAATCGATGATCGCCGAAATGCGCCTGCAATGGTGGCGCGACGCGCTGGACGAGATCGCGTCGGGCAGCACTGCTAGACGGCACGAGGTCGTGACGCCGTTGGCCAAAATACTGGATTCCGAGGGCGCCGCGCTGCTGGACGCCCTGATCGTCGCGCGGCAATGGGACATCTACCGCGATCCGTTCGAGGATGACGCGCATCTGACGGATTATCTAGAAAAGACCAGCGGCAACCTGATGCTGGCCGCCGCCCGCGCGCTGGGCCGGGTCGACGCATCTGTCGTGATGGACGCAGGCTACGCCACAGGGCTGGCAAGCTGGCTGCGCGCCATTCCAGCGCTGGAGGACGCCGGGCGCATACCGCTGCTGGACGGGCGGCCCGATGGCATCCGCGCACTGGCCGAGGGCGGTCTGCGCCGCCTCGACGCCGCACGAGCGCGACGAGCCGAGATCAGCGCCGAGGCACGTCCCGCGCTGCTGGTCGCATGGCAGGCCGGGGGTATTTTGCGGCGCGCCACAGCGCAACCGCAGTTGGTCGCGGCAGGCGGTCTGGAACCGACTGCGATTCGCTCTTCGCTGTCGCTCGCGGCGCGATCCCTGAGCGGACAGTGGTAGGAACGCTGTTCCCGTCGCGACAGAAACCTTTGGCGCAAATTAGAACATCATTCTCGGGATACGCCTAAGGACGGAAAATAAAATCCGTATCATGCGTCTGCGTGAACAACGGTTCGAAAACGGCCTCAGCAGTCTGAACCCCGTTTTCGCCCCAAAGCAGCAGACCTATCCAGGCCCCTTCCCAGACCGAGCATCCTGCGCCATATGCTAACACATGGTCGACGCACTCACCCTCCCCGCCCATCAGTGGCCATCACTCCAGCCCGGTTGGGTCTGGCTGTGCGGTGCCGGCCCCGGTGATCCGGGCCTGTTGACGATCCACGCGCTCAACGCGCTGCGGCAGGCGGATGTGGTCGTCTATGACGCGCTGGTGCAGGAATGCATCCTCGACTGGGCACCGCAAGCCGAGAAGATCTATGCAGGCAAGCGCGGCGGCAAACCGTCGGTACTGCAGCGCGACATTTCCCTGCGGCTCGTCGACCTTGCCCGCGCAGGCAAAAAGGTGCTGCGCCTCAAGGGTGGCGATCCGTTCGTCTTCGGGCGCGGCGGCGAAGAGGCCCAGACGCTGGTGCAGCACGGCATACCTGTGCGCATCATTCCCGGCATCAGCGCCGGGATCGGCGGGCTGGCCTATGCGGGCATCCCCGTCACCCACCGCGATGTGAACCAATCCGTGACATTCGTCACCGGCCATGACCAGTCCGGCAATGCGCCCGCGTCGCTCAATTGGAAGGCGCTGGCCGAGGGCAGTCAGGTTCTGGTCATCTACATGGGGATGAAGCACGCGGCCCAGATCAGTGCGTCACTAATCGAAAATGGCCGCGACCCGGACGAGCCTTGCGCCGTGGTCTGCAACGCCTCAACTCCGCAACAGCAGGTAATCGAGACGACGCTGAGCGCGATGGCCGCCGATATCGAGGCCAGCGGGCTGGAGCCGCCCGCGCTGCTGTGCATCGGACGCACGGTCCTGATGCGGCAGGTGCTGGACTGGCAGGGACAGATGGCAGGCGAGGCGGTGCGCGATATGGACCCGCTGGGTCGCGGGCTGGCGGCTGAAGTCGCATAGCGCGGCTCTTGCTAACGCATCACAAGAGGTCTAGCAGATTGCGGCATGACGTATGCCGCCCCCCTCATCGACGACAGCCGCGCCCGCCGCAACGTCACCGTTCTGGTGATGGCGCAGGCCATTCTGGGCGCGCAGATGCCGATGATCTTTGTCGTCGCAGGTTTGGCGGGCAACGGGCTGGCGTCCAACCCCTGTTTCGCCACGCTGCCAATTTCGATGATCGTCATCGGCTCGATGCTTTCGGCGACGCCGGTGTCGGCGATCATGCAGCGCTATGGACGGCGGACCGGATTTTTCCTCGGAACCGCTGGCGGCGCGATTGGCGGCGCGGTGGGGGCTTATGGTCTCTATACCGCCTCTTTCACCCTATTCCTGTTAGGTAGCCTGCTGACCGGCCTCTACATGAGTGCGCAAGGCTTCTACCGGTTTGCCGCCGCTGATACCGCCAGCGACGAATTCCGCCCCAAGGCGATTTCCTACGTCCTCGCGGGTGGACTGGTCAGTGCCATCATCGGGCCGCAACTGGTCAAGGTGACAGCCGATGCGATGGTCGTGCCTTTCCTCGGCACCTATATCGCAGTCATCATGCTGAACATCGTCGGATCGGTCCTGTTCCTGTTCCTAAACATCCCCAAACCGCCGATCCCGTCCGAGGATGCGCCACGCGGGCGTTCACGGCTGGAGTTGCTGAAAACGCCTCGCATCGCCGTCGCGGTGATCTGCGCGATGGTGTCCTATGCGCTGATGAACCTTGTGATGACCTCGACGCCGCTGGCAGTGGTCGGCTGTGGGTTCGATGCGGGCCGCGCTGCCGATGTCGTCACCGCGCATGTGCTGGCGATGTATATCCCGTCGTTCTTTACCGGACATCTGATCGCGCGCTTTGGCGTCGAAAAGATTCTGGGCGCCGGGATTGCCATCCTTGCCGCTGCCGGTGTCGTGGCACTGCAAGGCGTCGAGCTGAGCAATTTCTTTATCGCGCTGGTGCTGCTGGGGATCGGCTGGAACTTTGGTTTTATCGGCGCGACCTCGATGCTGGCGGGCGCACACGCCCCGCATGAGAGGGGGCGGATGCAGGGCCTCAACGATCTGATCGTGTTCGGCGGCGTTACTGTCGCATCGCTGGCATCCGGCGGGCTGATGAACTGCTCGGGCGGCAATGCGCAGTCGGGTTGGATGGCCGTCAACCTCGCGATGGTGCCGTTTCTGGCACTGGCGGGCGGGGCGCTAATCTGGCTGGTCATGCGGCCCCGCGATAAATCGGCTTAAAGCGTTTCGGGAAAAGCTGTGTCTCTGGTTTTTCCCGAAACGCTTTAACCCAGCCCCAGTTTGTCCGCCATAAAGGCCAGCGCGACCTCCAGCCCGTCGGGCGCGATGCCGTGGCCGGTACCCTTCATGACATGGGCATAGACATCCTTCCAGCCAGCCGATTGCAGCGCCTCGGCGGCCTCGGGCAGGAATTTTGGCGGTACCACGTCATCGGCGTCGCCATGCACCAACAGGATCGGGGGGCGGCTGACTACCTCATCAATCAGCTGCTCGGGACGCAAAAGGCGACCCGAAAAGGCGACGATGCCCGCCAACTCATCTTCGCGCCGGGGCCCGACATGCAGGGCCATCATGGTGCCTTGGCTAAAGCCAAAGAGAACGACCTGTTCGGGCAGCACGTCTTCGTCCACCATCAGCGCATCGAGAAATGCGTTCAGATCATCCGAAGCGGCCAGCAGGCCACGCTCGGCCTCTTCCTCGCTGCTGCCGTCGATCCAGGGAATCGGGAACCACTGAAATCCGTTCGGCATTCCCGGTACGTTTTCGGGCGCGTCAGGCGCGACGAACAGGGTGTCGGGCAGGTGTTCGCCCAAAGGATCGGCAAGGCCCAAGAGGTCTGGACCGTTGGCGCCATAGCCGTGCAGGAACACCACGATAGATTTTATCTCGCCCGATATCGGCTCTTTGCGGCCAGCGTTAAGTACGCGCGTCATCTGATGCCTTCTCTTTGTTTTGCAATACGGTAGTAGGCCCAAAGCAGCCGCGCGGCAACCGATCTGAACGGGCTCCACTTTGCAGCGATCTCGCGCATTGCGCGCTCTTTGGGACGTTCGGGCAGGTCATAGAGAATGCGCGCTGCCTCTTGCAGGGCCAGATCGCCATGGGCAAAAACATCGCCGTGGCCGAGGCTGAACATCGCATAGATTTCGGCGGTCCATGTCCCGATGCCGGGAACCTGCGTAAGCGTTTTCAACACCTCATCGGTCGGGGCGCTGCGCAGCGCGTCAAAATCGATTCCAGCGCGGGACAACTCCTGTGCATAGCGGATCTTTTGGCGGCTGAGACCGGCAGCGCGCAAGCCATCGTCGCCAGACAACAGGATCGGCGCGGGCGCTGTCAGGCCCGCGGCCTGCATCCGCGCCCAGATCGCATTGGCCGACGCGACGCTGACCTGCTGGCTGACAATGGCGCTAAGCAGTTCGGCAAAGCCGTCCGGCCTGCGCCGGAGCGGCAGGGGCCCGGTCTGCGCATAGGCATCGGCGAGACGCGGACAGATGGCGCCCAGCGCCTGGGCATCCGCCGCCACATCCTCGGACGTTTCGATGATGCGACCGCTCATAATGCCGCAACCCATGCCAGTGCCTCGTCGACGCTATGAACGCGCGGCGCTTTGGGCGGCGTGGGCCGGGCGATCATCAACACCCGGATGCCCAACTGCCCCGCGGCGGTCAGTTTCGTATCCGCGCGCGTGCTGCCCGCGTTGCGCAGAACCAGCCAATCAATGCCAAGACGACGGAACAGCGCGACCTCCTCCTCGACCGGGAAAGGGGGCTGCTGGATCAGATACTCGCCGTTCGGCAGGGGAAAGGGCGCGTCGGTGGCGCCGATCTGGCGACAATAGATGTAGCAATCCTTGAGCCCTGCAAAGTGAATCAGCCCCTCACGCCCGGTGGCCAGAAAAACGGTGCTGCCGGCCTCGATATGCGCGGGCGCGTCCGCCTCGCTGACGACCGTGGTCCAGCGATCGCCGGGCTGCGCACGCCATTCAGGGCGCAGCAGCAGGCAATAGGGGGCGCCCTTTGTCGCGCAGAGGTTAGCGGCGCTATGCGATATGTCACTGGCGAAGGGATGCGTCGCGTCCAGAACGGCGCTGACATTGTGACGCTCGATGCAATCGCTCAGCTCCCCCGAGCATGTCGGCAAGGGCCAGCCACCGGGCAGGCGCGCGGCGGGGTCGGGCCAGATCAGGCAGTCTGTCCCAAGCTCTGCCAAAGCGTGCGCAAGGCGCCGTGCCTCGCCAGTGCCAGCGAGCAAAAGCAGCGTCATAAGGGCCGCCTTGACTGAGGATATGACGCGATAGGGATCATCCAGTCCAGCATATCCGCGCCGCGCGTCGGGGCCAATCGGCAAAGTGACGCCGGACCGGCCACTCGCCGCGACGCATATCATTGCCGCGCAACCTGCGCCTCCCCACATCAAGCGTGCAACCTGAAAACCAACAAGGAGGGTGGTGATGAAATGTCCGATGGATGGGGAACAACTGGTGATGACGGATCGTGCTGGGGTCGAAATTGATTATTGCCCCGAATGTCGCGGGGTATGGCTGGATCGGGGCGAGTTGGACAAGATCATCGAACGTTCAGCAGCCGCACCGCCACCGGCGCAGATCTATGAAGCGTCGGATCGCGGAGATGACAGCCACGGAGATTACCCCCGAAAAAAGAAAAAGCGCGGCGGGTTTCTGGAGGATATTTTCGACTTTTGATGTCAGTCGCGTTGCGCACCAGACGACTTTGACAAAACGCAAAAGAGCGGGCACTCGGCCCGCTCCATTCCCATTTGTCACGCTCTCAGCGGCTTAGACCTGCGCGGATGCACCGCGCGGACCTGCGATCAGCCAAGCGATGAAGCCCAGCACCGGCAGGATGAGAACAACCAGCGTCCAGATCACCTTGGCGCCTGTCGACGCGCTCGAGGTAAGGATCTGATAGATCGCATAGATATCCGCGATCAGGACCAGAATTCCGAAAATACCATATTCCACGTTGCATCTCCTTGATAACTTGATTGCAAATGCAACGTGCTACAGGCGCAATAGGTTCCGCTGCGGCGCTATCTCTTGCGGCGCTTGACGTTGCCGCCTCTCTGACCCGGCCTGCCTGCGGTTGAGCGTCCGCGCGTCTTGCTGCCTGCCGCGACCGCCTCTTCGACTGCCGACTGGCGCACCAACGGGTCGTCCGAAATCGCCAGATCGACCGCCTCCAGCCTTTTCACCTCGTCGCGCAGACGGGCGGCCTCTTCGAATTCGAGGTTCTCGGCGGCCTTGCGCATGTCGACACGCAACCCGTCCAGATGCGCCGCCAGATTGGCACCATGCATCGGCTTGTCGATCTTGGCGGTGACGCGGCTCATGTCGACGTCGCCCTTGTAAAGACCGGCAAGGATATCCTCGACGTTCTTCTTGACCGTGGCGGGGGTGATGCCGTGTTCCTTGTTATAGGCAATCTGCTTGTCCCGGCGTCGATCCGTCTCGCCAATCGCGCGCTCCATACTGCCGGTGATGCGGTCGGCATACATAATGACGCGGCCTTCGGCATTGCGCGCGGCGCGGCCGATGGTCTGGATCAGGGACGTTTCCGAGCGCAAGAAGCCCTCCTTGTCTGCATCGAGGATCGCGACCAGCCCACATTCGGGAATATCCAGACCCTCGCGCAGCAGGTTGATCCCGATCAAGACGTCGAACGCACCCAGACGCAGGTCGCGCAGGATCTCGATCCGCTCGAGCGTGTCGATTTCCGAGTGCATGTAGCGCACCTTGATACCCTGCTCGTGCATGTACTCGGTCAGATCCTCGGACATGCGTTTCGTAAGGGTGGTGACCAACGTGCGAAATCCCGCGGCAGTGACGCGGCGCACCTCGTCGAGCAGATCGTCGACCTGCGTTTCCACCGGCCGGATTTCTACCATCGGATCCAGCAGGCCGGTGGGGCGAATGACCTGCTCGGTGAAAACGCCGCCGGTTTGCTCGATCTCCCACTTGGCAGGGGTCGCAGAAACAAACACTGACTGGGGCCGCATCGCATCCCATTCCTCGAACTTGAGGGGTCGGTTATCCATGCAGGACGGCAGGCGGAACCCATGCTCGGCCAGCGTGAATTTGCGGCGGTAGTCACCTTTGTACATGCCGCCGATCTGCGGGACGCTGACATGGGACTCATCCGCGAAAACGATGGCATTGTCGGGGATGAATTCAAACAGCGTCGGGGGTGGCTCGCCCGGTGCGCGTCCCGTCAGATAGCGCGAATAGTTCTCGATGCCGTTGCAAACGCCTGTTGCCTCCAGCATTTCCAGGTCGAAATTCGTGCGCTGCTCCAGCCGTTGCGCCTCTAGCAGCTTGCCCTCGCCGACCAGCTGGTCGAGCCGCATACGCAGCTCTTTGCGGATGCTGATAACGGCCTGCTTCATCGTCGGCTTGGGCGTGACATAGTGGCTGTTGGCGTAAACACGGATCTTGTCGAACGTGCCAGTTTTCTCGCCAGTGAGGGGATCGAATTCGATAATCGCCTCAAGCTCGTTGCCGAAAAAGCTGAGCCGCCACGCGCGATCCTCAAGGTGGGCCGGAAAGATTTCCAGCGAATCGCCCCGCACCCGGAAGCTGCCCCGCTGGAACGCGGCATCGTTGCGTTTGTATTGCTGGGCGACCAGATCGGCCATCACCTGCCGCTGGTCGTAATCCGCGCCGACGACCAAATCCTGCGTCATGGCGCCATAGGTCTCGACGCTACCAATACCGTATATGCACGACACCGACGCCACGATGATCACATCGTCCCGCTCAAGCAGCGCGCGCGTGGCCGAGTGGCGCATCCGGTCGATCTGTTCGTTGATCTGGCTCTCCTTCTCGATGAAGGTGTCGCTGCGCGCGACGTAAGCCTCGGGCTGGTAATAATCGTAGAAACTGACGAAATATTCTACGGCGTTGTTGGGGAAAAATCCCTTGAACTCACCATAGAGCTGGGCCGCCAGCGTCTTGTTGGGGGCTAGAATGATGGCGGGGCGCTGTGTTTCCTCGATCACCATCGCCATGGTGTAGGTCTTGCCCGTTCCCGTCGCACCCAGCAGCACCTGATCGCGTTCGCCATCGCGGATCGCCTGACTGATCTCGGCGATGGCGGTGGGCTGATCGCCTGCAGGCTCGAATTCGCTGACCATCTCGAACCGCTTGCCACCTTCCAGCTTGAGGCGCTCACGCACGTCGGGCGCGGGATTGGACAGGACGGGGGGCTGGCTGTCGGAATGGGCGTAGGGCATTGCGGGCGTATCCTTCGGGGGCTTGGCTCACATTTGATACTTTTTCCCCGGCGTTCAACCCGCATGGTGCGATGCGCGGTGAGTCAAAACCGGTTTATCTGCGCAGATGCGCCATATACAGTCCCAGCCAGACACCTAGCCCGGATAAACCGCATCATGCAGCTCGTTCTTCACGCAGGCGCCCACATCACCGACGAGGACCGCCTGCTGAAATGCCTGACGGCTAATAAACCGATGCTGGCCGAGCGTGGCACAGAGGTGCCCTACCCCAAGACATACCGCCGCCTGTTGCGCGATATCCTGCACGCAGCTGTTCAGACCGGCATTGCCGACGACACGCGCGAGGTGCTGATGGACGCACTTTGTTTTGACGAGGCGCCGGGCCGGCTGATCCTGTCGAACCCCGGATTTTTCGGCACACCGAAAATGGCGGCTTCGGGCGGGGACTTCTACACCGCCGCAGCGGGGCGCACGCAGATTTTCCGCGATATCTTCGCACGTGACGACATCGAACTGTTCTTTGCCATTTGCAACCCCGCCACCTTTCTGCCGGCGATCATGGCACAGACAAAATTCGACAGCCTGCCGACCTATCTGGGCCGCACCGATCCGCGCGAAATGCGCTGGTCGGGCATGATCGAGCAGGTGCGCAGCGCAATCCCCGACATTCCGATCACCATCTGGTGCAACGAAGATACGCCGCTGATCTGGGGACAAATCCTGCGCGAGATGGCAGGCATTGAGCCGGGTGTGCCGTTGACGGGCGAATATGCGCTATTGCGCGAGATCATGACGCCAACCGGCATGACCCGCTTTGAGAGTTATTTGAAACAGCATCCCGGCATGACCGAGATGCAGAAGCGGCGCGTTATCTCGGCTTTTCTCGACAAGTTCGCCGACGAGGACGCCATCGAGGAAGAGCTGGACCTGCCCGGCTGGACCGACGATATGGTGAACGAGCTGACCGACCTCTACGATGAGGACGTCTATCGCATCGGCCGCATCCCCGGCATCACGCTGATCGATCCCTGATCGCGGCCTCTGCACGCTTGCCAAGCCTCCGGCGCCCTGCTAAATGCCGCGTCGGCGCCCCTATAGCTCAGCTGGTAGAGCAACTGATTTGTAATCAGTAGGTCCGCGGTTCGAGTCCGTGTGGGGGCACCATTAAATCATATATTTTCGATAAAAATCAAATATATATGTCGTAGACAAATGATTTTGTCCACCTCTTCATCCACCCTTCGTGAGGCCCACATGAGGATCGTCGCACGCAATACTCACTGACATCACATAGTGTGTCGCCTTCTCCTTGAACCTCTGCCATTATTCAAACATGACAAAATCGACTGAGCCTTCCGGGGAAACCTTAATTGACACAAAGCCACGCGCACGCAGCACCCCGTCCTCGACAGTCGGGCGAGGCAAAGCGATTACGCGTGCGGAACCACTCAAGCAAGATCGTTGGTCAGATGGACAAACAACCCTAATTTTCGGGGATAGTCTTGTTCATTACGGTGATTGGGATGCGCCAGACTGCATTGTGTCAGATGGTGCATACGGAGTTCTTGGCTTCGAGGGCGACACATCTGATCATACAGGCATGCCAGAATGGTATGAGCCACATATAGCAGCTTGGTCAAAGCAAGCAAAACCCAGCACATCGCTTTGGTTTTGGAACTCTGAGATAGGTTGGGCGACGGTTCATCCCATCCTTGAGCGTTATGGTTGGCGTTACGTGAATGCCAATATTTGGGATAAGGGCATCGGTCATATCGCAGGCAACGTAAACACGAAAAAGATTAGGCGCTTTCCGGTCGTATCAGAGGTCTGCGTTCAATACGTTCGTGAACCACAGATGAACGGTAGGCATATTAAGCTATGGCTGCTTGATGAATGGAAGCGCACAGGCTTAAGTGTTCGGGAAGCTAACAAGGCATGCGGCGTAGCGGATGCTGCTACCAGAAAATACCTTGATCAAGGCCATCTTTGGTATTGGATGCCCTCCGACAAATTTCGGATGCTCGTAGAGTACGCCAACGCCAACGGAAAGCCAGACGGGCGTCCATACTTCTCTCAAGATGGAGAAAGCCCAATGACGTCTGACGACTGGGAGACAACACGCTCGTTTTTTGCTTGCCCACACGGATTAACTAACGTCTGGAGCCGTCCAGCCCTTCGCGGTCCCGAAAGGATTAAGACTAATGGAACATCTGGGAGGGCAGTTCACTTAAACCAAAAACCGCTTGATCTTATGTCGAGAACCATCGAAGCGACGACGAGAGAGGGTGATGTAGTATGGGAGCCCTTCGGAGGTTTGTTCTCGGCGTCTGTGGCGGCTCGGCGATTAAAACGGAGATCATTCTCTGCCGAGATTGATCCTACATATTTCCATTATGGGTTGGATCGGATCACTCAATAAGTTGATCAGCGTCCACGTCCCTAACTCCGAGCCGCACTTCTAATTCGCGTTTTATCCTTGCATCATCGTTGCTGCGGAAAAGGCGGCCCCATCCTTTCGCCGTCATACCTTTAAATTTAGTGTTCAGGACGCGCGTTTTGAAATCTTCGAGCCCAGGGTGCACAATCCGATCCATCTTGGCGTAATTTGTGTCCAGTCGATATGGGAGCATCGCAACCAGCTCCCGCAATTTTGCTTGGTATTCGGGAGATGGGCTGTATTTCCTGCTATCAGACCCCCAGCTGTCGAGTAGCTTTTCAGCTTTGGCAAGCAAGTCTCTATCCAAGGTCTGAACCTTATATCCGTTAGTGTTTGTCTGCTGGAGATTGCTGGTCCGTGCAGATGTGTTTTCCGGCTCCAGCACAATGTAGTCGGGAGGATTGTGATAATGATTATCACGAGACTCCGCTACCGATCGACCTGAGACGATGACTACATCGACAATTTGGGGCTTTCCAAAAAGTATGTGCTCAGGCAGCCAAGCAAGCAGGCATACCTGAGTGTTGTCATCTGCAAAGTGGTTTTGACTATCTTTGAAACGGGCAGTGATCTCCGTCGATAGAGGGAACCAAGCCTTGATCTCAAACCCGGGCTGTGGCGTTACGCCGTCAAATACTGCGTCTGGGAAACCCGGGTCCTGCCTACGCCATGTTCCTTGCCCGTCAAACTCCTCCTGATCGTCGAGGTATTCCACCACGTTAAATTCAATCAGGTTGCCAAGTATAGGAGACAGTTTAGAAATGATTTTCGATAGGTTAACTGCGGCTTCAGGGGAAACCGGGGGCTCAACTGTTAAGACGTCAAAACGGTGCCCAGCCAATTCCTTCAGGTGTTCACCTGCAATACGTAATACATCGTTGGTGTCGAGAGTCATTTCTTACTGCCCATAACTATTTTTCTTGGGGTCTATCCTCTTAACCGAGCCTAGTCGAGACGCACTATTGGTTCAGCATCAACTCGCAAAGTAATATCGCTCCGCCTCCAAATTCTACCAATAGCCCTTGCCCCCGTGAGACATGCCGTCAGCGATAAAAGCCCTGTCCCATATACATATATCCTTGCTTTTGAGACAACTGTGTCTCATAATTATAGATATCAATGAGACAGGTGGCGCGAATGCTGATCGGCTATGCAAGGACTTCAACAATTGACCAGAAAGCGGGTTTGGATACCCAGCTGGAAGAACTCAAAAAGATTGGGTGCGATAAGATATTCGAGGAGCAGGTGTCCTCGGTCGATATCGAAGCCCGGACCCAACTCGCTGCAACTCTGGACTTCATCAGAGAAGGCGACACGCTGGTCGTGACGAGACTAGACCGGCTGGCACGCTCCGTCAGCCACCTCATGAAAATTTTGGATGACCTCACGGCAAAGTCGGCACATCTGCGGATATTGGGGCTGGGGATAGATACCGCCGGGCCGACAGGCAAGCTGATCCTGACGGTTCTAGGGGGCATGGCTGAGTTTGAGCGGGGGATCATGCTGGAGCGGCAACGAGAAGGCATCGCCAAGGCTAAGGCGGCTGGGAAATACAAGGGTCGAGCCCCCACGGCGCGCGCCAAGTCGAAGGAGGTAATCGCTTTACACGCTGCGGGCACGGGAAAGACCGAGATCGCAAAACAAGTTGGGATTGGCCGGGCGTCTGTTTATCGCATCATCAACGCGCATGAAGCTGGCGCGGAGGGGTGAAATGTCGGCTTGAGCAGATGAACTCAAGTGCACCACCTGCGCCACCGATCATCTGGCGGCTTTTAGGATGGGCGGGAAGGCACAGGAGATATCCGACGACTTCCACACACCCGAAGAACTCCAAGACCTTCTAGAACGGATAGGCATGCGGCTCCATGCCAAGAACCGCATCGCGGGCGGTGAGAGCGTGTTCCTCTGGCACTTGGCAGAGACGCTTCGGGCAACCGGGCGTATGGCTGTAGCAAAAACCTATGATCCTGAACTAGGGGGCAAGTTTGAGGATGAGTATGAGCCGGGGAGTATCCCGAATGGAGACCGTCTGAAACACTTCATGGCAACGCTGAAGAATGAGATGGCACAAGATAGCGACAATCGGTGAACTCAAGTGCACTGGCTTTATTAAATCCCTTCTGGCCGGGTTCTGGACGAGAAGCCGATTTCCGGGGATCAGCGGGTCTCGCCAAATTTGCGTAGCACGCCATGGCTTAAGCTGCCGAGCACATCGAAATTCCTTCAGTGGAGCAGACCTTCGCTGTGCGCTTTACCGATGACCACTGAGCGGGACTTTTCAGCCATTCGCTGCGCGTTCACCCTAGGTCTGGTTTTAATAAATTGATATTTGCAGACCTGAGTTTTCATGTAGAATTGCCATGCGGTACAGGCTGGGAAGTTGATGGCCGCAAACGGAATGACAGTATGTCTCCCCCCGGGGTAGTTCATTTTCAGAAAAGGCTTCTTCATGCGTTATGATAACAAACCTTTGGCCCAAGCCATTTCGCTGTGTTGTGCTCTTCTACTTCCAGTTTTGGCCACCGCTCAAACAGCGTCTGAGCGAGCAGCGGAAGTTTCAGGGGAGGATTTTGTCAAGGCGTTTCTTGGTAATTGCGCACAAAATGCGGGTAACTTTGCTATAGTCATAGCAGCCGCAGAAGCACTTGGTTTTTCTGACTTACCAGAGGAGATGAAGCCACTACTTGCCCCTCAAGACCCACGCGCTGAATTTGTTGGTTACTACGCTCAATCAGGCGACGGCGCCCCATACTTTTTAGGTGTCGCAAAGGGCGATTTGGACGGTCGATCTTTTACAATATGCTCCATCGCTAACCCGTACATCGAAACCGCCCAAGTCGTTTCTGCTCTAGAGAAATTTGCGGACATAGACGATCCAAGTCATGATGAGTCAGCAATGGGGCAGAGATATAGAGTTTGGTTTGTCGATGAGTGGTCGGAAGATGCATTTATCTCGCTGACAGATGCTGAACCGATGGGTTACGGTGGTGCGACACTTGCCATTTCAGCCCCTTCAATAAATTAAATAACCTCGCATAAGCAAAAGGGTACAAAGCTTGATATTTCTCTTCATTGGAATGATCGCAAGCGGAATTTCAGCCCGCATCACGCTCTTGAGCCACAGGGGAGGATGGTTCTTAGAGGATCAGGCCAGAAAGTCCTCAGGGATGGTCATTTTTGATCTGATAGGAACTGTTTCTGGGATAGCTGCCTTCATCATCAGCTTTTTCCTATTTGACTGGTGTTGGCCGTTGATCGCACTTGCACTGGGGTACTGGTTCATTGCTCCATTTGTCGTTACACGAAACAGCTACGCCTTCTTCTATCAAACTCAGTTTGTGACAGCGCTGGTTGCGCTAGGTTGTTCTGTCGCAATCTGTGGGATCTATTTCGAGATATTCTAGATCATCTTATTGTCGCGCTGCCTCCTACCCTACAAGATGCGCCATTGACTGACATGCGGTTAAGCTGATGTTCAGAGAAGTCGCAACATCGGTAAGTTTGGGCTCGAAGCTGACATCCGCTGGTGGCATCATCAACGGCGGCTATGCGGGAAAAAATTGCCGTCGGATTGAGAGAAAAGATCCGCATACAAGTCCGCGATAGGTTCAACCTCTCGGCGAAGGATGTTGGACGTGCGGATCTTCGATCCAAAACTGCCATCGTGTTAATCAATGATCTACATAATTTTTTGGTGAATTGCGTCGCTAGAGTACTCAATTTTGCCACGAAATCAGTGTCAGCGTCTGAGCATTTACAGGCTGAGTATCGTAGGCGATGAACAAACACACTTGCCTTATGTTCACCTTTAGTTCTACCCATACCGGATGCCAGCCGCTTACCCATCCGCTAGCCGTCAACGCAATCGCCTGATGCGTGATGCGGCCCAATCAGGCCAGATGCTGACAATGCGCTGCGGCCACTGCCGCCGATCCGTCAACTTCTGGGCTAGCGACCTGGTAAAGGTCGTCGGCCCGCTGCACGAGATCCATGTTCCACCGTTCGCCTGTTCACGATGCCGCACCAAGGAATATATCCGGATAGAGTGGCGCGTACCGCCTGCATCCGCGCTTGATGATTTGACTGTTAGACGCCCAGTAAAGCAGATTACCAAATGGGTGTGGGCAGACGAAAAGGCTTAGGCAACATGTGCAATCTCTATTCCAATCTGACAAATCAGGAGGCGATGCGCGGCCTGTTCAATATGCCGCCCGCTGCCGATCACCTTGGGAACGCAGCACCTCAGCCCGCCATCTGGCCTAAGTATGACGCGCCAGTTGTCCGGTTAGATGACAAAGGCGAACGGGAAATGCTCGCGATGAGTTGGGGCTTTCTGACGGCCAAGGCGTCAAAGAAAACGGGCAAGCCAATCGCACCTGCCGCGTGGAACAACGCGCGGGCCGACAAGGTTGCGACAATTGGCCTTTGGAAGGACAGCTTTAAGAACCGCAGATGCCTTGTGCCAGCGTCGAGTTTCAGGGAAGCCAAGGGCCGCGATCCTGCAACCGACTATTGGTTTGCCTTAAAAGGCGACGAACCGCGCCCGCCATTTGCGTTTGCGGGCATGTGGCGCGGTATCCAACCCGGCTTGCAAGATGAAAAGCTGAACATACTGACGCATACAATCATCACCACGACGGCCAATGACGTCGTAAAGCCTGTGCATCCGGACCGGATGCCTGTAATTCTCGATCCTGCCGACTACGATGCGTGGCTTGGTGGATCTGAAAGCGATGCCATGTCCCTAATGCGACCCTATCCCGCAGACCGGATGCAGATAGTGGTCAAGGGAGTTGGACGGCTGAAAGATGATGAGGGATGAGTTAGGCCATCTCAACGTTTTCCTGAACTAGAAGGTGGGCGGGCAACACCGTAAGCCCTCGGCATCATGAGGTTACCACTGAGCGACAGCCGGGCCGATATATTTCGTTAGAGTGCAGTAGTTCACTCTCCATTGAACGCAGAACGCGCAGGCTTCGACCACGGTCTAGTCATTTAAGATCTGCATTCTGGCCCCCCCTGCGATTTGCCCGGCACAAGGCTGGGCGATAGCTGCTGTTCATGAAGCGGCTCTACTCGGGACCTTTTTCTTGGACCCGTTAAAAGTAGGGATGCGGGCTCCAGTTTGATGGTGTGGTGCACTCAAGTTCATCGCTGACATCGACCGTTTCTGAACTTGATAGACTACCCTTCCCAACCCCGGTGCACCAAGGTTTGACAACTGAGGAAATTGTCGGTCACAAGGCGCATAAACACGCCAGCCGCAAGAGGTGGCAGGTCGTCAATGCCTGACTGTGAATTAGTATATGTGAGGGCCGGGTTGGGTAGTGCTGGGATACCAGATCACTCTGTGTGGGCGCTCATAGCGCCATCTTACACCTCTGCCTCATTCAAGCGTCAATTGGCTACGGGCCATGCCAACCCGAAAGATCAGAAGCGGACCTTCGTCCATGGCCCAAATTTCCAGCGTATCGCCTGCTTGACCGGTCAGTGTTGCGTAGTCGCCCATGAAGCCGGAGGCTTTCATTTCGAGACGTTGTATAGTGTCCATCCGGTCTTTCAGGATGTGGGCAAGGTTCTCTACATCGTAATCACAGCCATTGAAGATTTCGCAGGCAACGTAAATCTCCTTGATCCGACCACTTTGATCCAACCTGAAAGAATTGAATTCAGAGGCACCACAGTAGTAAAGATCATCTTGATCGCGGTTGTCAGCGCACGGCCCCATGGCTGTTTCGATGTCCTCAAAGTCCGAAGCGATGGACATGCCACGAACAGTTATCAAATCTTCTGCGGCGGATGTAGCGACGGTGGACATGCCAAGAGACGTGCTTAGGCAAGTTGCGAAGAGCATTGGTTTTAGGATGCGAAGTGAGACTTTCATCTGGTGGCTCCATACTGAGTTTGAGAGGGAAGGCAGACTGGACGCCGGTTTTCTAAGAGACCTGCATCGGAAAGGGCGGGCGGGCCCGCGCGCTACAGCTCGCGCAGGCTTGCCACTGATCTGGAGATTTCGGCCAACACCCCCAGTATGACGGAGGACACGATACCACTGATGCCCAAGATGACACCGAGCCAATCCCAGCCGCTACCCAGCACCACGTTGAAGGCAATGCTGATCCCGCAAAGCAGTATCCCAGCACGGGCAAAGAACTCAGCCGTTCTAGTGTAGGCCAGTGATGTCTTGTTTGGTTTGAAATTTAATTCTTTTCCGACTTCCGGGATATGCGCCTTGGATGCGAATGCCATGATTGTCCCCTTTACGTACTTGCCTGCATCTTCTGGATGTTTGGAAGGTCAATCATAAGGTAGGCTAAATCATGAAAGCAAAGTGGCCGTTTCTGGACCGAAAGTTTTTTCGTCTTGCCATCGAATGGATGCTCAGCCATCGCCTGCATCCGGGCAGATTAAGGAGCCGAAATGTAATGGGTCCACTCGGCTTGGTGCGGAACTTTGCCGCGCGGAGCGTAGACGACAGCATGGTTGTGGTGCACTTAATTTCACCGCTGCTTTCGGCCATTAAAGACACTAGACAGAAGAACCTCAAAACCTCAATGCACCAAGGATTGAAAGCAGAAGAAATAATCGTTCATAAGGTGCTTATGCCTGCCAGCCGCAAGAGGTGGCAGACCGTCAATGCCAGACTAGTCCAGCGGCGGCATACAGCCTAGCCTCCGCTGTACCATTTGATGTTTACCAAGGTAGAAGCGTCCTTCAGCGGCTCAAGCCCACTTTGAGTAATGCAATAGGTGTCACGGATCGCATCAAGGTCGTATAAGTGCTCATCCTCAATATACTTGATCTGCGGCCCGCAAAACTTAAACGCATTGATCCAGCCATGGCACAGGCTTTCCAGCCGTAAGAAATCCTGTAGACCCTCTACACGGAGACCCTCATCGGCCTCAAATTCTGCCGCAGTCAGCTTGGCATGCACGCGCTGCTTGAGTGTGCGGGCGCGGCAGACCAGCTTTTTGAGGTTCGTGTCTGTTGGGTCGGCGACAAGGTTCCCAGCCTTGTCCATAGAAATACAGCACCCCAGCATCCGGAACTCTTTCGCTATCTCACCTGCTTGCTCGGTCTTTCCTTGAAATTCCCCTCCCAGCAGTCCGGCAATGCCGGATCTCAGGGCTTTGGCTGCGCCTTCCATGTGTAGCTTGGATACCGCGAAGATGAAAAAGTTGTCGGCGTGGTTGATAACGTCAACGCCTTCGACCTTTTCCATCGACATGTGCGCGATACACCAATGCGCTACCTCTGCGGAAGATGCACTGCCCTGTGGTATGCCGGGCGGGGATAAGATATGTGGTTGCGTAGTGTTAGCATAGGATGGGTACCAGTCAGCGCCCTTGGCCAACACGATCTGCCTTATTGCCTCTTTAGGGAGGGGCAAGGCGGCGACGAGTTTTCCCTCTGAAAAGCTGGGGAAGAAGTCCTTTATGTCGATCTCCGCTACATGTGTGTATCCTTTCTCTTTGATGAGGCTCATGGCCAACTGTATTTTTGCGGCAGAGCCGAGGTGGGTGAACTGGAAATCCTGCGGTTTGTAGGTCATGCGCAGGAGTGTGCGGACCATGCGCTGGTATGAGCGGGCCACTGGACCGAAGGCGCATATAACGCGAACGCCCCCTGATAACTTTGGCTCGGTCCAAATCTTGGCCGCTTCATTCAGGCAGCTGAGGGCTTTATACGTTGTTGCCAACGTGGCCATCTCCTCTAGCGACAAGCGGTCTTTCAATGGCTGCCGCGCGTTATCTTCAAACAGGGCGACCAGCTGGCAACGCCTACTTGTGAGGTACGTTTTCGCGTGCGCTGGGAATGAGGGGTTGCCATCGGTCCACGCATTTTCACATTTAGATCGGAGCCTCTGTTCGAACTTCCGGGCCTTTGCAAGCTGGGTGGCTAGTGCGGTTATTGTCGTATTGCCCTCTTTGGACTGCGGGAGTAGCACACTGTCTATCTTGCAGAAGCCGTGTGGCGAGTTATTTTGGTAGCCTGAGCCGCTGGGTAGAAGCGGTATGTTAAACACAGTCATCATGATTGTGCACCTGCAGCGCCAAGTGTTTTGAGGAAGTCCTCGACCTCCTCCTCGCACCAATAGAGCCGGACACCGACCCTGATCGGGTTTGGTATGCGCCCGCATTCTAAGTCACGATAGATACTGGATCGTGAGCGCCCGCCCAGCTTCGCGCTTAGTTGGGCAAGTGTGATGTATCGGTTTGGTGCGCGGGTCATTTTGGGGCTCCTTGATGATTGTTGGAACACCGTATCGGGCCGCCCGCTGGCCAAGAAGATCCCCTAAAAGGTAATTTTTTGGCCAGAAGCCTTAGTTGCAGCGGTGAACTTGAGTTCACCAACGCAAACTGCCCCCTAAGAAGCGTTGCTTTAGTTACTTCAGATTGTTCGGCATCGGCTGGTCGGTGCCAAAGAACGCATCGGGATCGCAAAGACCAAACACGCTCGCGATCCTGCCGGGGATCGGTGGCATATCGATATGTTTTTTTTCTGCGGCGGCACGCCTGAGTGTTCGCGGGCTACATTTCAGAAGTGGCCCATCTTTTGCAATTCGCAGACCTCGGATGCCGAAGCGCGTAAGTCTCAAAGCGTCTTCATAATTGTTGAATTCTGAGTGGTGAATACGTTGGCCGAACCACGCTTTAATGCACCTGGTGGGGAGGTCGTGATATTGACGTCGGTCTTTGATCCACAACCTGACTGCCTTCACAGCCCGCCGCCTAACATCTTGCTCAATTCTGCGCCTAACAATAATGAGTGGCTGATTACCCGCCTTTTTCCAACTCGGTTTATTTCCAAGATGAAAGTCTGCAATCGTCTTCATGAGTTCGTCGGCCAACCATTGCGGTATCTCTACTTTCTTCCCGCTGCACATGACGGTTGCTTCAAAAATTGCGATTGGGTCCCCGCTTTCAATCCGCCGCCTATATTCGCCAAACTGACGGGCTGTAATGTCAGGGTCTCCGGTTTCATTTGGCGGCAGGATTTTTTCCAATGACCTCATTTTTGCGCCCCGTCCAAAATGCCAGCGACAAACTTTCCCCACGCTTCCATGATATTCTGCCTCTGATCTAAATAGTCCGTTCTTCGGTATGCCCTTTCGACCTGACTGCCGCTGACGTGGCCTAGACAGGTTTCCGCAATCTCTCTTGGCGCATTCGTCCGTTCAGCCACCCAGTCCCGGAAGCTGGACCGGAAGCCATGCGGCCTGTATGCCAGCCCGGCTTTCCGCATGTGCTGCCCCATCGTCATGTCCGAAATCACGCCCTTCTGGAGGCCGGGGAATAGATGGCCGTCCCGATCATAGGGCTTGGTGGCTTCCACCACGGCAAGGGCTTCGTTTGACAGTGGTACGCGGAAGTCTGATGTGCTGCCCAGCCGACCTTTCATCTGCTCAGCCGGAATAGTCCAAACGCCGTCCTCAATCTGGTCGTATCGCATAAACCGCAGGGGGCTGGAGCGGACCGCTGTTAGGATCAATATCCTGAGCGCTAAATTGGTGGTCGTTGGAACTTCAAGGGTTCGGTAAAATTCAGGGACCTCAATCCACGGCATGGCGGGAATATGCTGCGGCGTATGTCTCGACCTGCCCAGCAGAGCCTTGGCCTTGTCAGTAGCTTGTAGGTCCACCTCAAGGCCTAGGGCAGCAGCGTGTCTGAGGACGATGCTAAGCCGATTGAGGGCTTTCCGGGCCGTATCCGCCTTGGCATGCCAAATGGGCTTCAGAGCGTCCCGTATGTCAATCTGAGAGATATCTGCGACGGGGATCTTGCCCAGCTTCGGTAGCACATGGAGTTCTAGGGGTGAAAACCACCGCCCGGCCTTGCCGTCGCCCTTAAGTTCGGCCTTGCGGCATTCAAACGCTTCTAAGGCAACATCGGCCAGACAGTGCAGATTGCGTTCAGCCTCCCGTCGTTCCTTCTCACGTTGCTTGATGGGGTCGATCCCTTGCCGCGCGAAGGACCGCCAATGTTCAGCGGATTGCCGGACCTCTTTGAGGGAAACCTCTGCCGCCGATCCTAACCCCATCTCCCTTCGTCGACCAGGGGCCGTCACCCTCAGGAACCACTGCGCTCCGCCATCGTCCCGTCTGTGCAGCCAAAGTCCGTCCCCGTCACAGTACTTGCCGGGCGGCAGGGATTTGACCTCCATTGCCGAAAGTTTGTGTTTAGGTCGCGCCATGCGTCCACCCCTCTATCCACCTTTGCCTCTGCGATATAGCGCTACACAGTGACACATGATGGAATAGATAAGGCATTATTGTGGCGGGATTTTCTGCCCTTGTGGTTTATCGTGGGGCATGGTGGTGCAAGGTGTGAATGCCGTGTGGGGGCACCATCAAATCATCCGCAGAGCAGTGATGTTTTTGGATCTATGATCCGCTTACATCCTGCCGAACTACACGTCTAACCAACAAAGTGGGTTTGGATGATGCGGAATACGACTGTGAACGACCTCAGAGAGAATAGCGAACCAAGCGGCTTTAGGAACCGGCTGTCAAATACGCCGATATGAAGCGTGACGTTGCCTCTGAATCATCAGTTTGTCGGATTCCGAAGGAAGCTGACCTGATCATCGCTGCGGAATATGTGGTGATCAAAGCTGCGCCCTCTCGTCACTTCTGCGTATTGACTGCCCGGCAGTTGACTATTTCACAGTCAGTATGACTTCTATCAACCAGATTTGGCAAACCGACCTGACCCACGTCAGAATCATTGGCTGAGGTGGGCCAAAGATCGAACCGTTCGAGCCAAGATAGCCGGATTTTTGAGATAAAAAATCAACATCATGTTTGGAGCGGCAAAATTGAAGGCCGGATCTCTTATCATGTTGATATCAGACCGTAAAAAAGAAATCTGACCAGACTCACCAGCAAAAAAGTGATCTTTTTACACGACACAACCGGGTAGGTTGTGCTATGCGTTACGTTACGTAATTTTAATGAATGTCATTTTTTGGCTGCCGTGCGTTACGCACAGATTCTGTGCCCGTGATGCTTCAGCCATCGGTATCGTAAATTAAATTGATCCAACATTTCATGGACCGCATGTTGAATGCGGTGATCACCGGGGGTGTGCAAAATGCGCAGTAGCAGACGCAATTTTCTCAAGGGTGGTGCAACTGCCGCATCTACATTAGCGCTGGCAAAGGCGGCTGGATCGGCCGGTGGCCCTGATACGGTCCGCGAAAGCGAACGGCGGTTGAAAAACCTCATTGCGCCCAACAATACGCCGCCCGACCTGCTGTCACGGCCCAGCCCTCCCGTCACACCGTTTGGAATCTGGCCGCTGGAAGAGTTCGCACCACCAGTCGCGCTGCCGTTATTCACACTGACCCAAGCTGAGTCGGCAGGAATGGGCGATGAGGAATGGTGGGATCTATTTCGCGAACGATTCGAGATGGCGGCCGACGCGCTACGCACGGAAGGGTTCGCAACACCCGGACCATGGACAGTTCGCGGAGAAGAGCGCCCGGCGGGCGGCAATCTAAAGATTGATATTGGCGATCTACCCGACCCCTCTGCCCATCAACGGTTCTTTGAATTCAGACCCCAAAAATTCTACATCCACCGTGAGGTCGAATTCCTGTGGACCTATCACGCGCAATACGGTGAAGGCTCGTATAGCTGGGGCTATCACAACGTCTATCGCGCCGATGACGACACCTACCAGAGCACACGAGCCTGTTCTCCGGGGCCGAGTTTTCACACTGTGTATGGCGAGCCAATTCTGACACGGCGGATCAATGATCTGCCGGATATCGGGAACAGTCCGGGCAGTGCGCAGCTTCGCTTTGCGCTGCCGTCGACAACGTCGCATCTGCATAACGCACATACCGCGTCAGAAAGTGACGGATTTCCCAGCGACTGGATCAATCCGGGCGAATACTGGGATCATCACTACGCCAACTTCCCGTCCGGCAACGATGATCGCGAGAAGTTATCGACGCTTTGGTATCACGATCATCGAATGGATTTCACTGCGTCGAACGTTTATGCGGGACTCGACGGATTCTACATGCTGTTCGATGATCGCGACGCCAACAACGCCGACGACGGCACCTTTGGCGACAAGGATTCCAGTTGGCTGCTACCCAGCCATGACTTCGATATTCCACTGATTTTGCATGACCTTCTTTTCGCCCAAGAGATGGATGGAGAGCCGCGCAAATTCAGCCGGGACGAGACGACTCGCTGGACCTTCGAGAGCGCGCAGGATTGGGCAGATTTCGCAGGGACCAATCGGGGCTCGATCTTGGCCGACGGCACAAGAAAGGCGATCAAGGCCCATGCCTACACCGGGACGGACCCGGCCTATGAGCCGTCGCCGCAGATCATCTTTGACGGGTTCAACACAGAAGGGATCATCGGAGATCGCTGGACCGTAAACCGGCGGATTCAGCCCGGCCTGGAGGTGGAGCCGCGTAAATACCGTCTGCGTATTCTGAATGGCGGACCATCGCGATTGTATGAGTTCTACCTGCACGCACAGGGCGCACCGGAATCGGCATTCGGTCGGGCCGAAGACGACCCCGAGGCAGGCGAGCCGACAACCGAGTTGGATCATCCGTTCATCGTGATCTGTGGCGACGGGAATTTTCAGCCGAACCCGGTTTTGGCACACAGCGTCTTTTTCGGCGTGGCACAGCGTGTAGACGTCATTATCGACTTTTCGAACTATGCTGGTTCGACCGTTTATCTGGTGAACCGACTAGAGCAAGAGCACGGTCGCGGGCCGAACGAACGCAAGATCGACCCTAAGGATTATGCCTCGGACGACGATTTCTTTGCAGCGAATGCAGTGATGGCGTTTCAGGTCGGCGATTTGGCCGAGGGCGCTGTACAGTCGGACTATGGCGCGCCCGAAGAAGGCGATGCCGACCCAAGCGCGTTTCCCATGCTGTTTCGGGAGTTTCCGCCGGTGGACTTTACCGAAGTCAGACGCGAACGACTGTGGGAGTTCGACTATCACGGTGGGCTCTGGACGATTAACGGCAACATCTTTGATCCCAACCGGGTGGATGCGGGAATCGAACAGGATTCCGCCGAGATCTGGACCCTGCGCAACACCGGCAATGGCTGGCATCATCCAATCCACAGCCACTTCACCGAGTTTCTGATCGTCGAGCGCAACAGTCTGCCGTTCCTGCGCGGAACGATCCAGACAAAGCAATTCGTACAGGAAGCCGATGTAGCGGCACTGACGCCATCGTCAGAAGCGGGGGCGCTGCTGAGGCAGAGTAGTCCGGACGCAAATGCCGACGCGAGCGGATTTACCGGACGTGAGGGACTGGCCGAGATTTTCAAGGCACCCGAGATGGTAGAGGGTCTAGAGGACCTCGATGTCGAAGGGCTAAGGGATCGACTGACACCGCAGCTCAGAAGTGCCATTCCGGGCGGCGACGAAGGAGCCGCCGATGCGCTGGTTATTCCGAGCGAGGCGATCGCCGCGCTTGGTGACATTCTCGCCACTATGGAATTGTCCGAGGCAATTGAGCTGGTGACAGATCTGCTCAATGGTGACTTCGACGCGATGAAGTTCCGCAGCTATGACCTCTTCGCACAATGGGTCGAATTCCTGCCACTGATCGGGTTGGGAAAACCCAAGGTGGGCCGGTTCCTAGGGGGGGCGCGGCGCGACGTGGCGCTGCTGCAACCCAACGCCGAGGTCGTGATCTTTGCCCGTTGGAAGGACTTCATGGGGCGTCACATCATGCACTGCCACAATGTGGTGCACGAGGATCACGCGATGATGGTCCGCTGGGATATCGTCCCACAGGGTAGCGGGTTTGACACGCCGGTCGATGGTGACCTGATCGCGCAGACATTGGGTGACGCGGTCAAGACAGATCGGCGCGTACATATCGAGAACCATCCCGAAGGCGGCGCGCATGCGCCCGACGATAGTTGAGCGACCTGGAAAGGAGACCGGTATGACCCAGATGCAGGACAAAACACTTTCAAAAGAGAGGGTCCGCCTGAACCGCCGCACGATTCCGAACGTGCCAGTCGTCTCACATGACGGAAAGGAATGGTTGTTCTACGATGATCTGATCCGGGACCAAACCGTATTGGTGGCGTTCATGTCGATCGGACATGACCGTGAGTCGAACTGTTCCGCCAAGATGGCCGAGGTTCGCCGACTGCTGGATCGCGATCCAAGCGATCAGACCCTATTTCTGTCGATCACCGTGGACCCGGATTCAGACGGACCTCTTGGGCTAGCGAGTCATGCAGGGCAATCAGGTGCCAGCGGTTTCTGTGGCCCCGGCGAGGCCGGGCGCTGGCTGTTTCTGCGAGCCGCGCCGGACGATATTGATCTACTGCGCGCAGCATTCTACGTGCATCGCAGCCTCTCTCCGGTCCCGACCGGACCCCGAATGATTACGCGGTCGGACTTGCTGCGCATGCCGCGCGAACGGGCAGTGATGGATTGCTCTCTTGGGTTGATGCGCTACGGCAACGAAGCGCTCGACATCTGGGGCGCGGCCCCTGTTCGTGCCTCGGCCACCGACATTTCAGCGCGCTTGAGCTGGGTGCGCGATGCGGGCGCGCCCCGGGCGCGACTTCGCCGCCGAGGGGGGCCATTTCCGGCCATTCATTCCTGATTTTGACCGCCAACAAATTTGCAAAGGAACCGAGCTATGACCCGACGTGCATTATTCACAGGCGCGGTATTAGCGATGACATTCGGGGCGACAGGCGCTCTGGCGCAACCTTGCATGATGCCCGATCCACCCGTGTTCAAGGCACAGGGGCGCATCCTTGATTTCGGCGTCCTGACCGCAGGTGCGCAATCAGCGGTGCAAGATTTCGACTCCTTCGCCTTTGAGGGGCTGGAGCCCGGTCTGGTCTTTGATCCGCCAGACGCGGTCATGCGGCTCAACACCGGCACATCGAACGGCGAGCCTGATCTGCGCACGCAAGAAGAGCGCTATCTAAACCCCGACCATCCCGGCGCACAGCCGAACGTACCGCAATCCGACTGGCGCAGGGTCAACTGCGTCATGGGGACCACTCCCTTCACATTGACACCACCGTCATTCGCCTTTTCCACTCTGCCACAGATCGCGACGCCAGGCATGATCCGCGCGACCTATGTCAAAACGCCGATGGCGATTTTCCCGGGCGAGGTGGACGTGGACGGCGAGGTGTCGACCATCGATTCCTTTGCCAATCCGCCCGGCACAAATTTGCTGCCAACCTCCTATCGCAACCTGCGCGATACGCAGGGCGGCGAGATGATGAACACGCTGCCCTCCAACAAGAAGGGTGAATACCATCTGCTCGACGGCGATCCAACGGCGGTGCGCATCAATTCGGAGTCACCGATCGACGATCTGCGCTATATTCTGGATACTCTCTACGAAACAGTTACCGAAAAACCCTATCGCGAGTTGCT
Source organism: Roseovarius sp. Pro17 (assembly GCF_035599575.1). NCBI lineage: Bacteria > Pseudomonadati > Pseudomonadota > Alphaproteobacteria > Rhodobacterales > Roseobacteraceae > Roseovarius > Roseovarius sp. Pro17. The sequence goes on from NZ_CP141179.1 coordinate 3,598,773, forward strand.
GACCCGGCCGGATACAGTGACCCTTGATTCACTGATCGAGGATGCTGAGGGCGCGTCTGATCGCATCGCGGCCGCTCGCACGATGGTCGACCACCACTTGGCTTGGGGGATCGACCTGATGGAAGGGAACGACGCGCCGGGATCGAAGGTGCCGGGCGATCGGGGCTATCTCGGCTTTGCGATGTTGAACCATTCCGGCCAGAACCGCGTAAAGCGCGTCTTGCCCGTGACGGGCGCCGATGGCCAGATCACCGGTGGCGAGGTCACGGTGCGCCAAATCTGGTTTGGCGGCTATGTCAAATCGGACACGATGTTTTTCGACTTCGGCTGGAACAAGATCGGCCCCCCGGTCGAGGCCTACGCCAACTGCGGCGGCGAGGGGCAGCCAACTCAGGAAGCTTGCGCCAACGCGGCGGCGATTCCGCCGAACAAGCCTTGGGTCATCAACTACGAGATTTTCGTGCTGAGTCGCGGTGCCGACGATTTCTCACCGATGGTGATGCAGTTCGACTGCCCCGGTCGGCTTGATATCGGTGGCGTTGCTCAGGGCTGCCAGCCGGTGGACGCCAACCTGCCGCAAGAGGCAGTGGATTGGGTGAACGGACCGCTTCACGCGTCTTTTGACCAAAGCTTCTTTCCGATGGAGAGCGGAACGAAGGTAGAGCTAAGCGTAAAGATGGCACCAGCGCAGTATTTCAACCTGACCTATTCATGGGGCTGGCGCAGACATCCGCCACGCGCACAGGCGACCGAGAACGGACAAAAGCTCGTGCCGCCCGGCCTGCCGAGCGAAGAGATGTTTTGTCATCCGCTGCGGGCAGGGATCATCGATCAGGAACGCTTTGCCTTTGCAGGATTTACAGGGCCTGCGAGTCTGGATGAGCTGCCACCGCCTGAGGAACTGGGACCGATGATCGCCGGTCTGGGTCTGGCGACGTTGACCCCGGAACAGTTCGACCAATGCCTTGAGCGGTTTCAGGAGGCGAACGGCGCGGACAAGGTCGCGCTCGATATGGTGAACGCGCGGCTAGGGCTTCTGACCATGTTCTTTGAGGCCCCAGACCCGGCACCGGTAACGGGGCGCGAAAAGATGGATTACGCCATCTCCAAGATCAGCGATCTGGCCCCGGCAAAGCGGATGTGGCGCGCCTTTCAATTGATGCAGGAAGAGGTGGCCAATCCGTCCGACGCTGACGGCGGAGAGGTCTGGATTGGTCTGCTGCTTGATGCGCGCGATGCCTATCTCGACTGGCTCGACCGGAATCATCTGCCCAGTGGCTTGCAGCCCGATCCCGAGACGGACCTGACGCTCGCCTTCCTTAACAACACGACCTACGGCCAGCTGCGCGAGGGGGGCTATGTTGCGTTTCCCGATTTGCGGCGGCGCGGCGACATGGCAAAGATCACGCTACTGAATGGCGACTACTTTCCGCATGGCTATCTCAACGTCGATTTTGGCGGGCTGCGCGGGTGGGAGAATGCCTGGAAATCCACGATCAAAACCGCCGGATCGGGGCCATGGTTCACCTTTGGCCGCTTTCACGCGCGGTTCAACACGGTGCCGGGATCTGTGGCGGTCGGACCAGCAGTGCGCACCGAAACGCCAGTAGCAGACGGTGAGCCGTTGATAACCGTGACACCGGCGGCGCATCGTCTGATGATCCAGTTCAACTTTGAGCCGTCGCCGCGCCTGCGGTTCTATCAATTCGATCCGCTCCACCACGACGCGGCGATCTACGCAATACATTAAAGCGTTGCGCGAATATCAGTGTCTCAGCTCTTTCGCGAAACTCATCAGGGAGGCGCGCATGATAGATCGGCGGACGGCGATGATGGGGGCAGCAGGGACGATGCTGTTGGGCAGACCTTCACGCGCTCAGCACATGCATCATGGGTTTGATCCCACGACCCCGCAGCCCCCGTCACAACTGTTGCGGGAGTATCAGATGCCGACAGTGCCGTTGGTAGATCAGGCTGGCACCGCGGTTGATCTTGCGGATGAGTTGCTGAATTCGGGTCCGGTACTGATGACCTTCATTTTCACTACCTGCCCCGGCATCTGCCCCATTCTGTCGTCGGTCGTGGCCGGAACAATCGACATGCTTGGCACCGACAGCACCAATGTTCGGTTCTGGTCGGTCACGATCGCCCCCGATCACGATGGCCCGGCCGAACTGGCCGCTTATGGCGCCATGTTTGACGCCGGGCCTGAGTGGCGCCTCTTTACCGGCGCACCAGAAGCGATCAACGCGGTGCGAGTGGCTTTTGACGCGGATAGCGATATCAAGATGGCACACCGCGCGCTCTATCTGCTGCGCATCGAAGAGGACGCGTGGGCCCGGTTCGAGGGGGATGTGACGCCCGACGACCTTGCCGCAGCCACCCGCGAGGTGCTGGCAACGTGATCCGGACAATCTGCGCCCTGCTACTGGTCTGGTCGGCGACCGGTGCATTGGCTGATCCGCTGGAAGATGGCGCGCGGATCTACAACGAAGGCCTGCTGCCCGACGGCACAAAGCTGCGCGCGACCGTGGCGGGCGGTGCGCGTCTGTCGGGCCGGATGGCCGCCTGCGCGCGCTGCCACCGCCCCAGCGGATACGGCACGGCAGAGGGCGACCTGCGCGTGCCGGACATCACCGCACTCACCCTCGCATCACCACTAGAACCCCGCCGCGACCGGCTGCTGCGCGAACTCTACCAAGAGCGTCAGGGACCGGTCGCTAAAACCCGCGCCCACACGCCGCGATTCCGACCCGGTTATGCCGGTGCGTCAGATTTGGCAGGGGCCGTGGTGGACGGCGTCGATCCGGCGGGACGCACGCTAAGCCCGTCGATGCCGCGCTATGCGCTGAACACAGACTCGCTCAAGGCCCTGAGCAGTTACATGGCAGATCTCTCTCGCGCGCCCGATCCCGGCGTCGACGCGCGGGTCGTGCATTTTGCCACCGTCTTGGGCCCGGACGTGATACCGGACCGCGCGGCGGCGATGCTCGACGTCATGCATGCTTTCGTCGCGACCCGAAACCGCGAGATTGAACGCGAACTGGCGCGGCCCGATTTCTCGCCGGGTCAAAAGGCCCTCTATGGGCATGCACGGCGGCTGTGGCGGCTGCATGTCTGGCGCCTGAATGGCCTGCCCCAGACATGGAACGCGCAGTTGCAGCAGCATTATGCGCGCCAACCGGTCTTTGCCATGCTGGGCGGAGCGACCGAGGGGGATTGGACACCCATCGGAGCATTCTGCGAGGTGACGCGTCTGCCGTGCCTTTTCCCGCTGACGGACTGGCCGACCAATGAGCCGGGGCTTTTCACGATCTACCTGTCCGAGGGGCTGCCTCAGGAAGCGCAGATGATCGCCCAGCGCTTGGCGGATTCCGGGGTTCGCAGCGTGGTTGAGCAGCACGGTTCCGACTTGGCGGCGCGCAGGATGGCTCAGAGCGTCGCCACCGCATTGGCGCAGAACCGGATCGCTGTGACCCAGAACGCGCAGGACGCCGAAGCGCTAGTGGTTCTGGGCGACGAGACTGTGGTGCAGAACATTTTGGCAGACCCAGCTTCGGACTCGATTGCGGGACCGGTCCTTGTGGCGGGCGGGCTGCTGTCGGGCCGCGTGGAACGCGCCCTGAACCTGCACCCGGCAAGGCCCCTTATGGTTGCTTGGCGATACGCGAGACCGGATGCGATGCCCGAGCGTATTTACCGCCTGCGCGGCTGGTTACGGGCCCGGCGGGTCCGGGCCCCGGATTGGGAGCGGACGCAGTTGAACACGTTCCTTGCGCTTGATGCGACCCAACATGCGCTAAACCATCTGGTGGATCGATATTCGCGCGAATTCTTTATCGAGACGATTGAACACCAGATCGAGACGGGCCTCAATCCCGGCACGTTCTCTCGCATGTCGCTGGGGCCGGCCCAGCGGTTCGCGGCCCGCGGTGGAGGAATCATGACGCTGTGCCGCAATGGCAAGTTGATCGCGCATATGCCTGAGGCGTGCCAGAAGGCCGAGCGATCCAAATCGCGCGTTCTAGCAGACCAGTAGCAACGGCCTGTCATGCGGTTGCGTGCAGGACGTCGGGCATCAGATCACTGCGATTGCAGCCCGACATTTTCTGCCATCCACGCGATGATCAGCGTCGCCAAAACCCCCCTGTTTTCGTGCCACGCGCTGTCTGGCGCTTCCTCAAAGCCGAAATGATGAACGCCCACCAATTGACCGGCGGCGTTGAGAATCGGCGCACCTGATGACCCGTTCGCCGTGTCGCAGGTATGGGTGAAATCACTGTCTGGTCCGCGTCCCGACACCGGGCTTGCGATCACCTCACAATCTGCGATCGACACCTGCTTAGGCAAATCTCCGGGATGTTGAATGATGATCAGCGCCCCGGCGGGGTCCATCGGCTCCTCGGGCATGTTGATGACGCCGTATACCTCGCCCGGTGAGGACGACAGGCGAACGGCCGTCACGTCCAGGTCAAAGTTCGATTGATGGGCCGCATATCCCTTGCATCCTCGCTGAGGCCCCATCGCTAGCCCACCTTCGGCATTGCGTTGATACCCAAAGACGGCGGTCATCGAACTGCAGGATTCCGATGAGCGAATGCAATGCTCATTCGTCAGCAACAGATCCGGCTCGATTAGAAACCCGGTGCAGGTTCGCGGCACGCCGGCATCAAAGAAGGACAAGAACGCCACTGGCCCTGAAAGCGCTTGCACCTCATCGGGAACTTCGGGGGATGCGATCGGCCACAGTTGGTTTTCACCATGGACCGAATAGAGCACAAGCTCATCTTGCTGGAGCGACATGTTTTCGATGATGAGCGTGGTGTCACCACTTAGCAGGTCCGGAGTATAGAGCGCCATCGTGACCTGCCCGTTTGGGATCAGCCCCGTCCAATAGCCGCTTTCAGGCACGTCAGCGAGCGGGACAATGAACTCCTGTTCCAGTTCGGAAAAGAGGTAGAGTTTGGCGGTCTGCGGCGCAGGCGGCCCCTCGACCCGGATCAGCAAGCGCAGATAATCGGTGTCGGGAATGCTGATCCCATCCTTCCAAACGACCGGGGACTCGCCCGTGCGCTCTGATGCGCCGACCCTCAGGTTCAGCGCGCGCAATCCGCCGTCAATGCGTGATTCCAGCACGGGGATATCCTGCGCCGAGGCCGCAATGCCCCAGAGCAGCGCGATCAGCCAGCCCCATCTCATCCCTGCCCATCTCATCCCTGAAAGAGCGGCGAAGTATAATCGCGGATCTCACGGAACGGAAAACTGACCACTTCGGGCACGCCGTCGATTGTTACACGCACGTCGACCATGGGCGATAGGGTCGCGACCAGACAGGACCCATTGCGGTCCAGCTCGCTGTAGCGACTGCCATCACCTGCACCGACATGCTGGAACAGAATATGGCGATCCTTTGCATCGTTGAACGTAAGCCGTCGAATGTTCCACCACGACTGGAATTGTTCTGCGGGATCAGGTGAGCGGCAGGCAATCGTGTCGGGTCCACCGACCACCTGACCGACGATCCGGCGACCATCGAACAGCTCAAACTGGGCGTATTGCAGGTTGATCGCACGCTCGATGTTCAGCCGCCCTGCCAGTATCTGTCCGTTCAGGCCCGGAAAGAAATCGGCGGTATAGATCAGTCGATCCTTCACGACCTTGGGTGCAAGCTGACCGCCCGTTTGCAGCACTTCTGGATTGTCGCCATAGATGAATTCACCGGTCGAAAAGATCAGCGACGCCGCAGCCGTCACCTGAGGCGCGGCAAAGGACGTGCCGCTCATCCGGGCAAAGACATTGCCCGACGTGGTGGTCAGCACATTCATCGCAGGCGCGCCAATTTCAAATCTGGGGCTGGTGTTGCTGCCTTGGGATGCGGTGCGCCACGGGGCTGGGTTCTCGAAACTATCGTTGAGGCCAACCACTGTAATGACGTTCTCCAATGCATTGAGGCAGGCGGGGATCAGCGAGCAGCCATTGTTCAGCATTTTGGCCTCATTCCCTGCGGCTGCGACGATCAGCAGGCGGCTTTCGTAAATGCGTAGCGCGTTTTCGACTTCGCCGTTGCCTTGAAAATCAGGCAATAATCCGAAACTCAGATTTGCCACGCGCACGCCAACGGGGATATCCACCATGATCTGCTCCGCGAGCCGGACAATCTGTCTGTCCCTCGAGAGCGTCTTGTCGAACGAGATCATGTGCAGCCGCGCATAGGGGTTAATGCCCACCATGCCCCTGCCATTCTCAGGCGACGCGATCACCCCCGCGACGGCCGCGCCATGCTCGGACTGGCTCAGCGCCAATGGATCAATCTCGCTGCACTCGACCTGGGTTTCTGCCACGGTGCTGGCAGGCACAACTGTGGTGTCCGCGTCCACATCGCTCGCGACGCCCTCCTCCGTCTCAGGCGGGTCTAGCACCTCGCCGTCACCGAGGATCAATGAAGGCAGGTCGCAGTGGCCTTGCGTCACCGCGCTGTCGATGATGACAACATCCACTGGATGGCGGTGCTGCTCTGACAGCTCCTCCATGTTGGCGAATGGGTGGTGGATCAGCTTGAAAAGGTCAATCTGATCGGCCACCAGCGGTTCATCACTCAGCCCATAATCCTTCACGCTGCCTGTAGTGCGCAAATTCGGTTGCAGGATTTTCAGCGCAAGATCATTCAGGGAAATGCTGGCGAACTGCTTTTGCCAGGCCGGTGCAAAGATCGCTGTGGGATCGACAAAAACCTTGCTCCGATCGGATGTCACCAGCGAGCCAACCAAGCTTCGGACCAGTTTCGATTGCGGATCGGTTCGTAGTGTCACGGCCGTCTGCAATTGCAATTGTGGCAGGGTCACGCTGCGCATACCGCCGGGGGCGTTGATGATCGGCGGGTTGAACCGCGCGATCACATCGTCGCACGAGCCCTTGAAGGCCGAGCAATCCATCTGCGCGCTGACCGTGAATTGGCTGACGTCCCAATCGCTCGGCACCTGCTGGCGGGTCAGCGTGGTGATTGTCCGAAAATTGTAGTCCGGCACCGTTATCGTGTCGCCCAGCTTGGTGCGCCACCGCCCTTGGCTGATGACATACCCAGCCACATGGGACGTCAGGCTGCGCAACTGCCGTTCAGACGCCGCATTGCGATCGCGCCGACACAGGTGCGGGTTGAGATCGCACATCATTGCGTCGATGCTCTGGGGAAAATACGCGCCGAAAAACAGCTTCTCGTCGCGTAGGACACGTTCGGCGAACGGGCTTTTGTCCATTTTTATTTTACGCAGAGTCAGATTTCCGGAGTTGAAGAGCGAGAGGTAAAACGTTTCCATCTCGGTCGAAAGTTCAGCGGCGTTTTCGCCTTTTGAGCGCCATTCGAGCACAAGTTCAGGGACCGCAGACTGCGCCGCGATCTCGGTTGCACCCAGCGCGAGAACCATCGCCATGGCAACGGATCTCATCACCCATTTCGCCTTTCGCAGGTCCATCACGGCGCGGTCCTTTCAATGGTCACATTGGCAGTGCTCGCCCCATAGCCATGCACTATTACGTTGGCGAGAGACTTGTCAGCGGGCACATCGATGACGCATTCCTCAACCGCACCTGCCGTGTAGGGTCGACAGTCGTAACCAGCGATTGTGACCGGACCATCAAAGCGCACATAGAGATCCGGATCCCCCTCACCTGTCATCTCGGCGCGGAAAGATGTCCCCGGCACCACCGGAAAGCTGCCAATCGACACGATGTCACCGGCAGACAACTCAAACGGGCCGAACTCTTCGCGCGTCGCCACATCGACACCTGAGGCAGGTTCGCAGATCGCCGTATCGATGCTGAACCCCGCAGCCGCGCCATAGATACAGGCGATGCCGTTCTTGTCAGATTCGGTTAGTCGCAGGGTCCAATCCCCCAGACCGTTGCACTGCGGGTAGTGCATTACCGAAAACGCATCATAGTCAGTGACCCCACGCCAGTCCTGATCCTCAAAGCAAGTGCCTGCCTCTGGCCGCGTGTGTTCGTGCCGCCCGCCAAGGACATGACCCAGTTCATGGCGCAGGATGCCGCGCAGGGTCAGTGCCTGATTGGGATCAAGGTCAAACGACGACGCATCGATCACCACACTGCGCTCGGGCCGCGGATCATTGGGAAAGAATGCCGCGGCAAGAAACGTGCCGTTTGCGTTCACTGGGCGCACATCAAACAACACGCGGTCATTCGACGTGTCGCACGTCTGATCCTCGGACTGGATATAATGGAATTGCAGATCGGCGACCGCCTCCCATGCTGCGGTCGCCGCCTCCATCTCGGCGACGACGCTGCCGTGGCGGCTGCCGAATGCTGTGCTGACACAGTAGGTCAGCGCATGGCGTTGTCTGACCGTCCAGATCTGGTCCAGCCCGCCAACCGTGATGATGGCAAATTCCGGCACCTCGCCCGCTGGAATCGGCGGCGCGTTAGCCACGTTACGCAGCCAAAATTCGTGCAGCAGCTTTTCATTGCGGATCGGGGTGTCACCATTGACGTAATATTTTCCGGTTTCTTCGACAAATGGCGTGCTGTCGCGGAATTCTTCGAAACTCATGCTGCTTACGTTTTCGCGTGCCGCCTCGGCAAGTTGCCCCAAGGCTTCGTTGGCGTCATTGGGGTCGAGTTCCTGTGCATAGCAAGGTGACATCATTGCGCTCGCAGTGAATACGGCAACCAAGACATGTCTCATAGTCGATCCTCCAGTTATGTCGTCAGGACGAAAACAGCTCCTCGAAAATGGGGTGGCCCGCGAAAAACGTGGCGAGCCTCGCGTGCTGGACAGCTGTCCCGGTCAGGCCGAGGTATCTGGCGGCGTTTCCGCCCATCACGGCTTGCAAGCGATCCCCCGAAAACCCCAATTCCCCCAGTGATTCCAGAACTCTGGCCGAATAGGCCTGATGTCCGGGAACGCGGCCAGTCATCGACCAGTCCGACCCATACATCATGCGTTCCGCAACCAGTGGCACACGCGCGATCATCTCGCGCATCCGCGTCATCACTCGCGCGCGATCCGCGCTGTTCGGCTCGGTCGCAACCGGCCAGTAGCCGAGATCGAAATAGAGTCCCGGGAAATCCTCGATCATCCCGGCAATGGTTTCCTCCCAGTCCTGCTCGGCTGGTTTCCCGGCGTCGGGCGCCGTCTCCATAAAGCGACCGAAATGGGCTAGGTTCACCCGCAGCTCTTTGAATTCAGGGCGCGACAGGACGTTGCGCCATTCCTCGGGTGCGGCAAACCGTCCGGTATCAGCGCCAGCACCCATCGAATTCGTGGCGTGGGCCTTAATCGGAACCCCGTTCTGGACACACCACGCATAAAGGCGCTCCAGCTCACGGTCGAGGGCGGGGCCGCCACCTTTCGGTGCGCGTCTGGCCCATTTTGACACGTCGGCGTCATTTCCGATGGGCTTGAACCCCATGGGTGGGTAAATCTTGACCCCGGCAAAGCCTAGATTCCGAATGGCTTGCTTCACGTTGCGCAGGGAATCCCAGTCTGGATGGGCCTCTCTTTCAAGGGCCGCGCGCAGGGGGCAGAACGGGGCAAAGGGCAGCACCAGCGCATTCTGGTACCCTTTGACAATGGCCGATACGACCTCGATCTGATCCGCCACTGATTCCACATCGTTTTCTGTGGTTTTGAACCAATAGGTGAAATCGACGATGGACGGCGAAAACACCCGAACCCCCGTTTTGCCGCCATACAATCTTTGCATTTCTGCAAGGATATCGCGGCGCCCACGCGTCAACAGCCCAGCCCAGCGGATCGACTGCAGGAATGGCGAGACGTGGCGGTACTCCTGTTGCGTGCCACGGGTTAACGCGCCGGGTGCCCCCTTGGCATAGATTTCGTCCGCCAAGGTCCGGGCCTGCTGGCGGGGTGTCAGCAACCCCGTGCGCAGCGATACCTGATCCACTTCCTGCGCGATCCGGTCGAGAATTCGGCTTTCGTCCGAGGGGGTGACCCTCAATCCCGCTGGGTCCGGCACAGCCCCGGCGGCATATTCGGAAAGGGCGATGGCGACGTTTTCCTGATCCCGCCGCTCAATTATGTCCGGCGGCGCGATCGGCGCGCCACCCCTCACAATGGCAAGCTCGTGTTTTGCCGTGGGCGTACCAATCAGCAAAATGGTCTTTAGCAGCTTCAGAAACGCAGTGCTGATCATGTCGGGATCAGCATTGGCATGAGGATCACGCAGGAATGTCTGTTGCAGAAATCCGATTGCGGGAACGTCACGGCCATTGAAGAAATGGGTGTGGATGTCGATAGCACCGTCCGTCAGATCGGGCCGAAGCCCCGGCTCGGCAGCATAGCAGCCGCCCAGATTACTGGAGAGCATCACCCCCCCCAAGCCACCCAACATGAAACGCCGGCTTGTCATATGACTTTCCAGTCCAAATCCGGGCGCCTAAAATCTAACGCACCCACTACGATAATAAGCCTTTGGGATCGCCTCAAAAGACTCGGCCAAATATCCCTGTGGGAGTACTTTAGCAGAAAAACTCGTATAAATTGAGTGTGGAATTCCCGATCCAATTTTCAATCGCGTCTTGGGAAAATTAAGTCATTGTTAATAATAATCTAATCTGACTTTCCGGGGCATTCTGGACCGACCAACAACGCCGGCTTCGCCGCAAGAATGCATCGCTGATAGCCGTCGCTCCAGCATAGCTGGCGAATCTGCGAACCGTGCGCAGATCCCGCGCTGTTATTGCGACCTATCGACGGCGCGGCGCAGCCAACCGGATAGAAACTCGGCGATCAAAACCATGGCGATGATCGACAGGATGATCGCGCCGACGCGCAGGTTTTCCAGCTGCTGCACGTTCCGTTTCAGATACCATCCCATACCGCCGCCGCCGAAAAATCCGACAACCGTCGCCGCGCGAAACGCGACGTCCCAAGTGTAGATCGCGATGCCGGTGAACGCGACGCGCACCTGCGGCACCACGGCAAAGACCAGCACCCGAAACGGATTGGCCCCGGCGGCGCGCATTGCCTCAACCGGGCCCATTTCGATGGCTTCGATCTCATCCGCGAAGAGCTTGCCAGCGAAACCAATGCAGAACATCGTCAACGCCGACACCCCTGCCAACATCCCAAAGCCGATGATCGACACGAAAAGGATGGTCCAGATCATCTCGTGGATGGCGCGGCAGGAAATGACGCCCAGCCGTCCCAGCGGGAAAAGGATGATCCGGTTCGGCGTCACGTTCCAGGCCGAAAACCACGCGAGCGGTATAGCCAGAAACACCCCCAGCACGCCGCCTAGGAATGACATCTGCAATGTCGCGAGGACCGAGGCCAAATACCCCCGGTCGGCGATATAGGCCAGATCGGGCGGATAGAACCGGTCGATCACCACCCCGATGAGGCGGCCCAGGGCGCTGATCATCAGCACTGGATCGACCTTTAGAAAATACATCGAATACGCGAGAAACACGATCACCAACAGCAGCGCGCCAAAGCGCCAGATGCTGCCGGGATAGCTGTAGCGCGACCATGTGTGGCGCGGTGCTGTGGTGTCCTGCTCGGCCATGTCAGATCACCGCCTTGCGCAGATAATGCGAGATCACCTCGCCCACGACGATCAGCAGCAGGATCGCCAAGAGCACCATGGTGACACCGCCATAGTTGAACCGGCTCATCTGGCGAAAGAAAAGCAACCCCAAGCCGCCAGCGCCGACCAGCCCCATGACAGCTGAACGGCGAATATTAATGTCCCACTCAAAGATGATGGTGGCCAGAACCACCGGATAAATCTGTGGCAGGATGCCGTAGTACATCACCTGAAATTCAGTGCCGCCAGTGGCGCGGATCGCCTCGACTGGCCCGGCCTCGATATTCTCGATCGCCTCCGCTGTGATTTTTGAGATGAACCCGACCGAGCGCATGGCGATGGCCAGAATTCCCGGCAGCGCCCCGAGGCCCACGGCGCTGACAAAGATCAGCGCCCAGACGATCTCATGCACCGACCGGCTGAGCACCATGAGAAAACGGCCAATGGGATAGAGGATCATCTTGCTGGGGGTCACGTTCGCAGCACCCAGCCACGCGACCGGCAGGGAAAAAACGCAGCCAAGGACCGTGCCGACCGACGCCATCATCAGCGTCTCGATGGTCGGCCGGACCAACTCGGGCAGCAGGCCCCAATCGATGGTGAAATACCGCGACAGCGAGGCAAATACACCGTTGCGTCCGCCGATGCGCGACCAGTCCGTATCGGCGATGATCGTGCCATGCGCGCACCACGCGGCAAATAGCACAAAAAGACCCCAAGCCAGCGCAAGTTTCAGCTGACGCTTGCGACGCAGCCCGATCTGATAGGCATGAGCGGAAGCGGCGGACATGCTCACAAAACCTCCATCGCATATATCTGCTGGAGATCGGCGTCGCGCAAATCACGCGTCTCGCCGTCGAATTTCTTGACCCCGTCCTGAAGGCCTATGATCCGGTTGCAGAACTCCTTGGCCAGCGTCACGTCATGGATATTGCACAGCGCAGGCACGCCCAGCTCCTTGGCGATGCTCATGATTAGCGCCATCACCTCGCGCGAGATCTTGGGATCCAGCGCCGATGTGGGCTCATCCAGCAATAGCAGCTTGGGCTGCTGCATCAGCGCGCGCGCGATGCCGACACGCTGGCGCTGGCCGCCCGACAGCTCGTCCGCGCGCTTGTTTATGTGGTCCGACAGACCGACCCGGTCGAGGTAATCCAGCGCCTGCGTGATGTCCTTTTTCGGGAAATGACGAAACAGGCTACGGATGTTGCCGATATAGCCCAGACGACCCGACAGCACGTTATCCATCACCGACATGCGGTTGATCAGATTGAACTCCTGAAAGATCATGCCGACATTGCGCCGCAGCCCACGCAACTGGCGGGCATTGAGGGCGCGCACATCTTGGCCCAGCAGGATGATCTGGCCATCCGTAGGCTCGACCAGACGATTGACGCAGCGGATCAGCGTGGACTTGCCCGCGCCGCTGGGGCCGATGATGGCAAGGAAATCGTCACTCGCCACCTCGAAATCAATCCCCTTGAGGATCTCGGGGCCCTTGGCGCTGTAACGCACCTTTAGGTTCTTGACGGACAGGACGGACATCGTCTTCCTTTCCCTGCACATGCCTTCTCCGCTGAAAGGGACGAAGGCATGTGTCGGTTTACGGATTCGCTTACTTGGCGTCCTTGGCCGCTTTTAGTTCGCGGATGATGTCATAATCGGAATCCTGCATCGCCACGAACTTACTGGCGTTGACGTTTTCCAGATACTTCTGCCCTTCATCGTTCTCGTTGAGAGTCAGGAACGCGTTGGTGATCTGCTCGACGATCTCATCACAGAGCTGGCCGTTCACGACGAACGGATCCTGCGGGATCACTGGTGACGACCACAGCACAGTGTAGTCCTCCATCTTGGCGATATCCCGGTCGATCACGTTGTCCAGCCTGTGCGTCGCGACAAAGGCCGCATCGACCTGCCCCTCGATCACCGCGACCGCCGACAAATCATGCCCGCCAGTATAAACTACGCGGCTAAAATAATCCTCAAGGTCCATGCCGATCACCTTGGTAAAGCCGACCCGCGGCAACAGGTTGCCCGACGTGCTGGCGGGATCAGTCAGGCCGATAACGGTGCCTTTCAGGTCATCGATGCTGGCATAGCCCGAGTCGGCGCGCGCCACGAGTACGGCCTTGTATCCCGGCCCTTCCTCTTGGAAATGGCCCTTGTGTTTGGCGTAGGTGGCCACGACCTTGAGGTTCGGATCCTTCTCGCGGGCGATGACGTAGGAATAGGGGCCGTGCATCCCGATATCGACGAACCCGCCCAGCATCGCCTCGACGACCGACGCGTAGGACGTGGGCAGATAGAATTCGATGGGCTTGCCGGTCGCTTCCTTCAGCTGGTTGACCAGCGGCTGATATAGCGACAACTCCTGCGTGGTTTCCTCGGTCGGGATCATCGAAAAGCGCAGAACGTCGGGGTTCTTGCACTCCTGCGCGTGGGCGGCACCCAGCACGCCGAATGCGGCGATCAATGCGCCGCCGATTACAGAATTGGATGTGGTCCGGATAGTCATGGTCTTCCTCCCTTAGATTATGGTTTTTTGTTTATTTGATCTTATCGTTCACGCGGATGACATTTGCATGACACCCAATCGGCCCGCCGCCTCGACGAACCGCTCCTTGGTGCCGACGAAATTGCGACCCCGCTCACCGGCGAATGCCTGATCGACGATTCCGCTGCGCGCATCCGGCGCGATGCCGTAGTCGGCCCACCGGGTGGCAACGCCGACTGCGTCTAGAAACGCCGACAGATCCTGCGCGCCTGTCTCCAGATCAGCGCCAAAAATCTCGCACAGCGCTTCCTCGCGAAAACCACCGATGCCTGTGACAGACGCCAGAACGGTAGGCAGCGTGAACGAGCAGGCGATACCGTGCTGCACGCCCCAACCCAGCGTGATGGGATAGGACAGGTTATGCGCAATCGCGGTCTTGGTATTGCTGAACGCAAGGCCCGCGTTCAGCGACGCCTCGGCCACCTTGCTGCGCAGTTCGGCATTGCCCAGATCGCCCAGCAGTGGTGGCAGATCGCGCAAGAGCACCTTGGCAGCCGCTACCGCGTGACGCGCCGACACCGGGTTTGCGTTGACGTTCCAGATACTCTCCAGCGCGTGCGACAGCGCGTCGAGGCCCGTGGCCAGCGTCAGGGCGCGCGGCTTGCCCATCATTAGGCCCGGATCGACCAGCGCCACCTCAGGATAAAGGTTGCCTTGCGCGAGCGATAATTTGCGCCCGCCCTCAGCATCCCAGACTGTGGCCCAGCAGGTCACTTCGCTGCCCGTGCCAGCGGTCGTCGGGATGGCGATAATTGGAATGGCACCCAGCGGCTCGCCTGCATCGCCGGTCTCAAGATGGCGGCGCACCTTGGCAAAATCACCGGCGGCAGCGGCAAAGACTTTGGCGGAATCGATCACCGATCCGCCACCCAGCGCCACGATCACCTCAGGCACTTTGGCAAAGCGGGCGCATTGATCCGCCAGCAGTAGGTAATCCGGATTGGGCGCAACGTCGTCTACGATTAGTTGCGCCCGCCCCGCCTCATCCGCCAACTGCCCGACCCACGCATCGAACGGCGCGCCCGGATAGGTCACCAACGCATAGCTGCGCCCCGCCAGAGCGGACGCGGCTGTTGCAAACGCTCCGCTGCCAAAGACGATTCTGACTGGGTTTTGATATTCCCACATTCGCGGCAGGTCCTGCATTGGTATTTCCAGAGGTGGAACCGCACCAGCATGGCCGCACATCATCCATATATCCAATTGATTATATATATTCCGACTATAGAGTGACTCTATGCTTTCAACTGCCCTGCGATCCTTTCATGCCGTTGCGCAACATGGCGGATTTTCCGCTGCCGCGCGGGCGCTGAACATCAGCCAGCCGACCCTGTCCACTCAGGTCAAGGCGTTGGAGACGCGCTATCGCACGCCGCTTTTTATCCGGCAGGGCCGCGATATCCGCCTGACACCCGAGGGGCGCGAGCTGTTCCAGACCACGCTGCGCCTGAACCAATGCGAAAGCGAGGCCGAAGAACTGCTGAACGCGTTCAAGGGGCTTGAATCCGGCTCGCTGATCATTGCGGCGGTCGGGCCGTTCCATGCCATCGACGTAGTGGTCGCGTTCAAGGCACGCTACCCCGCTATCGACGTCGCAGTGACGTTTGGCAATTCCCGCCAAAGCTTTGACAGGCTGCTGTCCTTTGAGGCCGATGTCGGGTTGATCGCCGAATTGCCTGCCGACGACCGCGTCGTCACCCTGCCCTACAGCACGCATGAGGTCGTGGTGTTCGTGAATTCAATGCACCCGTTCTTTGACCGGGATAGCGTCGCGATAACTGAGTTGGAGGGTCAGTCCGTCATTCAACGCGAAATCGGATCAACCACCCGCACCGCTATACAAATGGCCCTGCACAAGCATGGCGTGACCATCGACGCGGTCCTCGACATTGGCAGCCGCGAAGGCGTGTGGAAGGCGGTCGAGCAAGGGCTGGGCATTGGGTTTGTCGCGGATTTCGAATTCGTCGCGCACCCCAACCTGCGCGCCATCCCGATAACGGATGCGTCGGTCGTCACGCAGTATTATCTGGCCTTCCTGCGCGAAAGGCGCGCGTCGCGCATGATTGAGGCGTTTTGCGCCGTCGCCCCCGCGCGCAGCGCCTGATCAGCCTCGCGCCAGCAGTGCCTCGCGAATACGCCATGCGCGGCGCAACGCCGTCACCCCTGCGCCCAGCGCAATCAGCCACAGCGCCACGGTCAGCGACGTTCCCATCGGTACAATCGCCGTCTCGAACAGCGCGAGGATCGCAGCCAGTGTTACGACGGCCATGCGGTGCTGCTTGGCCATCGGGCCACAAAAGTTGGGCGCAAGGCCGATCCCCGCGCCCAGTTCGCGCGTGTAGGTGGTCAGCACCGCCATTACCGCAGCCGCCAGCCCCAGCGCAGGCAAGCCGACACCAAGGCCGATACCGGCGAAAATGAGAATGTCCGAAATCCGATCCGGAAACTCGTTCCAGAGCGGCCCGTCTGGCGCGGCGCGCCCCGCCTCGACCGCGACCATCCCGTCAAAGAGGTTGCACAGCAGCCGCAGCTGACAGCAGAGCGCCCCGACGATTAGCAACAATGCGGTCCATACCCCGCCAGACGTCGCCGCCAGTGCCCAAAACGCCAACCCGGCGACCGCCGCCGCACCCATGCTGGCCTGCGATATGCCGTTGGGCGTCGCCCCGCGCGCGGCCAGCGCGCGCGTGATGCGCGCGGCCCATTTCGTGTCGCGACTGTTGAGGGGGCGGCGGTTCTTGAGGTCAGGCATCGCGTATCCTTTCGGCTCTGCGCTGGCGCAGGATATTGTATGCAAAGATATAGCTGAACGAGACGATCAGCGGCACGGCAATGGTCATCCAAATCTCGGGCGTGCCGGACAAACCATGCCCAAGGATCAGCAGCATAGCCGAGCATATACCCGCGATCAGCGGTGGTGCGACATAAGCCAGAAAGCCACGCATCCGCGGGCGCATCCAGTCGACCGACCGCTTCAGCCCCAGCGTCAGCGCGCCTGATATCGCGCCCTGCACCAGCCCCGCCAGCAAGGCGGCGCGCACCCCATGTGCAGCGTTGGCGTAAATCGCCCAGCCGCCCATCGCCGCGAACCCGCAGGCGACATGCACCGGCGTGCTGGTGGCCAGCCGCGCAAAGCTCAATGAACGTCCCAATAAAAGCGCACGATGTGGAAGAAGATCGGCGCGGAAAAGATCACCGAATCCAGCCGATCGATAAATCCGCCATGCCCAGCGATCAGGTGGCCCCAATCCTTGACGCCCCGGTCACGTTTAATGGCCGACATGACCAGCCCGCCGAAAAATCCCATGAGCGTGATGACCAGCGAGATGCCAAAGGCCTGCACGACGCTGAACGGTGTGATCCAAAACAGCGCCGCACCCAGCAGGCTGGCGCTAAGCACACCACCCACCAGACCCTCCAGCGTTTTGGAGGGCGAAAGGTTCGGCGCGATCTTGCGCCGCCCCAGCATCTTGCCCCAGACATATTGCATCACGTCGCTGAACTGCACGACGACGATCAGGAAAAAGATCAGGAATAACCCACGCCCCTCGTAACCGGGAATCTGTAGGCTAAGCAGCGCCGGCACGTGTGAGACGCAAAAGACGGCGATCATCAACGCCCATTGCGCCTCGGACACGCGGATGAGGAAGTTATCCGTCTGCCCGCGCATCGCCGACAGGATCGGCATGAAGAGGAACGCATATACCGGGATAAAGATGGAATAGAACCCATACCAGCCCATCCCCACCGATATGTATTGCACCGGCAGCACGACGAAAACGGCGGCGACCAGCGCCCAGTGATCGGCCGCCTTGGTATTGGTCAGCGTCAGGAATTCGCGCAGCGCCGCAAAGGAACAGAGCGCAAAGAGGATCACCACCCCGGTCCGTCCGGCAACAAAGGCCAGCGCGATGACGGCGGCCATGACCCACCACGCATTGATCCGCGCGGTGAGGTTCTGGATGGTCAGATCATCCGGCCCGGCACGCCGTTTCAAAATCTGGCCAGCGACGGTTGCCGCCAGCAGCACGGCCAGAACGCATCCCAGCAGGATCGCGAAATGTGTGTCCATGTCAGTCCCTTTCATCCGGTCCCAGTTCGCGCAGCGCAGTTTGCGCGCGCGCCAGAAAATCACCCTTGTCCTCGCCACTCTCCAGCCGGATCGGCGCGCCGAAAGTCACGGTGCAAATCAGCGGGATCGGCACCAGTGCGCCCTTTGGCATGACACGGTTGAGGTTCGCGATCCAGACCGGAACCATGTCGATTGCGGGGTTCGCAGCCGCCAGATGATAGAGGCCGGATTTGAACGCCAGCAGCGCGGCATCGCCGGTGTTGCGCGTCCCTTCGGGAAACAGGATCAGGCTGTCGCCGCCAGCCAGCGCACTGCTCATGGTCTCAACCGGATCGCCCTGACGCGTCTCGGGGTTGCGGTCGATCAGCACGGCATTGAAAACCTCGCGTCCGATGAACGCCTTTAACTTGGACGTCAGCCAGTAATCCGACCCGGCAACAGGCCGCGTTCGGCGGCGCAACGCGCGGGGCAGCACGGTCCAGACCAGAACGAAATCACCGTGGCTGGCATGATTGGCGTAATAGATGCGCTGCACTGGCACCGGATCGACCCCGGCCCAGATGCCGCGCACAGCGGTAATGGCGCGGGCAAAACCAACGATCAAGGTCGCGCATAAAGGGGCGAAGATGGAAATGGCACAGCTCCCAGCTAAATGTGCCGCGTCAGCTTAGTTCAGCCGACCACCAAGGCAAAGCACCTACTCTGCCTCAGCTAGCGCGCGCTCATATTCCTGCCCCGGAATTGCGGCCAGCAGGCTGCGGGTATATTCGGTATCCGGATCGTGCAGCACCTTGCCCGCAGGGCCTGCCTCGACGATTTTGCCCTTTTGCATCACGATGATGCGGTCACAAATGCGCGCGGCCACACGCAGGTCATGCGTGATGAACAGCATGGACAGGTCCAGCCGCGTCTTGAGATCGGCCAAAAGGTCCAGAACCTGGGCCTGAATGGACACATCTAGCGCCGACACTGCTTCGTCCGCGATGATGATCTTGGGGTCCAGCGCCAGCGCGCGGGCAATGCCGATCCGTTGGCGTTGCCCACCTGAAAATTCATGCGGAAACCGGTTCATCGCCGACGCATCCAGCCCGACCAATTCCAAGAGCTCACGCGCTCTGGTCAACGCGTCCGCCTTGGACGTGCCATAGGCCATCAGCCCTTCGGTCAGGATGCGCGAAACCCGCGCGCGCGGATTGAGCGACGAGTAGGGATCTTGAAAGATCATCTGCAACTTGCGCCGCTTATTGCGCAGCTCGGACCCGGACATATGTGCAATATCTGCGCCATCGACCATCACGCGGCCCCCGTTAGGATCGAGCAGGCGCACAATGCAGCGGCCAACCGTCGATTTCCCCGAGCCACTCTCGCCCACGATGCCGATCGTCTCGCCCGCATAAAGCTGAAAACTGACGTCCTGCACCGCCTTGACCACACGCCGCTTGCCAAAGAGCGTGCCGGACCCGGTGGAAAAAGTCTTGTTCAGGCCTTCGACGGTCAGGATCGGCTCGCGCGTCTGCTCAGCGGCCTCCTTACGGCGGGTGAGGCGCGGGATCGCGTCGATCAGCGCGCGGGTATAGGGATGCTTTGGTTTCAGCAGCACCTCATCTGCCGTTCCGGATTCCACGATCTCACCGGTCTGCATGACGATAACGCGGTCCGCGATATCCGCCACGACGCCAAAGTCGTGCGTGATGAATATGACGGCCATACCGCGCGATTGGCGCAGGTTTTCGATCAGTTCCAGGATCTGGGCCTGCGTGGTCACGTCTAGCGCCGTCGTCGGCTCGTCCGCGATCAGGATGTCGGGCTCCAATGCGAGGGCCATCGCGATCATCACGCGCTGGCGCTGTCCGCCGGACAGTTGGAAAGGGTAGGCGCGGATCGCGGCTGAGGGGTCGGGGATGCCGACCTCGTCCAGCAGTTGCAGCGCACGCGCGCGCCGCTCAGGTCCCTTGAGCGCGCCATGCGCCTCAAACACTTCGGCGATTTGCGCACCGACACGCATCAGGGGGTTAAGCGCGCTCAGAGGCTCCTGAAAGATCATCGAAATGCGGCTGCCGCGCAGCTTTAACATCTCCTTCTCGGACAGGCCGAGGATCTCGCGACCATCGAAGGTGATCGAGCCTTTCACCGGCTCCACCCCTTGCGGCAGAAGGCCCATGACCGCATTGGCCGACATGGATTTGCCCGACCCGGATTCGCCCACGATGCACAGGATCTCGCCGGCGGCGAGGTCGAAGTTTATATCCTTGGCCGCATAGAGCCGGTCGGCCCCAACGGGCAGGGCGACGGCAAGGTCGCGGATACTGAGCAGGGTCATTCAGATTTCCTTGTCAGGCGCGGATTGAGCGCGTCGTTCAGGCCTTCGCCGATCAGGTTCAGCGCCAGCACGGTCAGCAGGATCGCCATGCCGGGCAAGAAAGACAGCCACCATGCGGTGCGGATCACGGTGCGCGCAGCACCGATCATGTAACCCCATGACATGATATTGGGATCACCAAGACCAAGGAACGACAGCGAGCTTTCCAACAGGATCGCCTGCGCCACCATCAGCGAGGCCAGCACGATAATCGGCGGTAACGCGTTGGGCAGGATGTGTCGCATGATGATCTGTGTATTGCCAAGGCCTGACAGCGTTGCCGCCTCGACGAACTCGCGGGTGCGCAAGCTTAGCACCTCGCCGCGCACAAGGCGCGCGACCGGCGGCCAACTGACCACCGCGATGGCGATGATGACGAAGGTCAGGCTGGGCTGAAAGATCGCGAGCAAGACGATGGCCAGCGCAAAGCTGGGGATCGTCTGAAAGAACTCGGTAAAGCGCATCAGCGCGTCATCCGTCCGCCCGGCGAAATACCCGGCCATCGCGCCCACAGGCACCCCGATAGCCAGCGCCACGATGGTCGAGACCAACCCGACAAGCAGGCTGACATAGGCACCATGCGCAAGGCCCGACATCACGTCGCGCCCCAGCGCATCGGTGCCCAGCAGCAAACCGTCCTGGGTGAACGGCGGCAGGAATGGGCGCTGCACCATCTTCCACGGGCTTTGCGGGAAAATGATGGGTGCAAGGATGGCGGCGAGGATCACGAGGGCCAGAATGAACAGCCCGATGACCGCGCCGCGGTTATAGCGGTAGCGTTTCCAGAAATCCTTCATGCTGTCAGCCTTATCCGCGGATCAACGATGACATAGACGACATCGGTGATGAGGTTGAACAGCAGCACCATCGCGGCCGAGATATAAAAGACGCCGAGGATCACGTTATAGTCCCGCTGGTTGATCGCCTCGAACATCAGCCGCCCGATGCCGGGCCACGCGAACACCGTCTCGGTAAGGATGGCCCCGCCGAATATCTGGCCCGCTTGCAGGCCTGCCAGCGTGATCACCGGCAGCAATGCATTGCGCAGGATATGGCGGCGCTGGATCACGCTGCGCTTCAGCCCCTTAGCGCGGGCAGTCTTGACGAAATCGAGGCGGCTGACCTCCAGCATTGAGGCCCGCGTCATGCGCATGTAGATCGCCATAAAGAACAGCCCGAGGGTCGAGGCGGGCAGTATCAGATGCTTGGCCACGTCCAGCACATGCGCCATGCCGGTATAACCTGCTCCGATGGTCGAATAGCCAAAGCCGGGCAGCCAGCCCAGCCAAACCGAAAATACCAGTGCCGCCATCAGCGCGACCCAGAAGAGGGGCGTTGCATAGAACAGCAGCGCGAGGGTCGAGATGATCGTATCGCCCCAGCTGCCCTGACGGGCCGAGGCGGCGACACCCGCGATAACGCCCAGCACCAGCGACAGGATGAACGCCACGCCGGTCAAAAGCAGCGTCGCAGGCAGGCGGTCGCCGATCAATTCGGCCACTGGCATCTGCTGGCGAAAGGAATAGCCAAGGTCCAGCTGAACGGCACCTTTGATATAGATCCAGAGCTGGACATAAAGCGGCTGATCAAGGCCGAAGCGCGCGCGCAGATCGGCGAGGAATTTCTCGTCCGCCGCGCCTGCTTCGCCTGCCATGACGGCGGCGGGATCACCCGGCGCGGCATGAATCAGCAGGAAGTTAAAGACAAGGATGGCCAGCAGGATAAACACCGCCTTGACCAGTCTGCCCAGAATGAAACGTACCACTCGACCTGCCCTGTTCTTGCTGTTTGGTGGGTGCGGGCCACCGCAGCGGCCCGCACCATTGGACGATTGCCCTTACTTCTGGTCGATCCACACATCGCGGAAGCCGTCATTGACGCCAAACGCGGTGTTGACCGGATTCTTGATGTTGCAGCGATAGATGGTCGGAAAGCCCAGCTCCAGCAGCCAGAGGTTCGGCACGTCCGAAACGATCTGATCCTGGATCTTCTTGTAGGCTGCCTTGCGATCCTCGGGGTTCGCCATCAGAGCCGCTTCGTCGAACATCTTGTCCGTTTCGGCGTTCTGATAGTTTGCCACGTTATTCCAGGGCGAGCCGGGAGCAGCGTTGTCACCCATGTATGTCCGCGACACGCCAAGGGCGGGATCGCCATATTGGTAGAGGTAGGTAAACGCGAGATCAAAGTCGCGATCACTGACCTTCTGGTTCCAGCCGGCCACGTCCGAGGGCACGATGTCGACGGTCATGCCGATCTCGGTCAGGTTCTGTTTGACCGCTTCGGCCCAGCGCTGCCACGTTTCGCCGTAAGGCAGACCCAGCAGGCGGATCGTTTCGCCGCCATAGCTGGACTCGGCCAGCAGTGCCTTGGCCTTTTCCGGGTCATAAGAGATGTCCGGCGTGTCACCGTCCCAGAATCGGGTCGAGGACGACAGCGGGCCGGTCGCGACCTTGCCCAGACCATTCCACAGCGCATCCTTGGCAAAGTCGCGGTCGATGGCATGCATCATGGCCTGACGCACCTTGACGTCGTCCAACGGCTTGTTGTCATTGTTGATCCAGATCCACGACAGCGGGCCGAAATATTCCCAACCTTTGTCGGTGATGCAGGTGTTCTCCATTTCGCGCACACGCGGCACATCGAAATTCTCGATCGAACCGCCGGGCAGCACGTCGACCTTGCCGGTCTCATACGCAACGGCGCGCGAGGCGGCGTCAGGGATCACATGGTAATAGATGTCGTCGACATAGGGCTTGCCCTCCATGTAATAGTCGTCGTTCTTGACCAGATGGATAAAGCTGCCCCTTGACCATTCATCAAACTTGAAGGGGCCGGTGCCGATGGGCGTATTGTTCGCCGGGTTGTTGGCGAAATCCGTGCCTTCATAAATGTGCTTGGGGATCATCGGCGCCGTGCCTGGCTCAAAAATGCCAATAAAGGGGCCGAAGGGCTGTTTCAGGTTGAAAACAACCGTCAGATCGTCGGGCGTGTCGATGCTTTCGACATGCTCCATATAGGTGCGCATCCGCGAATGGGATTCACGCAGGAAGACGTCCATCGAGAACTTGACATCTTCGGACGTGAAATCCTCGCCGTCATGGAATTTGACGCCTTCGCGCAGCTTGAATGTATAGGTTTTGCCGTCTTCGGAAATCTCCCACGACGTGGCCAACTGACCGTTCGGGGTGAGA
Source organism: Roseovarius sp. Pro17 (assembly GCF_035599575.1). Lineage (NCBI taxonomy): Bacteria > Pseudomonadati > Pseudomonadota > Alphaproteobacteria > Rhodobacterales > Roseobacteraceae > Roseovarius > Roseovarius sp. Pro17. The sequence continues at coordinate 3,622,516 of NZ_CP141179.1, forward strand.
TCGTGGTCGTAGCGCAGCAGGCTTTCATAGATGTCGCCCGCGACCATCTGGGTCGGGCCATTCTGGATCAGACCGATCATCAGTCCCGGCGGCTCGGGCTGGATGACCACGTTCAGCGTGCCGCCTGATTGCGGCTCGCCGTCCTGCGCGGCCAGGGGGCCTGCGAGGGCCAGCGCCAGGGCGGCGGCGGCAAATTTAATAGGTCGAAGCATTTTCTATTTTCCCCGTTGGTTGTTGTCTTAACGTTTCTATTTTGAACCAGATTACCTGAATGAGTGTCAATTTCCACCATTCATGCGGCGGACCCGGCCCTTGGCCCGCCATTCTCACCGAAAGAGGCAATATATTCGGCTATTCCGTCTTTTGCCTCGTCGATATCGACGCGAATCTGCGCGCGGGCGGTTTCGGGCTCGCGCGCCTCGCACGCGGCGACGACCGCGTGATGCCGCTGCACCATGTCCTGCTTAGCGCGGCTGTAATAGCCCGCGATCAGCGGCCCCATGCGCAGCCATAGCCGTGTAAGGGTCTCAAGCAGGATGGGCATTTGCGCGACCTCGGCCAGCGCAAAATGAAACTTCTGGTTCAGCTCGGCGGCGCGGGTCCAGCGCGCGGCCGCTATCGCCTCTTCGTTGCGGGCGATGATGCGGCGCAGACGGGCGATGTCCTGCTCGCTGGCAATGCGCGCGGCCTCTGCGGCGGCCATTCCCTCAAGCTCGGCGCGCAGGGCTGCGATTTCCAGATATTGCTCGACTGTCGGCACCGGCACGCGCACGTCGCGCAATGTGCGTTGTTCCAGCGCGTTGTCCTGCAAGAGGCGCTGCACGGCGTCGCGCACGGGGGTCGAACTGGTCCCCAGCGCCTCGGCAAGACCACGAATCGTCACCTTCTGGTCAGGGCGCAGCTTGCCGCTGACCAGATCCTGACTGATCCGATCGTATATGGCGCTGCCCAACGATTCCGTTCTTATTTCTTTCATCCGCATCCCTGATTTTGATGCATCATGCATCATCATCATTGATCCGGCAAATCAAATTTGCAATGGTCAGCGCGGCAATGTTGACGGCGCGGCGCGCGCGGCTCACAACTGGCGGGATATCTGCACACGCCATGTACGCACCATGCGAAAGGAACCGCGATGAAAGCCTTCTTTGACGAACGCCAGTTGCGTCACGCGCCGACGTTCTATTTCCGTCGCGGTGCTGCGATGCCCCATCAGGAACAGCCGCAGAGGGCGGAAATCCTGCGCGACATGCTGGCTGGCGAAGGCTTTGAGATCGCCAAACCGCGCGATCACGGCCTGGACCCGGTCAAAGCCGTGCATAATCCGGACTACGTCGATTTCCTGCCCGACGCCCACGCCCGCTTTGTCGAGAGCGCCGGGACCGAGGCACTGGCCATCCCTACCATGCATCCCGGCCTGCGCCGTGGCAAAGAGCCAAAGGATATCCATGGCCAGATGGGCTGGTGGATGACCGACACGTCGACCCCCCTGACCGAAGGGACGTGGGAGGCCGTCTATTGGTCCGCCCAGACCGCCATCGAGGCTGCCGAAGAGGTAATGGGTGGCGCGCGCGCGGCCTATGCCCTGTGCCGACCGCCGGGACATCACGCGATGCGCGACTGCTCAAACGGGTTCTGTTTTTTCAACAACGCCTGCGTCGTTGCAAACCACCTGACGTCCAAATTCAGACGCGTCGCGCTGATCGACGTGGACGTGCATACCGGCAACGGCTCGCTGGATATCCTCTATGAGCGCGGCGATATATTCTTTTGCTCGCTGCATCCTGACCCCGCGACCTACCCCACCTTCTATCTCGGCCACGAGGACGAAACTGGCGAGGGTGAGGGTGCGGGCAAGTCCCTCAACATCCTGCTGGAACACGGCGCCAGCGAGGCCGACGTCATGGTGGCGCTGGACAAGGGGATCGCGGCGATCAAGGATTTCGGCGCCGAGGCGCTGGTTGTCTCGCTGGGCTTTGACATGGCGGCGGACGATCCGCTGGCGGCTGTCGCGGTCTATCCCGAAGGCTTTGCCGAAATGGCGCGTCGTTTGGCGGCCCTGAACATTCCCACAGTGCTGGTGCAAGAGGGCGGATACCTTGGCCCGTCGCTGGCCGATAACGCTAAATCCTTTCTCACCACCTTCCGCGAGGCGACGAAATGAGTGATGCCCCCAAGACCATGAACGGCGCCGAAAGCGTCGTGCGCAGCCTGCATTCAGCGGGCGTCGATGTGTGTTTCGCCAATCCCGGCACGTCCGAGATGCAGTTCGTCGATGCACTGGACCGAACCAAGCTGATGCATTGCGTTTTGGGCCTGTTCGAGGGCGTCGTGACCGGTGCCGCCGATGGGTATACCCGCATGGCGCGCAAGCCTGCGGTGACGCTGCTGCACCTCGCCCCCGGTTTCGCCAATGCGGCGGCGAACCTGCACAACGCGCGCAAGGCGCGGGTGCCGATGGTCAACCTCGTTGGCGATCACGCGCTGCGCCACCAGAAGTACGACGCGCCCCTGTCGGCGGATGTCGAAGCGGCCTGCGCGCCCTTTTCCGACTGGGTCAAATCGGGCACCGATGCGGGCAGCTTTGCCGCCGACGCGATGGAGGCGCTGCGCGTCGCCACCGGCAAACCGGGCCGTATCGCCACGCTGATCGCGCCCGCCGATATTGGCTGGGACGAGGGTGGACAGATGGCCGCCGCGACCGCGCCCGATGGCCCCGCCCCGCTGGATTTGAGCGCACTGGACGATGCCGTCGCCGCGCTGGAATCTGGCGAGAAGACTGTGATTCTCGTCGGCAATTCCGTGCTCGAGGACGTCGCTGCCATCGCCCTGCTGGAAGGTATCGCACAGAAAACCGGCGCGCAGATCCTCGCGCCCACGTCCAGCCGTCGGATCGAGCGGGGACAGGGCCGCGCACCGATGGCCAAAGTTCCCTATCCCATCAACGAGGCAATTGCCTGCCTCGCCCCCTACGCCCGCGCCATCCTGATCGAAACGCTGCCGCCCGTCGCCTTTTTCGCCTATCCCGGCAAGCCCAGCCTGCTGCTGCCCGAAGATTGCGTACAGGTCACGCTGACCGACGTGGACGGCGACGGCCCCGCCGCCGTCGCCGCGCTGGCAGACTGCATCGGCGCGCAGCCCGGCAAGGGCCAAAGCCCAGAAATGCCCGCCCGCCCCCAATCCGGCGCAATCACGCTGCAAAATATCGCCGCTGCACTGTCCAACGCCCTACCCGAAGATGCCATCATCGTTGACGAGGCGGTATCCTGCGGCGGCGCGACCTTTCCGGCGGGCGACGCGGCACGGCCCAATTCGTGGCTGGCACTCACAGGCGGTTCCATCGGCATCGGCATCCCGCTATCGGCGGGCGCGGCCATTGCCTGCCCGGACCGCCCCGTCATCACGATCCAAGGTGACGGATCGGCGATGTATACCATTCAGGGTCTCTGGACGCAGGCCCGTGAGGAATCGAACGTGACCACGATCATCCTCGCCAACCAAAGCTACGAGATCCTCAAGGGCGAGCTGCACAATGTCGGCGCACAGCCGGGGCAGGACGCGCTGGACATGCTGAACCTCGACCGGCCCCATCTGGACTTCGTCGCCCTGGCCAAAGGCATGGGCGTGCCGGGCCGCCGGGTCGAGGATGTTGCGGACCTGATGCGCGCCATCGAGGATGCGGCACGCGAACCCGGCCCCTACCTGATCGAAGCGATGCTTTAACCTTTCGAGAGAGGACACGACATGGCACTGGATGCAGACCTGCGCAAACGTATCGTTCAAGCGGTCACCGACGGCTTTGACGACCAAGTGGCCTTCACACAGGAGCTGGTGCGCATGCCATCCCTGCGCGGCCATGAGCATCCCGTCCAAGACCTATTGCACCGCATGCTGCAATCGCGCGGCTATGCGATGGACCGCTTTGCCATGGACCGCGAGGCGATTGCGGCGCATCCGGGTGGCTCGAAAATCTCGGACGCTCACTCGAACGCGCCCATCGTGGTCGGCATCCACCGCCCGCGCAATGAGACGGGCCGCTCGCTGATCCTGCAATCGCATCTGGACGTGGTTCCCGAGGGGCTGCACGACATGTGGTCTGATCCGCCCTTTTCCGGCAAGATCGATGGCGACTGGATGTATGGGCGCGGTGCGGGCGACATGAAGGCAGGCGCTGCAGCCAATATTTATGCCCTTGATGCCCTGCGCCGGATTGGCCTTCAGCCTGCCGCGACGGTCTATATTCAATCGGTCGTCGAGGAGGAATCCACCGGCAACGGCGCGCTGCAAACCTTTTTGCAAGGCTATACAGCGGACGCCGTTTTCATCCCCGAACCTGAGGAAGAAATGCTGGTGCGCGCCAATGTCGGCGTGCTGTGGTTTCAGGTGCAGCTGCGCGGTGTTCCCGTCCACGTGCGCGAAATGGGCGAAGGCGCGAACGCCATCGACGCCGCGACCCGAGTGGCCGATGAGCTGCGCAAACTTGAGGCCGAATGGAACGCCGACAAGGGCAATCATCGCCATTTTGAGGATCTGGATCATCCCATCAACCTCAACATTGGCAAGATCGAGGGCGGCGATTGGGCCTCTTCGGTCCCATCGTGGTGCAATATCGACTGCCGCGTGTCGATCTATCCGGGCCGCAGCGCAGACGACGCCGCGCGCGAGATCACGGATCGCATCGCAGCCTTCGCCGCCTCCGACGGGTTCCTCGCCAACAATCCGCCCAAGGTGGTTTTCAACGGCTTCTACGCCGAGGGTTACGTGCTGGAAGAAGGGTCCGACGCCGAGGCGGTGCTGGGCCGCGCGCACGAGGCGGCCATCGGCGCGCCGTTGAAATCCTTTATGACGGGCAGCTATCTAGATACGCGGGTCTATGCGCTTTACAATCAAATCCCCGCGCTCTGCTATGGCCCGAAATCGCGCAACATTCATGGCATCGACGAATCCGTCAGCCTCAGTTCGGTCCAGAAAATCACGCAAACCATGGCGCTATTTATTGCTGAATGGTGCGGGACCGAGCCGGTGGACGACTGATGCACGACACCATGGCAGGTCTGCCCCCTTTCAGCACCTCAAACGAGGCCGCGCCAGATTTGGCCGACCTGCTGGCCCATGACGCGCCCGCCATTACGCCCGCTATGGGAGCCGATCTGGCACGTGATATCTACGGTGTCACCGGCGATATCCGTCCACTGAGCGCCGAGAAGGATGCGAATTTCCATATCCGCCTTGGCAATGGCGAAGAGGCCCTGCTGAAGGTCACGAACGCGGTCGAGGATCGCGGCGTGACGCACATGCAAACCGCCGCGCTGATGCACCTCGCCGCGACTGATCCGACGCTACCGGTGCAGCGCGTCTGCCAGACGCTCACTGGTACATCCTCGGCTATAGTCACTGGCCCGAACGGCGACGCGCATGTGGTGCGCCTGATGAGCTATCTTGACGGCACAATCCTCAGCAACGCGACGCCGGGGCCGCGGCTATACGCTGCTCTGGGCGGGTTGCTGGCGCGGCTGACACTGGGGCTGCGCGGATTTTTCCACCCGTCGGCCGGCCACGTCCTGCAATGGGATATCAAGCAGGCCCACCGTCTGCGCCCGATGCTGGACGCGATCGAGGATGACGATCTGCGCCGCCGGCTGACCGCCACGATCGACCGCTTTGACGCCGACATCGCGCCGCGCCTGCCGCATTTGCGAGCGCAGGTCGTGCATAACGATTTCAACCCGCACAACCTGCTGGTTGACGGCGCGCAGGCGACGCGAGCCACCGGCATCATCGACTTTGGCGACATGGTGCACACACCCGTCGCCTGCGATCTGGCTGTCGCCTGCTCCTACCAGATATCCGAGGGCGATACGCCGCTGGAGCGTATCGTGCAGTTGATCCAAGGCTACTCCGCCGCCCTCCCGCTGGAGGATCAAGAGCTGGAGCTGTTGCCCGACCTCATGCGTCTGCGCCACGCCACGACGTTGACCATCGGCGCATGGCGCGCCCGGCGCTATCCAGAAAATGCGGCCTATATCCTGCGCAACACCGCCGCATCTCTGCGCGGAATGGACGCGCTGGACCGGATCGGCACCGACGCTGCCATTGAAACGCTGCACCGCGCAACTCAGACGGAGTGACGACGCCATGACCATGGTCAACGCCTACGATGCCGCGAGCGACACAAGCCTCGACCCAGAGGACAAGGCGCTGATCGCGCGCCGGGCAAAGGCGCTGGGGCCCGCCTATCGCCTCTTTTACGAGGAGCCGCTGCATCTGGTGCGCGGACAAGGCGCGTGGGTCTGGGACAAGGCGGGCAACAAGTATCTGGACGCCTACAACAATGTCGCCTCGCTGGGCCATTGCCATCCTCACGTTGTGCGCGCGATCAGCGAGCAACTTGGCGTTTTGAACACTCACACCCGCTATCTGCATGACGGCGTGGTCGATTACGCCGAGCGGCTGCTGGCCACGATGCCGGACGCGCTGGGACATGTGATGTTCACCTGCACCGGATCAGAGGCAAACGATCTGGCGCTGCGCATCGCGCGTTCTTACACGCGCCGCCAAGGCGTTATCGTCACCCGCCTCGCCTATCACGGCCTTAGCGAATCGGTATCCGAGCTGTCGCCGTCGCTGGGTGAATTCGTCCCACGAGGCCCGCGCGTGCGGCTGATAGATGCTCCCAATTCGCTGACCGTCCCGCCCGAAGAACAAGGCGCGCGCCTCGCCGCCGATCTGGCCGCAGCGATTGCTGAAATGCGCCAAGACGGGATCGAGCCTGCGGCCTTTATCGTCGATACGGTGTTTTCCAGTGATGGCCTCTATCCCGATCCGGTAGGCTTTCTTAAACCGGCGGTGGATTTGATCCGCGCCGAGGGCGGCATTTTCATCGCCGATGAGGTGCAACCGGGGTTCGCGCGCACGGGCGATGCCTTCTGGGGCTTTCAACGGCACGAGCTGGTGCCTGACATGGTCACGATGGGCAAACCGATGGGCAATGGATTTCCGGTCTCTGGCACGGCGATGCAGCCGCATCTGGTGCAGGAGTTCGGTGAGAAGGCACGCTATTTCAACACGTTTGGCGGCAACCCGGTCGCTGCTGCGGCAGGCATGGCCGTGCTGGATGTGATCGAGGACGAGGGGCTGCAGGAAAATTCCCGCCGTGTCGGCGCAGCGATGAAAGCAGGGCTGCAAGACATCGCCGCCAAGCGTGACGACATCGGTGAGGTGCGCGGCGCAGGCCTATTTCTGGCCGTCGAATGTGTGAGCGATCGCAGCACAAACGCGCCCGATGGTGCGCTGGCACGCTTTGTCGTCAATCACCTGCGTCGAAACGGCGTATTAATCAGCGCGACCGGGCCCGGCGCCAACATCCTCAAGATCCGCCCGCCCCTGATTCTAAATGATAGCGAAGCGGCCCAATTCGTCGATGCTGTCCGCGCTGCATTTGCTGCCGTGTGAAACGGCGGGCAAAGCGAACACAGTCGGCGCAATCAAAGAGAAGTTTGGTGGAGCCTAGGGGGATCGAACCCCTGACCTCCTGCATGCCATGCAGGCGCTCTCCCAGCTGAGCTAAGGCCCCGATGCGGCCCAAGGGGCCGCTGGGTGCTGACTATAGCGTTTCGAGTTAAGTTCGAAACGCGCGACACCCAATCGTCGTGGGCATTTCGACATACTGTCTTAAGTCAACGATACGTCGAAACGCTTTAGGCAAAGCACCGGGCGGGATCAAGCGAAAAAATCCGGCCCGGCCGTTCTGTATCAGCTACTTGCGTCAGCTGTCGTCGTCGTCTGCTGCGACGTCGGCGATCTCGTCCAACGACACATCATCATCGTCGTCGTCATCCTCGAGCACATCATCGCCCAGATTGACGTCGGCATCATCTTCGTCGTCATCGTCGTCCAGCACCGCACTGTCTTCGGTGTTGGCCTCTTTCATCTTCTTGGTCTCGGCATCTTCAGCGTCGGCCTTGATCGACCGGCTCTTGCCGGTGTTCAGCTCGACGACCTCACCCGTGTACGGGCTGATGATCGGATCCTTGTTCAGGTCGTAAAAGCGCTGTTCGGTCGTCGGGCACAGCCGCTTGACGCCCCATTCTGCCTTAGGCATGTACGTCCCTTTCAAATATGGTGTCTTGCATGCGATCTGCGCCACCTGCCATAACAGGGCAAAGGTGTCAAAGCCTTTAAGACAAAGCACCCGCAGCGACAGTCAGGCATATGGGCGATCATTTCCTTTCCGGCAACCCCCCGATTGCACTGACACTGCGCCGCTCGGCGCGGGCGCGGCGCATATCCTTGCGCGTCAGCGCGCTGGATGGACGCGTCACTCTGACATTGCCAAAGGGCCTGCCCGAGCGCGAGGCGCTGGATTTCGCCCGCTCTAAACAGGACTGGCTGCAAGGGCATCTGGCCGATCGCGTGCCCGAGGTGATCGTTGCGCCCGGCGCCGACATCCCGGTCGAGGGGCGGATGCTGCGGCTGGAGGCAGGCACCGGGCGGCGCGTGTTCCCGTCAGGCGACACACTGCTGGTGCCGGGCGGCCAGCCTGCCCGCCTGCAAGCCTGGCTTAGGACGCTCGCCCGTGAACGGCTGGTGGCGGCGTCTGATCGCTACGCTGCGGCGTTAGGCCGCCCCTATGGCCGCATTACCCTGCGCGATACGCGGTCCCGCTGGGGGTCTTGTTCGTCCTCGGCGGGCCTCAGTTATTCGTGGCGGCTGATCATGGCTCCACCGGATGTGCTGGACTATGTCGCAGCGCATGAGGTCGCACATCTGGAGCAAATGAACCACTCGCCCGCCTTCTGGGCATTGGTTGCGGCGTTGATGCCGGACTATCAGACGCATCGAAAATGGCTGCGCCAGAACGGCACTGGCCTGCATCGTTATAGGTTTGATTGACGCGGCGCGCATTTGTGATCACAACGATGTCATGTTGATGAATCCTCGCCCAGATCCGGCGCCTGCCGCCCATGACCGCGTATACCGCGGCCTGCGTTCGCGCATCATGTATGGCCAGATTCCGCCGGGTCAGTCGCTGACTCTGCGCGGCATCGGGCGCGAGTTCGACGTGTCGATGACCCCAGCGCGCGAGGCGCTGCGCAGGCTGGTGGCCGAGGGCGCACTGACGCTGAGCAATTCGGGACGCGTCTCGACGCCAGAGCTGAACAATGACCGGATTGAGGAGCTGGCCGCGCTGCGCTCCCTGCTGGAGGTCGAGCTGGCCAGCCGCGCCCTGCCGCGCGCGCATATCGCACTGATTGACCGGCTGACCACGATCAACCAAGCCATCGCCGAGGATATCGCGCGCCACGACGCCGTCGCCTATATTCGCCGCAATCTGGAGTTTCACCGCACGCTGTATCTGCGCGCGCAGGCCCCTGCGATGCTGGCCATGGCCGAAACGGTGTGGCTGCAAATGGGCCCGACAATGCGCAAACTATACGGGCGGCTGCGTCAAAAGGAACCGCCACCCTATCACCGCCTCATCATCGGTGCGCTCAAGGCGGGGGACGAGCCTGCCTTGCGCCTCGCTGTACGCTCGGACGTGACGCAGGGCCTCAGGATGCTAGCGACCTAAAGCGTCATCTCACGCAGCGAGGCCCTTGCTGCCCATGTTCAGGAATTTTTGACGCCGGTCGGTGATCAGCGCCTTGGGGCTCTTGCCGTCCAGATCCTTTAGCATCTCGCCCAGCGCGGTGCCGACATTGGCCATCGACGTTTTCGGATCGCGGTGCGCGCCGCCCATCGGTTCATCGATGATGCGGTCGGTAATGCCCAGCTTGATCAGGTCTTGCGCGGTCAAGCGTAGCGCCTCGGCGGCTTCGCGCATTTTCTCGGAGTCTTTCCAAAGGATCGACGCGCAGCCTTCGGGGGAGATTACCGAATAAACCGAGTGCTGAAGCATCGCCACGCGGTTCGCGCTGGCAAAGGCGACAGCGCCGCCCGATCCACCCTCACCGATCACGACACTGACCAGCGGCACGCCGATTTGCAGGCATTTCTCGGTCGAGCGGGCGATTGCCTCGGATTGGCCGCGCTCTTCGGCACCCTTGCCGGGGTAGGCGCCGGGTGTGTCGATCAGCGTGATCACCGGCAGGCTGAATTTATCGGCCATGTCCATCAGGCGGATCGCCTTGCGATAACCTTCGGGGCGGGCCATGCCAAAATTACGCTCGATCCGGGACTTGGTGTCGTTGCCCTTTTCATGGCCGATCACCATGACAGGACGGTCATCCAGCCGCGCAAGGCCCCCCATGACGGCGTGATCGTCGGCAAAGTTCCGATCGCCAGCCAGCGGTGTGTATTCGGTAAACAGCGCCTGAATGTAGTCCCGGCAATGGGGCCGTTCAGGGTGGCGCGCGACCTGACATTTACGCCAGGGCGTTAGATCCCTGTAGAGATCGCGCAGCATGATCGCCGCCTTCTTGTCCAGCGCGGCTGCCTCTTCTTCGACATCCACACCTTCACCGGCGCGGGCCATCGCACGCAACTCTTCGGCCTTGCCTTCGATCTCGGCGAGGGGTTTTTCAAAATCGAGGTAGTGAGTCATGAACACGCTCCGGTTTGGTGCCTGCGTTATATGGCCGGGCAGCGTTTGAAATGCAATCAATTCGCAAGGCCCAATGCTACGCGCAGGGCCAATTCGGGCGACGCCAACACCGGGGTGACGAGACCGTTCAGTAGCGGTGCAGCCCCTGCCATCGACGCCTGCGCCAAAACGATGCAAGCGGCATCCGGAACAGATTCGATATTCTCGCGAATCGCGGCCGCGACGACGGCATGAAACGGCCCCACCTGCCCTGCCTCAAACAGCGGCCAGAATTCGGCCAGTGACAGCGCGTGCACCTTGGCCTTGTGTCTCTGCGCCTCTAGCGCGGCATCCAGCAGCGCTGCAGAGGGCTCAAGCGTACTATCAAGGCAATAGGCCATGACGATGTCACCCCCCGCCTGCGCCGCAATGCGCGCCGCTTCCTGCATCATCGGCGCATCGACCCGGATTGCGCCAAGGTCGCCCGCAACCGGCCCCAACGTCGTGCAGGTGCATAGAACCGCGCCGGGCGCGCTGTCGACCGCCTCAGCAATCTCGGCCTGCAAACGCGCGTCGATACCGCCCTGCGCGCGGGCCAGCCAATCGGGCCGCACGATGTGGTTCAACCTGGCCTCGGGCGCAATGTCCGCCTTTAGCGCATCAAAGGTAGCACGATGAGCTTCACTAGTGTGCAGTAGCGTCAAAATCATTCGATATTTCCGTGGCAGCCGGTTTGTCGTTGGACGCCCATAACACGGGGATAAGTGTCGCGACCAGCAGCGCCGCCATGGTCCAGTTAAACATACGCAGCCGTATGGGCGTGTCGAGGAATCGGCGCATCTGTTGGCCCAGCGCGACCCAACTGGTCGTGCTGATGATGGACACTGCGCAATAGGCCCCCGCGACCCACAGGATCGCCGTCGGCTCGCGCCCGCCCGCATAGAGCGTGATGGCCGACAGCGCCATGAACCACGCCTTGGGATTGACCCACTGGAACGCAGCGGCCTGAAGAAAGGTCAGCGGCGTGCCCGTCTCTTCGGCCATGCTCTGCGCAGGTGGGGCGGCATTGCCGATCTTCCACGCGAGAAACAGCAGGTAAGCGACGCTCAACACCGTCAGCACCGTCTGAACGATGGGAAACGCTTCGAACACCCGGATGATGCCAATACCGACCAGAGTGACGAGGATGGGCATTCCCAGACCGACCCCGAACATATGCGGCACTGTCCGGCGAAAGCCGAAATTGGCACCCGACGCCATCAACATGAGGTTGTTTGGGCCGGGCGTGATCACGCCGACAAAACAAAAGGCCACGAGGGCTGTGAGGATTTCAAATGTCATTCGTGCAATATTGTGCAGTTTAGCCGCAATGAAGTTGCGTTTCTTTGCGCTGATAGAATTTCTGTGCAACTACTCATCATTATGGATCAGATAACCGACCGCATATTGCAAGAGCTTTCCCGCAACGGTCGCATCAGCAACATTGAGTTGGCCGATCGCTGCGGCCTGTCGCCCAGCGCCTGCCTGCGCCGCGTGCAGGATCTGGAGCGGCGCGGAATCATCGCAGGCTATCGCGCGGTCCTGAACCGAAGCGCGATGGGCGTCGGCTTTGTCGCCTATGCCGCGGTGGGCCTGAACAGCCACACCAAGGCCAGCCAAGAGGCGTTTGAACGCGCGATGGCGCGCGCGCCCGAAGTTGTCGAATGTCACAGCATCACCGGCTCGGTCGAGTATCTTCTGCGCATCGAGGTCTTGGACCTGCCTAGCTACAAGGCGTTTCACACTGATGTCATGGGCGTGCTGCCACAGGTGAACGCCATCACCTCCTATGTCGTCATGGGCTCGCCTAAGGATGCGCGCGCCTGAACGCTTTTAACCCACGTCAGCGCAAGGTATTGCGGAGCCTATGACAACACTGCCCGACATCTACGCCGCCAAGATCAAATCCGGTGAACTGGCTACCGACCCGGCACAAGAAGCCATCCTGCCCGAATTCGAGCGCATCCGCGCGGAACTGGACGCTCCACAGCAAAATGGCTGGTTCCGCAAAGCACCGGCGCCGCCCAAGGGGCTATATATTTGGGGTGGTGTGGGGCGCGGCAAATCCATGCTGATGGATCTGTTCGCGGCCTCGCTCTACGTCCCCAGCCGCCGCGTGCATTTCCACGCCTTCATGCAGGAAATCCACGCAGGCATTCATGCCGCGCGGCAAAAGGGCGCTCAGGATGCAGTGGCCCCGGTGGCCGAAAAGGTGGCGGCAGACGTGCGCCTGCTGGCCTTTGATGAGATGCAGATCACCGACATTACCGACGCGATGATCGTCGGGCGGCTGTTTCAGGCGCTGTTCGATGCAGGTGTCGTAGTGGTGACAACATCAAACCGCGCCCCCGACGACCTCTACAAAGACGGCCTCAACCGTCAGCTTTTCCTGCCCTTCATTGACCTACTCAAGCAGAACATGGTGGTGCATCAACTGGCCTCGCCCACCGATTATCGGCAGGACCGGATTGCAGGCAGTCCGACCTATTTCACCCCAAACGATGCCAGCGCCCGTGCGCAGATCGAAAAGATCTGGCAAAGTCTGACCCACGGCGAGGCGCAGCCGCATACCCTGACCGTGCAAAAGCGCGAACTGGAAATCCCCGCCTTTCACAATGGCGTAGCCCGGGCGACATTCTATCACCTGTGTGGACGGATGCTGGGCCCTGCCGACTACCTCGCCCTGGCCGATGCAGCGCGCGTGCTGGTGCTGGAGGATATTCCTCTGCTCAGCCGCCAGAACTTTAACGAGGCAAAGCGGTTCGTCACGCTGATCGACGCGCTTTACGAGGCAAAGGTACGCCTGATCTGTTCGGCCGCCGCTACGCCCGAATACCTTTATGTCGAGGGTGAAGGCACGTTCGAGTTCGAGCGTACGGCCAGCAGATTAGAGGAAATGCAGTCCGAGGGATGGGGCACCGAGTAGCGCAGACCACGCTGAAATACCGTCTGCCGAAGGGCGCGCGCGCCGCCAATGCCTGCGACTTTATTGCCGACGGCACTGCGCTCTGTGACGACCTGGCGGCAAGGGCGCCTGCGGTTACACCACCCCCCTTTCAAATTGGCCCCCAAGGTCTATATAGATGGCCTAGAAATCGACTCTTGCAGCAGACCCATGGACCTCATGATATCGCACCCTTGGAAAATGGCCGGACAGGACGACGATGAGGAGAGCTCGGTCGTAGTCGCCACGCGCCCAAAAACCAAACGCCCGCCCCTCTATAAGGTATTGTTGCTCAATGACGACTATACGCCGATGGAATTCGTCGTCGCCGTGTTGGAGCGATTCTTTGGCCTCAGCAGCGCGCAGTCGTTCGAAATCATGCTGACCGTGCATAAAAAGGGCCTCGCTGTCGTGGGCGTCTTTAGCCACGAGATCGCTGAAACAAAAGTGGCGCAGGTCATGGACTTTGCCCGCCAGCACCAGCATCCGCTGCAGTGCACTATGGAACGGGAATAGACCCTATGACAGGCATTCGACTATCATTGGCGCTCGAGGGCGGCAATCTGACGCTGCCGGATGGAGCGCGTATTGCCGTGTTCGCGCCCACAGCCGACACTGATCTGTCGCCCCTGCCGCAGGACCTGTGCCACATCATTACCGGCAATAAACCTGACCGCGATTACTTCGCCGCGCTGGGCTATGCCTGCAACACCGCGCCCGAGGGCCGCTATGGTGCGTCGCTGGTCTGCCTGCCGCGCGCCAAGGATCGCGCGCGCGCCCTGATCGCAGAGGCGGCTGACGTCACCGACGGGCCGGTCATCGTTGACGGGCTGAAAACCGATGGTATCGAATCGGCGCTAAAGGGATGCCGCAAACGCGCTGACGGAGTCGCCGGCCCCATCAACAAGGCCCATGGCAAGCTGTTCTGGATGAATCCCGCGCCCGCCCTGGACGATTGGCGCACAGGCGAGCCGGGCGAAATCGAAGATGGCTACGTCACTGCGCCGGGCGTCTTTTCCGCAGACGGGATCGACCCCGCCTCGCGCGCATTGGCTGATAACCTGCCCGAGACACTGGGCGCGCATGTCATTGATCTGGGCGCCGGCTGGGGATACCTCACACACCGGGCGCTGTCGCGCGAAAGCATTCGCCAGATCGACGCAGTCGAGGCGGATCATGCCGCGCTGTCCTGCGCGCGGCTCAACGTCACTGACCCACGCGCGCAATTTCATTGGGAGGACGCGCTGCGCTGGCGTCCCGAGACGGCGGCTGACACCGTCCTGATGAACCCACCCTTTCACACCGCGCGCAAGGCCGATCCCGCGCTGGGCCGCGCCTTTATCGCTGCCGCCGCCGAGATGCTGAAGCCCTCTGGGCAGCTGTGGATGGTCGCCAATCGCCATTTGCCCTACGAGCAGACGCTCGCCGGGCTATTCGTCGACGTGACCGAGGCACCCGGCGGCGACACAAGGTTCAAGTTGCTGCACGCGCGCCGCCCCATGCGCAAGAAGCGCTGAGCGCCGACCAACATCCCGCATAAGGATACGTAAAATGTCATTTTCGATCTCCGGCAAGACGGCTATCGTCACCGGCGGGGCCAACGGTATCGGCCTCGCCATAGGGCGGCATCTGGCCGACAAGGGCGCGAATGTCATGTTCGCCGACATGGACGAGGACGCCCTCACCGATCAGCTTGGCGAACATGCCGATGACGGGCCGATCCGATACTTCGCAGGTGATCTGCGCGAAAAACTGACGCTGGCAAACCTGCTTTCTGCCACGATCGACGCCTTTGATTCGGTCGATATTCTGGTCAACGCCTCGCGGCAGGTGGTCACGTCCGACCCGCTGAACCCCGATGACGACGCGGTCGAAATGCTGATCCAACAGAACCTGATGACAGCCCTGCGCCTGAGCCAACTGGTCGCCAAGCGCATGATTAAGCAAGCCGAGGGGGAGGAAACGCCACCGGGCGGCGCAATCGTCAATCTGTCGTCGATCGTCACAGGGCGCGCCCATCCCGAGCTGCTGGCCTACGGCATTTCATCGGCGGCCATCGATCAGATGACGCGCTCGCTGGCCGTTACGCTGGCGCCACATCGCATCCGGGTGAACGCGGTTGCCTTTGGATCGGTCATGAGCCGCTCCTTGCAGGAAACCCTGAAGGATCACGGTGATTATCGCTCGGACATCGAATCGCACACCCCGTTGGGGCGCATCGCCGCCTGTAGCGAGCTGGCCGATGCGGTGCAGTTCCTCGCCAGCGAAGGTGCGGGGTTCATGACCGGGCAGATCCTGACGCTGGACGGCGGCCGATCGCTGGTCGACCCGGTTGCGTCGCCCGCCCACTGATCCCAGCCGAAAGGGACATCCATGACAGATGATTTTGGCGGCCAGAAACGCCGCGCTGCCGAATGGTTTCAAACCCTTCGCGACCAGATCGTGACGGCTTTCGAAGGGCTGGAGGACAGCCACGACACCGGCCCCCTTTCAGATGCCACGCCGGGCCGTTTCGACGTCAGCAAAACCAGCCGTGCCGCTGAGGGCGGTGGCGATGCAGGCGGTGGATTAATGAGCGTCATGCGCGGTGGTCGCGTCTTTGAAAAAGTCGGCGTGAACGTGTCCGAGGTCTATGGCCAACTGGGCGAGGCGGCGCAAAGGGCGATGGCCGCCCGCGGCGTGCCGGGGATGGAGGCCGATCCCAGCTTCTGGGCCAGCGGCATCAGCTTGGTCGCGCATATGCAGAACCCGCATTGTCCAGCCGTGCACATGAACACGCGCAT
Source organism: Roseovarius sp. Pro17 (assembly GCF_035599575.1). Taxonomy (NCBI): domain Bacteria; kingdom Pseudomonadati; phylum Pseudomonadota; class Alphaproteobacteria; order Rhodobacterales; family Roseobacteraceae; genus Roseovarius; species Roseovarius sp. Pro17. The sequence goes on from NZ_CP141179.1 coordinate 3,638,804, forward strand.
GTTCTGGACGCCCCATGCATGGTGGTTTGGCGGCGGTTCCGACCTGAACCCTTGCATCGAATATCCCGAGGATACCGCGCATTTTCACACCCAGCAGCAGGTGCATCTAGATCCTCACAGCACCGATCACTACCCACGATTCAAGGCTTGGGCGGATGAGTACTTCTATATCCCCCATCGTCACCGCGCGCGGGGTGTTGGCGGTATTTTCATGGACGATCAAAACTCAGGCGATTGGGAGGCTGATTTCGCCCTCACTCAGGATATCGGCCGAGCCTTTTTGCCGGCGTTTTTGCCACTGATCAAGGCCCGGCGCGTGCAGGATTGGACCGATGCAGACAAAGACGTGCAACTGGTGCATCGCGGCCTTTATGCCGAATACAACCTCGTCTACGACCGCGGAACGAAATTCGGCCTCGCCACCGGGCATGATGCGAACGCGGTGCTGATGTCGCTGCCTCCCATGGCCAAGTGGGTCTAAAGCGAATCAGCCTTTAGATCGACCCAGACGATGCGGTGGCGGCTGGCGGTTTCAGCGATCTGCGCAGCCTTGCCGGTCGCGGGCCAATGCACGCCCGCATCCATTACGGTCCAGTCGCGTGACGGCAGGACATAGCCAACGCGCATCAGGGGCGGATCGACGCGCGGCCAGTTCACCGTTGCCTCAGCCGGCTCGCCCTCGGGGCGCAGTGGCAAAACGTCTTGAATGCGAGGGTCCGACAGAAGGCCGCGAATTCCGGCCTTGATGCCCTCGCTCCGGTTCGGGTCCTGATTGGCATGGCCCAACAGGACGAACCGCGCATCAGGCGCATCCCCAAACGCACCATCCAGATAATGCCGCCAAAATCGCAGCTGATCATGGTTGCGCCGTCCATTACGATCCTCTGGCCCGTCGAATACCGGCGGGCTGGCATGAAATGCCAGCAATGTAACCGGGCCGCTATCGTGCAGTATCGGCACGGCCCAATGCGCCACGTCCGCCAGTCTCAGGGCGGCCTGGGCCTGCGCCGATGGAAAGGGGGCGCCATCCACGACCGGCAGCATCGGCTGCGGCATGTCCTTCCACAAAAGCGCGCTCAGATCCTGCACGCCATCCATATCCACGGGCCACCGCGACAGAATCGCCATGCCGCCCTGCCCGGCAAAGGCACCGTGGCCCTGTGCATCCTCAGGTTCGCCCAACCGTCCGTCGCCATCCATGTCGAGGTCGGTTGCCATGCCGGTGTTTGGCATCAGCGCGAACATCACGGTATAGCGCAGCCCTTTGTCTGCAATCAGATCGCGCAGCGCCCCCAATGCGCGCAGCTCAATATCGTAATCGACATTCTGCAACAGGATGACGTCAGCGCGCATATCGGCGACAACCTGCGCCACAACCTCGGCCTGCGCATCCCCGCGCGCAATGTCGCGCAGCAGCAGACCAGGTCCATCGCGGTCAAGATCGGTGTTAAATGTGGCGATTCGCAGCGTGTCGCCCCAGGCCGGAGTGATCATCGCCAGCCAGAACACGCACAGCGCGATCAGACCGTTTGCAGCGCGTCCTCGGCCTGCGCATAGGCGCGCCGCCGCTTGGCTGAAATCAGCTCGGCCACCCGGTACATCGCGATACCGCGCATCACCAGACCGGCAGGAAGAAAGGCCCATCCACAAATCATCCAGATCAGAGTATGAGCGTGCAACACCGATGCAGTTTCGAATACCCCCTGCATCACTGTGACGATCACAGGCAGCAAGAATGGCATCAAAAACCCTAAGGAAATGTTAATGCCCGCCTCGCGCTGCAACTTATGCACCACATCGCCGCCGCGCGTCGGGTCAAACATAGGCAAGTTCATCCAGACGTTGAACGCACCACGCCGCACAGGCCATCCCGTCACACGCACCATAATCGCAAAAAGCACCACCATGACCAGCGATGCCGAATAGCTTAGTCCCGCCGCGATCCCGACAAAATCGGCGACGGCCAGCGGCGTGTGCGCAGGCACCAGAAGCAGCACGTGGCGAACCGGCGAATAGGGGAAATCCAGTGCGCCGCCCAGCATCCGCCCAAAATCACCCAAAAGCAGCGTAAGCGAGCCCGGATTTGCCCCGCCACGCGCAATGGACGACAGGGTCAGCACCGTCAGCGCTAGAGCGACGAACTTGATACGGTTGATCGGCGACGCAAAGCGAAATTCAATGATTGTGGGCGATTTTGCGGAATAATCGACAAAGGTCAGCAGTCCCGCTACGATTGCGATGAGCAATATAATCTGGCTCGTTTCTTGTGCACCCTGCGCCAGCATCAGCGACGGCAAGGCGACAAGAACGGCAACCAAAATGGCGCGCAAAGCAGCGCCCGCGACATGTGAAACCACAACACAATCCCTTCCATTCAACTTGGGCGGCCACAATAATATTTCGTGGCGTTACTCCAACTTGATCCCAAATAGATCCCGCTCTTAATGGCGGTGTGCCTGAATATCTTGTATTGTTTAAACGAGCGCTCAAGAAATTGATCGGCGTATTTACGCTTACGTAAAATATCTGTCACAACTGATGCGCGATTGCATCAGTGTCCAGTCGCTCGAGAAGCAGGGATTGACCATACTACCATATGTGGGTGGGGCGTGAGATTTTACCACAAGCAGACCCCACCCGGCCTTATTTTGTGGCCGGTTTGGGCGATGCGTGCACTAGACCCAAGGGCGCGCAGCGGATGCGCCAGCCTCGAATATGTCGATCGACGCGGCTTTTTCCATTGTCAAGCCAATATCGTCCAGCCCTTCGAGCAGGCAATGCTTTTTGAACGAATCGACCTCAAAAGGGATCACGTCGCCTTCAGACGTGGTGACGGTCTGCGCCTCCAGGTCCACTTCGATTCGCGCGTTCGCGCCCTTTTCGGCTTCGGCCATCAGCAGATCGACTTGTTCCTGCGGGAGGGCGATGGGCAGGATGCCGTTCTTGAAACAGTTGTTGTAAAAGATGTCGGCAAAGCTGGGCGCGATGACGCAGCGGATGCCAAAATCCTTGATCGCCCAAGGGGCATGTTCACGGCTGGACCCGCAGCCGAAATTATCGCCCGCGACAAGGATCTCGGCCTCGCGGTAGGCCGGCTTGTTCAGCACGAAATCTGGCAATTCATTGCCATCATCGTCATAGCGCATCTCATCGAACAGATTCACGCCAAGACCCGAGCGCTTGATCGTTTTGAGGAACTGCTTGGGGATGATCATGTCGGTGTCGATATTGATCATTGGCATTGGCGCGGCGATACCGCTGATCTTGATGAATTTGTCCATCGGTCTATCCTTTTGTCGAGTACCGCGCGCCCGGAACTGGGCTGCAGCGGCTGGCATTCAGTCGTGGAACGCAAAGAGGGGAGGCATCATGTCATACAGCGAAGGCACGAAGGTGGAATGGAACTGGGGCAATGGCACGGGAACCGGCGAGATTGCCAAGGTCTACACGCAGAAGATCACGCTCAAGATCAAGGGCACCGAAGTAACCCGCGACGCGTCGGCCGATGAACCCGCCTACCGTATTCAGCAGCAGGACGGCGACGAAGTGCTGAAATCGCATAGTGAGCTGCGAAAGGCGTCCTGACGCGCAGGCCATCACATCATCTCGCGCACGTCGGTCAGGCGACCGGTGATCGCCGCCGCCGCCGCCATCGCGGGGCTCATCAGATGTGTGCGCCCGCCCCGGCCCTGACGGCCTTCGAAATTGCGGTTTGACGTGGCAGCGCAGCGCTCGCCCGGCGATAGCTGATCGGGGTTCATCGCAAGGCACATGGAGCAGCCCGCAAGGCGCCACTCAAAGCCCGCCTCAATGAATATATCGGCCAGCCCCTCCTCTTCGGCCTGCGCACGCACGAGACCCGAACCGGGCACGATCATGGCACGAAGGCCTTCCTTGATCTTCTTGCCCTTGAGGATCGCGGCAGCGGCGCGTAAATCCTCGATTCGTCCGTTGGTACAGGAACCGATGAAAACGGTGTCGATCTCGACCTCGCTCAACGGCGTGCCAGCGGTCAGGCCCATGTAGTCCAACGAACGCTGCGCCGCATCAACCTTGCCACCGGTGAAATCGCTGGCGGCGGGTACTTTGGCGGTGATCGGCAGCACGTCCTCGGGGCTGGTACCCCACGTGACGACCGGTGCAATATCCTCGCCCTTGAGCGTCACGACCTTGTCCCAATGCGCATCATCGTCGGAATAGAGCGTTTTCCACCAGGCCAGCGCGGCCTCCCACTGCGCGCCCTTCGGCGCGTGGGGGCGGCCCATGCAATACTCAAACGTCTTTTCATCCGGCGCGATCAAACCGGCGCGTGCGCCGCCCTCAATCGCCATGTTGCAGACGGTCATGCGACCTTCCATGGACAGATCGCGAATAGCCTCGCCGCAATATTCGATGACATAGCCGGTGCCACCTGCCGTCCCCGTTTTGCCAATGACACTGAGGGTAATGTCCTTGGCGGTGACGCCCTTGGACAGCTTGCCAGTGATCTCGACTTTCATATTCTTGCCCTTGCGCTGGATCAGCGTCTGGGTCGCCAGAACATGCTCGACCTCCGAGGTGCCGATACCATGCGCGAGCGCGCCAAATGCGCCATGAGTGGCGGTGTGGCTATCGCCGCAAACGACAGTCATGCCCGGCAGGGTCCAGCCTTGCTCGGGACCGACGATATGCACGATGCCTTGCCGCACGTCCGAGACGGGGTAGTAGTGGATGCCGAAATCGGTGGCGTTCTTGTCCAGCGCATCGACCTGAATCTTACTCTCGGGGTTTTCGATGCCCTTGGCACGATCCAGCGTCGTCGGCACGTTGTGATCCGGCACGGCAATCGTCTTGTCCGGTGCGCGCACGGTGCGGCCCGTCATGCGCAGCCCCTCAAAGGCCTGCGGGCTGGTCACCTCGTGCACCAGATGCCGGTCGATATAAAGCAGGCAAGTGCCATCCTCGGCTGCGTGCACCAGATGGGCATCCCAGATTTTATCATAAAGCGTCTTGGGGGACATTGGTCCTCTCCCGTATTGTCAGAATGGAATTGTGTTGGGCAGGCTAAAGCCTGTCATAGGTGCGCAGGCACGGACAGGGACGCGCCAAAGAACCGCCAAGGCAGGCGCGCACGGTCATCCATGTCAAAAATCTTTTTCATGTGCCTGAGATACTACCTGCGCCACGCTCTCGCAAGTGCGCCGATCCGAAGAGGCTGTTATGCCAAAAGAGATCAGCAGAAAGAAGGTAGAGCAAAGAACGCTCGCCGACTACTTTTAGGTAAAAATATCCATATTCTGCCAGCCTCAATCGGGCGCCAGCATATACCCCTCGCCGCGCACCGTTTGCAGGTAGCGGGGCTGTTTCGGATCGCTCTCGATCTTGCGACGCAGGCGGGTGATCTGAACGTCGATGGCGCGCTCTTGCGCCTGCCCCCGATCGCGGCCCAGATCCTCGACCAGCTTGGAACGCGTGACGGGCTGGCGCAGGCTTTGTGAAAAGATGCGCATCAGCTGCGTTTCGGTCGCGGTCAGCCGGATGGACGCGCCGTCCCTCGTAAGCTCAGCACGCTCCATGTCATAGCGCACGGGGCCAAGGGCGAGGATCTTGGGGGCGACGCCTTCGGCCTCAGGCTCGGGCATACGGCGCAGGATGGCGTTGATGCGCAGTAGCAGCTCCTTTGGCTCGAACGGTTTGGGCAGATAGTCGTCGGCACCCGCCTCAAGACCCGCTATGCGATCATCCGTCTCGCCGCGCGCGGTCAGCAGCAGAATCGGTGTCGTCAGGGTCTCGCGCAAGCTGCGGGTCAACGCGACGCCATCCTCACCGGGCATCATCACATCCAATACAATCAGATCGAACTCCAGCCCAGCCAGCACCCGCCGCGCGTGGGCCGCATCGCGCGCCGCCGATACCAGGAACCCGTGCCGCGCCAGAAACTTGCGCAATAGGCCGCGAATACGCTCGTCATCATCGACGATCAGCAGGTGGGGGGCCGGATCGCTCATGTCTGTGCCTCTCGCAAAGTTTGATAGCGGCGGCGCATGTCGGGGTCCATCATCGCCTCTAGTACTTGGCGAAACCCCGTCACCGCGCCCGGCCCCGCCGCGCGGTAGGCGGCGCGAAGGCGGCTGCGCTGAGCATCGCTAAGCTGCCGCTCAAGCGCCACTCCTTCGGTCGTCAAATGCAGGTTGCGCTCGCGCTTGTCCAACTTGCCGACTTGGCTTGCAACAAGGCCGTCCTCGACCAGCGTGCGCAGGACGCGGTTCAGCGATTGCTTGGTCACGCCGAGAATATTCATAAGGTTCGTCACTGTCGTCCCCGGTTTGCGCGCGATAAAGTGAATCGCCCGATGATGCGCGCGCCCGTAGGCCATGGTGGTGAGGATACGGTCGGGATCGGCAGTGAAGCCCTGATAGGCAAAGAACATCGCCTCGATCCCCTGCTGTAGCTGCTCATCCGTCAGGAATAGTAACGCCTCGCCGCCTTGCACCTCTGCCATATGGTCCTCGATCCTTTTGGCGCTCAACTTACGTCAGCTTTGTTGACATTCCAAGTTTCAACTGTTAGCGAATCGCACTTTCCGCGCAATTTTACGTCCGTATCGGACATAAAATGCGCAACAAATGCAAAAATCGCTTATTGGAGGGCGCAAAATGGCTGGCTATGACGACCGCGACGGCAAGATCTGGATGGATGGCAAGATGATCGATTGGCGCGATGCCAATGTCCACATTCTGTCGCACGCGATGCATTACGCCAGCTCGGTCTTTGAGGGTGAGCGCGCCTACAACGGCAAGATCTTTAAAAGCCGCGAGCATTCCGAGCGGCTGCATTTCTCGGCAGGTGAGCTGGATTTCCAGATTCCATACACTGTGGACGAAATCGAGGCAGCCAAGGCCGAGGTGCTGACGGCTTCGGGCCTCAAGGACGCGTATGTGCGCTGCGTCGCGTGGCGCGGTGCCGGGCCGGACATGGGCGTCGCCAGTTCGCGCAATCCGGTGCATCTGGCCATCGCCGCATGGGAATGGGGCGCTTATTACGGCGACGCCAAGACCAAGGGCGCCAAGCTCGACATCTCGAAGTGGAAGCGGCCCAGCCCCGAGACGATCCCGGTTCACGCCAAGGCGGCGGGCCTTTACATGATCTGTACCACGTCCAAGCATGCCGCCGAGGCCAAGGGCTGCTCGGACGCATTGTTCATGGACTATCGTGGCTACGTGGCCGAGGCGACTGGGGCCAACATATTCTTCGTCAAGGATGGCGAGGTGCATACCCCGCTGGCCGATTGTTTCCTGAATGGCCTGACACGGCAGACCGTGATTGGGATGCTGAAAGAGCGCGATATCGTCGTGCATGAGCGCCACATCATGCCCGCGGAAATGTCCGGATTCGAACAGTGTTTCCTGACCGGAACCGCCGCCGAGGTGACGCCGGTGGGGATGATCGGGGATTACACATTCGAGGTCGGCGCACTGACGCGCGACATCGGCGAAGCGTATGAAAAGCTGGTGCGCAGCTAAAGCGTTTTGCATGGGCGAAAATGAAAAGGGCGCTTCGATCGAAGCGCCCTTTTTTACATCTGAATTCGATCGTTTTAACCCGGCGACAACCCTCTGAGCCGCTCGGACCGGCGACGCAGTAATTCGACCGTGGTCAGCAGCAGAATCGAAATACCCACAAGGATCGTCGCGACGGCCAGGATCGTCGGTGAGATCTGTTCGCGCAGGCCGGTGAACATCTGCCACGGCAGCGTCTTTTGGCTGGCCGAGCCGACGAACAGCACGACAACCACCTCGTCAAACGACGTGATAAAGGCAAACAGCCCGCCTGAAATCACGCCCGGAAGGATCAGCGGCATCTGCACCCGAAAAAATGTCGTGACCGGGTTCGCGCCCATATTCGCCGCCGCCCGCGTTAGCGAGCGATCAAACCCGACCAGCGTCGCTGTCACAGTGATGATGACGAACGGGATGCCCAGAACGGAGTGCGCCAGAATAACCTTGATATAACCGACAAGATTCTTGTCGAGGCCAATGGAGTTCTCCATGAAATTGCCGATCTTCGAGTAGAAGAAGAACATGCCAGTCGCCGAGATGATCAGCGGCACGATCATCGGCGAGATCAGGATCGCCATGATCGCACGGCGGAACGGCACGTGGCTTTGCGATAGGCCGATGGCCGCCAGGGTGCCCAGACTGACCGAGATTATCGTCGCAATCGGCGCGATAATCAGCGAGTTCTTAAAGCTACGCTGCCATTCGTTGCTGCTAAAGAAATCACGGTAGTGTTTCAGCGAATATCCCTCGGGATCGAAACTGAGCATTTCGGGCGTGAAGGTAAAGAAGTTCTCGGCGTTGAATGAAAGCGGAATGACCACCAGAATCGGCGTGATCAAAAAGATGAAGATCAGCGCACAAATCACCCGGAAGGCATAATACCAGACGCGTTGGCCGAACGTGGCGTAGATAGGAAGGCTCATATCGCGTTACCCCAGTTTCACGTTGTCGATGCCGACGATCTTGTCATAGCACCAGTATAGCGCCAGCACGACGGCCAGCAGAATGGTGCCCAGCGCAGCGGCGAGGCCCCAGTTCAGGCTGGACGAGATGTGATAGGCGATCCGGTTCGAGATAAAGACACCCTTGGTGCCGCCGACGATCTCGGGCGTGATGTAGTAGCCAATCGACAGGATAAAGACGAGGATTGAGCCCGCACCAATGCCCGGAATGGACTGCGGAAAATAGACCCGCCAAAAGGCTGTCCAGTTCGTCGCACCCAGCGATTTAGCCGCCCGTAGATAGGTCGGATTGATCGTCTGCATCACCGAATACATAGGCAGGATCATGAACGGTAGCAGAATATGCGTCATCGCCGTGATCGTACCGAACTGGTTATTAATCATGATAAGTCGATTTGAGTCGTCCACGAGGCCGATCCACACCAGCACGTCGTTGATGACGCCTTGCTGTTGCAACATCACCTTCCACGCCGAGGTGCGCACCAACAGCGAGGTCCAGAATGGCAGTAGCACGAGGATCATCAGAACGTTCGCCTGCCGTGCCGGCAGGTTCGCCAGCAGCCACGCGACCGGATAGCCCAGCAGGATGCACGCACCCATGATCGTCAGCGACATGATAAGTGTGCGGACAAATAACTGGATCAGAACCCGTTTATTTTCGGGCTGGGCGGCGGCGCCGTCGGGTGTCTTTTGCATGTCGACGGCGTTCAGGAAATAGCCGCTGGTATACCTGCCGCTATGGGTCTGGATCACGCGCCACGTCTCGATGTTGCTCCAGTCGCGATCGATCTCCCCAAAGATCGCAGTATAGTCGGGGGCAGTCAGCCCACCATTCGCCAAAGCGGCCAGCGCATCCTTTTGCGGACCTTTATAGTCAACCAGATCATCGCTAAATCCCGGGCGCGTCACGTCCTGAATCAGCGCCAGATAGAGCGATTCCATCGGCTTGGCCTTGGCCACTTCCTTGTTATTGACCAAGCCGGTTATCACTGCGGACGAAGTATAGACACGCGCCGCCAGCGGCAGAAGGTTCGATACCGTCGCCGAGGGGGCAAAAATCATCTCTCCGGTCGGCTTTTCGTCGGCTAGCCAGCGGATGCGCTTTTCCTGCGCGGCCAGCAGATCGTGGTCTACGGACTTGCCGTCCGCCGCATTAAAAAGGTCATAGTAGGTCTCGCGCTCGCCCCAACGCGGGTCGATGGCCACGAGCAGATCCTCTGCGTCCTTGCCCGGATCGTCCAGCTTGCGACCCGTTTGCCGGAAAAGCGATGACATGCCGCTGGCCTCATAATTCAGCCGCGATCCGAGGCGGGTATGACGCTTCATCTCGGCTGCGAGGAACAGGTCGAAATACATGTCACGGAACACCGGCTCGGGCGGCAGCGCGTCAGCGGCGCCATCCCATTTTGATAGTTCGTCAATCGTGTAGGGCAGCGTGTCCTCGACCATCCGGTTCTCGACCGAGCGAAACAGCATGTCGCCGATCGGCACGATGAACGAAATCAGCACAAAGGCCAGCAAGGGCGCGATCAGGGCCAGCGCACGCATCTTCTGCACGCGCAGAGCGCGCGACAGGCTACGCTTTAGCGGGGTTCCGTCGGCGGCCAGGACCGGCGCGTTGGTGGCGGTATCGCTCATGTATTCAGGTCCCTTCGACCAGGATGATCACGCTATCGGCAGTGCGTCTGCGGATATCCGCGACGGCTTGGTATTCAGGGTCGGCGTAAGCGGCGCGCGCGGCCGAGTAGCTGGGAAATTCAATTACCACATGCCTGCTCAGCGATTCGCCTTCCTGCGTTTCCGACTGGCCACCGCGAACGATGAACCGCCCGCCATGCCGCGCAAGGATCGGCGTGTCACGCTCGACGTATTCGCGATACGCCTCGGCGTCATTCACCGTGATATGTCCGATCAGATACCCTTTGGGCATACGTGCATCGTCCCCGTTTGGTATGTGCGGCCCGTAAATTGCGGACCGCACTTTGTCATAAGGCGCAAGGCGGGCGAACCCGCCTTAAACCTGTATTATTGTGCCAGCCACGCTTGGAACTTAGCGTCGATGTCGTCGCGGTAGTCAGCCCAGAACTCGTAGTTGTAGAGGAACGTGTTCTTGGCGTTTTCCGGATCGGTCGGCATGTGCGGCGCCATGTCGATGCCCAGTGTCGCGTGCTTGCCGACCAGCGGGGCCGACGACTTGCGTGCCGGACCGTAGCTGATGTAGGCGGCTTGATCGGCCAGACGCTGAGTATCGGTCGCGAACTTCAGATACTCCAGTGCTGCTGCCTCACGCTCGGGGCTCAGACCTGCGGGGATGATCCAGCCATCGATGTCGAACACCTGAGCGTCCCACAACATGCCGACAGGCTGGTCCTGCTCTTCGATCAGGCTGAACAGACGGCCATTATAGGTCGAGCCCATGACGATCTCGCCATCCGCCAGCAACTGGGGCGTATCTGCACCGGCCGACCACCAGACGACGCTATCCTTGATCGTATCCAGCTTGGCCAAGGCCTGCTCTTGGCCCTCACTGGTGGCCAGCACGTCATAGACTTCGTCCTTGGCGACACCATCGCAAAGCAGGGCCCATTCCATGTTGTTGATCGGGCGCTTTTCCAGCGAACGCTTGCCGGGGAATGCTTCGAGGTCGAAGACATCACAGACGTCATCCGGAGGTGTGTCGCCGACAAGGTCGGTGCGATAGCCGAACGTCGTTGAATAGACGATGCTGGGCACATAGCAATCCGAGACCAGCAGATCGCCAAAGTCCTCCGATGCCTTGCTACCGTCGTCGCCGTCGGCCAGCATGGTGTCGGGGTCGATTTCCAGTGCCAAGCCTTCGTCGCAGAGACGGATGGCGTCGGCGGCGACCACGTCAACCACGTCCCATGTGATGTTGTCAGCTTCGTTCATCGCGCGCAGCTTGGCCACGGCCTCGTTCGAGCTGTCATCGTTAATGATCGTGACACCGGTCTTTTCGGTGTAGGGCTTGTGGTAAGCATTCAGCTGCGAAGCGGAATATGCGCCGCCCCAGCTGACGACGGTCAATTCCTTGACTTCGGCTGTCGCCATCCCTGCCACGGCTGTCAGGGCCGTTGTTGCTAGAAGTGTTTTAGTCAGTTTCATGTTATTCTCCCTAGATTGCCCGTTAATTTCCTGAGGGTGCGGCACGGGCTGGCCGCCGATCCCTCTATTCATCGGGCCGAAGTGGCCACGATATTTCTCAAATCATGCATCCAGCGCGCGGCAATCCTGCGGAAGCCAGCCGATTTCCAACTGCTCACCCGGTTGCAGTCGTTTTTGGTCGGGCGCGTTGCGGGTCTTGACGATGAAATCGTCATTTCCGGCGACGCGCAGCCGCGTGCGGAAAATGTCGCCCATATAGACGAATTCCAGCACCTCGGCCTTGAGCGTGTGAGCGCCCGGTTGCAGACGATCCTTGTTAAATTCCACCCGCTCGGGACGGATCGACACCTGCGTACGCTCGCCGACTTTGGTGACATTGATCGGCTTACAGTCGATCAACTCGCCATGTTCCAGTTGAACCAGCGCCAAATCGCCTTTGATTTCCTTGACCACACCTTGCAACGTGTTGTTTTCACCAATGAACTGCGCGACAAAGCTGTTCTCGGGCTCTTCATACAGCTTGTCAGGCGGCGCGATCTGCTGGATGCGGCCATCGTCGAACACCGCGACGCGGTCCGACATGGTCAGCGCCTCGGTCTGATCGTGCGTGACGTAAACCGTGGTGATGCCCAGATTGTGGGCCAGATGCGTGATCTCGAACTGCATCTTTTCGCGCAGCTGCTTGTCCAGCGCGCCAAGGGGTTCGTCCATCAGAACCAGCTCGGGCTCAAACACCAGCGCACGCGCCAGTGCGACACGCTGCTGCTGACCACCCGATAGCTGCGCCGGACGGCGGCCGCCAAAGGTGCCCATCTCGACCATGTCGAGGGCGCGCTTGACCTTCTTCTCACGCTCGTCCTTACCGATCTTGCGCACTTCTAGCGGAAAGGCGAGGTTTTCGGCGATCGTCATATGCGGGAACAGGGCATAGTTCTGGAACACCATGCCGATGCCGCGCTTGTGCGGTGGGATGTTGTTGATCGACGTGCCATCGAGGCGGATATCGCCATGCGTCGCCGTCTCAAACCCGGCCAGCATCATCAGGCATGTCGTCTTGCCGGATCCCGAGGGGCCAAGCATCGTCAGGAATTCGCCTTTGGGAACCGACAGGTTCAGGTCTTTGACGACCAGCGTTTCTCCATCGTAGCTTTTTTGCACGCGTTCAAATTCAACGAACGCATCGCTGGTGTGCGACTCAGGCAATTGAGTCTCCCCGTTGTGTTTGTTTTTCGCGGTTAGTCCGCGTTGAAAGCAGACTAAACCGCCAAACGAAACTCATTGCAACCTTCATGCGTCACTTTTTGCCTCCATTGCGGCACCCGACGCTTTCTTATTGTGTCAGTGCGCGCTTTGCTTGGCCGCAAGTGATGGTCGACTGATAAAGGGGCAGCCATGTGGACCGCCCCCCCTTGCTCAGCTCTCAGCGATTAACCCAGCACGGTTTTGACCGCCTGCGCGGTCTTGCTGACCACCTCATCCGCTTCGGCGCGCGTCAGGCAGAAGGGCGGGGCAAAGCCCAGAATATCCCCCTGCGGCATCGCACGCCCGATCACGCCAATCGCTGCCAGTGCGGTCGCAACCTGAGGTCCGATCTTGTCGGCGGCGTCAAAGAACACCCGACCGTCGCGGTTTTTCACGAACTCGACGGCGCACAGCATCCCCTCGCCGCGAATGTCGCCAACATGGGCGTGATCGCCCAGCGCGTCCTTCATGGTGGAATTCAGATATGCCCCCGTCTCGCGGTTGTTCTGGATCAGGTTCAGATCGTCCAGCAGCTTGAGGTTTGCAACACCCGCTGCCGCGCCGATGGGATGGGCCGAATAGGTCCAGCCATGGCCGAACGCGCCGTATTCGTCTGTTCCCTGCTCCAACACCTTCCACATCTTGTCAGACACGATGCTGCCCGAAAGAGGTGCATAGGCACTGGTCAGACCCTTGGCGATGGCGATCAGGTCGGGTTTCATCCCGTAGTGTTCGGACCCCATCATGCTGCCCAGACGGCCAAAGCCGGTAACGACCTCATCCGCGATCAGCAGGATGTCATGCTTGTCCAGAACGGCCTGAATCGCGGGCCAATAGCCTGCGGGCGGGGGCACAAGTCCGCCAGTGCCCAAAACCGGCTCGCCGATGAAACCGGCGATGGTGTCGGCGCCCTCGTCCTCGATCAGCTCTTCTAGCTTGGCGACGCAATGGGCGACGAACTGTTCTTCGCTCTGATCCAGATCGGCACGGCGAAAGTAATACGGCGCCTCTGTATGGATCACCTGCGCCAGCGGCAGATCAAACTTCTTGTGAAACAGCTCTAGCCCCGTCAGCGAGCCGGTCATCAACCCAGAGCCGTGATAGCCACGCCAGCGGCTGATAATCTTCTTCTTTTCCGGACGGCCGAGGATGTTGTTGTAATACCAGATCAGCTTGATGTTGGTCTCGTTCGCATCCGAACCGGACAGGCCGAAATAGACCTTGGACATGTGATCGGGCGCGCGGTCCATCACCATCTTGGCCAACGTGATGCTGGCCTCGGTGCCGTGACCGACATAGGCATGATAATAGGCCAGCTCATGCGCCTGTTTCGCGATCGCCTCGGCAATCTCGGTGCGGCCATAGCCAACGTTCACGCAATAGAGGCCGGCGAAAGCATCCAGACTGCGGTTCCCTTCGCGATCCTCGATATGGCAATCCTTGGCGCCGGTGATGATGCGACTTGGCGACTCGCCGCGCGCGAACTGCGCCAGATGCGTGGACGGGTGAAAGAAATTATCGCGGTCCCATTCGGCCAGCTGATCGTTTCTGAGCATTGGGAGTCTCCTTATTTATGTGCGCGCGAAGTTGGGCCGCGCCCTTGCGCGGAAAATGCCGCAAATGATGCAGCGTGTGTAACCGAAATGATGGTGGCTTGCAGAAGATTCTTCTGCCTAGTGATCCAGCAGCGCGGCAAAGGGCGGAACGGGACTATCCTTGACGGTCTTGGTCACGACATAGGTAAAATACCGCGCCAGTCCGATCCCGGCGTCGAGCATTTCATCGAGCAGCGCCTGATACCCCTCAATATCGCGCGCCACGATATGCAGTAGATAGTCATAGCCGCCGCCCAGTGCCCAGCATCCCGTGACCTGCTCGTACCCGTTCATTGCTGCCTCAAAGCGGCGAAAATCGGCGGCGGTGTGACCTGTCAGTTCGGCAGTGACAAAGACCGTGACATGCGGCCCCAGCTTCCTTAGCGCGATGCGCGCATGAATCCCCTCGATGACTCCACCCTCTTGCAGCTTGCGCACCCGCTCCCAACAGGGGCTGGCCGACAGGCCGACAGCAGCGGCGAGGTCCGCGTTCGTCATCCGGCCATTCCCGGCCAGCGCGCGCAGAATGTCCAGATCGCGGGCGTCGAGGCGGATCATGAGAGGGGTCCTTGGCAGTGCATCATGCTGCCACCTTTGGGCAGGCACGCAGGCGGCGTCAACGCGCGGCAGCGCGAAAACGACATCACGTGACGCCATTAGAGCGGCAATCTACGCAGGCCACGACACACTGGCCAAGAATTCCAAAAGAAAGGCCGCGACATGATCGAAAAGGACATCCCCTTCAGCAACGCCGAATATCAGCGGCGTCTGGTGAAAACCCGACACGCGATGGAGGCTCGCAATATCGACGTGATGTTCTGCACGGACCCGTCGAACCAGAATTGGCTGACCGCCTATGATGGCTGGTCGTTCTACGTCCATCAGGGCGTGCTGGTTTTCCCGGATGCCGATCCCGTTTGGTGGGGCCGCAACATGGATGCCAATGGCGGTGTCCGCACCGTCTGGATGGAGGATAGCCGCGTCTGGGGCTACGCCGACAAATACGTGCAATCGACCGAGCGTCATCCGATGGAGGATCTGGCCAATCGGCTCAAGGAACTGGGCCTCGGGTCCGCCCGGATCGGCCTTGAGATGGACAACTACTATTTCTCGGCCAAGGCCTTTCAGGTGCTTCAGGCCGAGTTGCCCGATGCCACGCTGGTCGATGCCACCGCGCTGGTGAACTGGCAACGCTCCGTCAAGTCGGATGAGGAAATCGCCTTTATGCGTAAGGCGGCTGGCATCACCGACAAGATTATCGAAGGACTGCTAGAGCGGGTCGAGCCGGGCGTGCCCAAGAACGAGGTTGTCGCCGAGATTTTCCGCGACGCCGTGCGCGGCATTCCCGGCGCGTGGGGCGATTATCCGGCGATCATGCCGCTGCTGCCTTCGGGCAGTGAGGCAGGCGCGCCGCACCTCACATGGAACGGGCGGCCGTTTACCAGCGGCGAGGCGACGTTTTTCGAGATATCCGGCGTCTACCGGCGCTATCACGCGCCCTGCTGTCGCACGCTGATGCTGGGCAAGCCCAGCGATGACATGGTGCGCGCCGAGGGGGCAATCGTCGAAGGGTTGAATGCCGGGATCGACGTCGCGCGCGCCGGTGCGCGTGCCTGCGATATCGCGAATGCGCTGGCTGTCCCGTTGGAGCGCGCCGGGATCGAGCGTGGCGCGCGCTGTGGCTATGGCGTTGGCCTCAGCTATCCGCCCGACTGGGGCGAGCGCACTGTCAGCCTGCGCGCGTCGGACGAAACGGTGCTGCAGCCGGGGATGACATTCCACTTCATGCCCGGACTCTGGATGGACACATGGGGCATGGAAATTACCGAGACCATCCTGATCAAAGAGGACGGCCCCGCCGAGCCGCTGTGCAATCAGCCCCGCAAGCTGCTGATCAAGGATTAGCCCAAATAAATCTGACCCTTGGGATAGCGCACCCGCGGCACGCTGCGCGTCGCCAGAAAAAACCCGAGGGTCAGCGGACCAACGCGGCCCAGAAACATGATCAGCATGATGACGGCGCGCCCGATTCCGTCCAGTTCGCCCGTGGCGCCGCGCGATACGCCGACCGTGCCGAAGGCCGACGTGATTTCGAACGCCAGATCCAGAAAATCGCCGTCATGCGAAATCGACGTGACAAAGATCCCCGTCAACACCAGCAACATGCTGACCATCGTCAGGGCCAGCACCTTGAGCACTTCCTCCGGCCCCAGCGACCTCCCAAAGACATGCATCTGTGTCTGCCGCCTGAAAAATGCGATCGTCGCAATGACCAGCACGATCAGCGTCGTCACCTTGATCCCGCCAGCGGTCGAGGTGCTGCCACCACCAACCAGCATCAGCGACATAATCATCAGCGCGGTACTGTCGTGGAATTGTGCGAAATCCAGCGTGTTGAATCCCGCAGTGCGCACGGTAACCGCCTGAAACCAGCTGCCCCATATGCGCGAGGCAGTGTCAGGAAGCCCGCCCAGCGTGCCGGGATTTCTCCATTCCAGAGCGGCAAAGGCGAACCACGAGAATCCGATCAGGCCCAGCGTCCCGACGATCATCAGCTTGCTGTGCAGCGTCAGCTTGCGCCAACTGCGCACCTGATAAATGTCGGCCAGCACGATGAATCCCAGCCCGCCCAGAATGAACAGCGCCGGGATCACCATGTTGATGATCGGATTGGCGACCCAACTCATCAGACTGTCGGAGTAGAGCGCGAAGCCGGCGTTGTTGAATGCCGACACCGAATGAAACATCGCGTGCCCGATGCCTTTGGTCCAGCCGAACTCGGGCACGAAGACAAAGCAGAGGATCGCAGCACCGATCACCTCGCACAAGATGGACACGCTGAGGATGACGCGCGCGATATCGGTCAGGTTATGCAGTGTCTTCTGATTGACCTCTTCGCGCAGAACCGCGCGGTAGGGCAAGCCGATGGGGATGCCCAGCACCGTCAGAACCAACACCGCAAAGACCATCAGCCCCAGCCCGCCCAGTTGAATCAAAAGCGCAATCACCACCTGCCCAAACGGGGTAAAGGCGCTGCCGGTATCGGCCACGATCAACCCCGTTACCGTCACCGCCGAGGTCGAGGTGAAAAGCGCGTCCCAGAGCGTGAGGTCGCCGGTGTTCGAGATCGGCAGCCACAGGACGAAACCACCCAGCGCGATGAAGATCAGATAGATCAGCCCCAGAGTGGCCGGGGGCGCAAGGCGCCACCTGGTCCTCGATAGGGCGCGCACATGCGAACGTGGCATCAGAGACTGGCCGCAAAACTGCGCAGGTTTGACCGCTGACCTAGCAACAGCAGCAGATCGTCTTTTTGCAAGGTGCATTCATCCCCGTCACAACCCAGCCATTCAGTGCCGCGCATGGCTCCGACGCAACGCAGATCGTATTTCGGGCCATAGGGAATCTCGGACAGCCTTTTGCCTTCCAACGATTCCGGGATGCGGAAATTCACCACGATAAACCCATTGCCGAGGCTGACATAGTCGCGCACCAGCGGGTTGTGCAGGACCTGCGCAATATGCTGACCCACCTCTACTTCGGGGTGGATGATGCGGTCGACCTTCAGCTTGCTGAGGATGCGGTGATGCGTCTTGGTCGTCGCCTTGGCCCAGACGATCGGCACGCCGATGGTCTTGAGGTTGATCGCGGCCAGAATGCTGGATTCCAGATTGTCACCAATAGCCACCAGAGCGACGTCGCATTCTGCCACGCCCGCCTCGCGCAGGGCGACCTCATCGCGGGCATCAACAATCAATGCCTGACTCAGCGTCTCGGCCTGCGCATTTACTGCGCGCTCATCGTGATCGATCCCGATAACATAATTGCCAAAGCTTATCAGCTCATTCGCCACTGTGCTGCCGAAATTACCGAGGCCGACGACCGCGAAGGTGTCATTCCTGCCGTTCTTCTTCTGCTTGTTCATGTCGTCCCTGCTATTGCGAATCCGCCACCAGAAAGAGCCACCATGGATACCACTGAGTTATGCCATGTAGCGGGCGATCGGAAATGACAAAATCAGTTTTACGCAGGAATCGGGTCGCCTGAGGTGCGATGCGCTTGCAAAATGGACGCGCCAAATCATTGGAGATCCATCATGACGTTTCAGGTCCATGCCCTTTCGCCTCAGCCGTTCGCCGATCTTTTTACCCTGCCTGACACCCAACTCGCGGCCCGGCGCGCGCGCCGTGTCATCGTGCGCGAAAACCCGGGAACGCCCTGCCGCGTCACTCTGGAGGATGCCGAGATCGGCGAGACGGTGCTGCTGATCAATTTCGACCATCTACCTGTCGACAGCCCCTACCGCGCGAGCCACGCGATCTTTGTGCGCGAGGGCGCGAGCCAGGCGCATCCTGCCATGGACGAGGTGCCTCACGTTCTGAAATTGCGCCTCATCTCGCTACGGGTGTTCGACGACGCCGACATGATGATCACGGCGGACGTGGCAGAGGGCGAGGATTTGCACGAAGCACTGATGCACGCATTCAGCGACCCGAACGCTACCTATATCCACCTGCACTATGCCAAACCGGGCTGCTTTGCCGCATCGGTCACGCGTGCGGATTAGGCATCAGTCCTTAGCCGCTTTGGCCGAATCGAGCTGTCAAAGCCCATCAGGCGGCTTTCATCTTGCCCTCAGCCTTCAGTTGCTTGTGCGTGAGGTCCAGCGCCTTCCACGCACGCTCGACCAGCGTGTCCATCTCGCCATCCGTGATGACCAGCGGGGGCGAGATGATCATGCGATCCCCGACGTGCCGCATGATCAGTCCGTTCTGGAAACAATGCTCGCGGCAGATCAGACCGACATCGCCCTCGTCCCCGGCAAAGGCGGCACGGCTGGACGCGTCCGGTGTCAGCACGATGGACCCCATCATGCCAATGGTCGTCGCCTCGCCTACCAGCGGGTGATCGCCAAGGCCGCCCCACTTATTCGCGAGGTAAGCAGCGGAATGGTTGGCAACGCGGTCGACGATGCCTTCCTCCTCGAGGATACGCAGATTTTCCAGCGCCACAGCGCACGTCATCGGGTGGCCCGAATAGGTGTAGCCATGCGCGAATTCGCAATTGTTGATAACTTCAGCCACCTCATCGCACACGATAGACGCTCCGATGGGCGCGTAGCCACTGCTCAGGCCCTTCGCCACAGTCATGATATGCGGGCGGATGTTTAGAGTATCGCTACCGAACCATGTGCCGGTCCGACCGAACCCACAAATCACCTCATCCGCGATCAGCAGGATTTCGTACTTGTCGCAGATGCGCTGAATTTCGGGCCAGTAAGTGCTGGGCGGAATGACGACACCACCAGCGCCCTGAATCGGCTCGGCGATAAAGGCTGCGACGCGGCTCTCGCCCAGTTTCTCGATCTTCTTTTCCAACTGGCGCGCCCGCTCCAGCCCGAATTCCTCGGGGGACATGTCGCCGCCCTCGGCCCACCAATGCGGCTGGTCAATATGGCAGATATCGGGGATCGGCAGGCCGCCCTGCTCATGCATATAGGTCATACCGCCCAGGCTGCCGCTACCCATCGAAGAGCCGTGATAGGCGTTCTTGCGGCTGATGATGACGTTCTTTTCCGGCTTGCCCTTTTCTGCCCAGTAAGTGCGCACCATGCGGATATTGGTGTCATTCGCCTCTGACCCGGAGCCGGCGAAAAACACGTGGTTCAGATCGCGCGGCGCCAACTCGGCCAGCTTTTTCGACAGGGCGATGGCGGGGACATGCGTGGTCTGAAAAAACGTGTTGTAATATGGCAGCTCGCGCATCTGGCGCGATGCGGCGTCGGCCAACTCATCGCGGCCATAGCCGATATTGACGCACCACAGGCCCGCCATCGCATCAAGGTAGTCGTTGCCGTCACTGTCGGTCAGCGTCACACCCTTGGCGCGGGTAATGACGCGCGCGCCTTTTTGTTCCAGTTCACCACCATGCGTGAAGGGGTGCAGGTGGTGAGCGGCATCCAGCGCCTGAAGTTCGGCTGTGGGCAGATGGTTGGTAATCATGTTCATGGGCTGACCTTTCGTTGCTGGTAGGCGGCGTGCGGCGACGGTGTGCAATAAGTGCGTCAGAATATGATCAAATTATTCCTTGTCAATCGAATCACCTGATGCCGCCGCTGTCTGCAATGACGCACGAAGCTGATCCATCCCCTGACGCACGTCAGCCCGGATTGCTGCCGCGGCAGCATCGGCGTCACCAGCCTGCATGGCGACGATGGTGTCCTTATGATTGTCCGGCAGGTTCTGTGTGCCCAGCCGCCCGCACAACACCCGCATCGACGGCCCGTATCGCAGCCAGAGTCCCTCCGCGAGATCGGTCAGAATGGGCGAACGCGCCAGTTTGTAAATATAGACGTGAAACTGATGATTGAGATGTAGATAAGCACGCAGATCGCCCTGACCGATTGCACCGTCCAGCGCGCCGTCCAGATGCGTAAGCTCGGCGATGTCAGCCGCCGTGACATGCTTTACCGCCTGTCGCGTCAGATAGGGGTCCAGCCATTCGCGTGCGATGATGATCTCGCCGATGTCGGCGGCGCTCAGAAGCGGAACGCACACCCGCCGATTGCCCTGCAATTCCAGCGCCCCCTGCGAGATCAGCCGCCGAATCGCCTCGCGCACCGGGGTCATCCCGACGCTCAACCGCTCGATCAACCCTTGTATCGTCACGGCCTGACCGGGTGCTAGATCCCCATAAAGCACCATGTCGCGCAGCCTCAGGTAGACTTGCGCATGTGCCGGCAATGCCGCGTCGTCGCTACTGAATTTCTGGGCAAGGTGCTGCATGGCGCGCGACGCTCCGATGGTTTGTAATGTCCGAGGTTGCGAGTTTAACGACCCCGTGAAAGTAATACCATATTGCTATATGCGAAAAAATTTGATCAAATTCGCGGTAGCGGCGACACGATCGCCGAACCAACGGGAGAAGAAGATGAAAACGACCATCATGACCACAACGGCGGCCCTCGCGCTGACCGTCACGACCGCCTTCGCCGAAGAGGTGCGCGTCTACAACTGGTCCGACTATATCGACGAAGCCCTGCTGGACAAGTTCCAGAATGAAACCGGTATCGACCTCATCTACGACGTCTTTGATAGCAATGAAGTGCTGGAAACTAAGATGCTGGCAGGCGGGTCAGGCTATGACGTGGTCGTGCCGACCGGCACCTTCCTGCAACGCCAGATTACTGCGGGCGCGTTCCAGAAACTGGATATGGACAAGCTGCCAAATCACGACAATCTGTGGGACCTGATTGAAAGCCGCACGGAACAGTATGATCCAGAAAACGCTTATTCGATCAACTACATGTGGGGAACCACAGGGATCGGCGTGAACGTGGGAAAAGTGCGCGAGGCGCTGGGCGAGGATGCGCCGGTCGGCTCTCTCGATCTGATCTTCAAGCCTGAAAACATGGAGAAGCTGGCCAATTGCGGCGTGCACTTCTTGGATGCCCCTGCCGAGACGATCCCGATGGCGCTGAAATTCCTTGGCGAAGCGCCCGACAGCCATGATCCCGACGTGATCGCCAAGGTCGAAGACGTCTACATGGCTGTGCGTCCCTATGTGCAGAAATTTCACAACAGCGAATATATCAACGCTCTGGCCAACGGCGATATCTGCGTCGCGATCGGCTGGTCCGGCGACATTCTTCAGGCGCGCGACCGCGCTTCCGAGGCCGACAATGGCGTCGAGATCGCCTTTCACGCGCCCAAGGAAGGCGCTCAGATGTGGTTCGACCAGATGGCGATCCCAGTGGATGCACCCAACCCTGATGGTGCGCTCAAGTTCCTGAACTTCATCATGGACCCAGAGAATTCCGCCGCGGCGTCGAACTATGTCTATTATGCCAGCGGTAACAAGGCTGCGCAAAAGTATCTGGCCGAGGACGTGATCGGCGATCCGGCGATCTATCCGGACGAGGAAACGCTGAGCAATCTCTACACCACCACCCCGTTCGAGCCAAAGGTGCAGCGCGTCGTCACCCGCCTCTGGACCAAGATCAAGTCCGGCACCTGACCCCGGAAACCCGGCCCGCGCGACATGGTTTGCGCGGGCTTTTTGACACCCGACCGGGAGCACCGATGAGCCAGACCGTTTTCGAGCCGTGGAACGATCCGCAGGCCAAGCCGCTGATTCAGTTCAAGAACGTCACCAAGCGTTTCGGTGACTTTACCGCCATCGACAATCTGACGCTCGATATCTACGAACGCGAATTCTTTGCCCTTCTCGGCCCGTCGGGATGCGGCAAGACGACGATGATGCGGATGCTGGGGGGGTTCGAGAAACCGACAGAGGGCCAGATCCTGCTGGCCGGTCAGGACATGGCCCCTATCCCGCCAAACAAGCGCGCGGTGAACATGATGTTCCAGTCCTATGCGCTGTTTCCGCACCTCACGGTCTATGACAACATCGCGTTTGGCCTCAAGCGTGACAAGAAACCCAAAGACGAGATCGCCGACCGCGTCGCGCAAATGCTGAAACTGACCCGGCTGGAAAAGTTCGCCAGGCGCAAGCCGCACCAGATCTCGGGCGGTCAGCGCCAGCGTGTCGCCCTTGCCCGCTCCCTCGCCAAAGCGCCCAGATTGCTGCTGCTGGACGAACCAATGGGCGCGCTGGATGCCAAGCTGCGTCAGGATACCCAGTTCGAGTTGGTGGATATTCAGGAAAAAACCGGCACAACATTCGTCATCGTGACCCACGATCAGGAAGAGGCGATGACCGTCGCCACCCGCGTGGCGGTGATGGACGACGGCAAGATCATGCAGGCCGATACGCCTGCCAATATCTATGAGGCGCCAAATTCCGTCTATGTTGCCGACTTTATCGGCGACGTCACGATCATTGAGGGCCGCGCGACCAAAAACGGGAACGGCTACGACGTCGCCTTCGCCGAAGGGCAACCGACGCTGCATGCCGAGTCGGAGACGGAATTTCAGAACGGTCAAACCTGCCACCTAGCGATCCGGCCGGAAAAGGTGACGATCACCGCTGAGAAGCCCGACGCGCGCAACGCGCTACAGGGCAAAATCCTGGATATCGCCTATCTGGGAAACCTCTCAACCTACCACGTCAAGCTGGAGAATGGTCAGATCATCAAGGCGCAGGCGGCCAACACCCGCCGCCTGTCGCGCCGCAGCTTCACTTGGGAGGATCCCGTCTGGCTCAGTTGGACCGATTCTGCCGGTGTGCTGTTGGAGGGATAGGATATGCGCCGCATCCTTCTGATCGCCGTCCCTTACCTGTGGCTGCTGGCCCTATTTCTGGTGCCGTTCCTGATCGTGCTCAAAATCAGCCTCAGCGACATCGCGCTGGCAATCCCACCCTATACGCCGACGCTGGATTTCTCGGCCGGATGGGACGGGATCAAAGAATTCTTTGCAAATCTCGATTTCGAGAATTTTGAGTTTCTCGCCACCGACGATCTTTATTGGAAAGCGTATCTATCATCGCTGAAAATCGCGTTCGTCGCCACGTTTCTGACCCTGCTCGTCGGTTATCCGATCGCCTATGGAATGGCTGCCGCACCCGATCACTGGCGCCCGACACTGATGATGCTGGTCATCTTGCCGTTCTGGACCAGCTTCCTGATCCGGGTCTATTCGTGGATCGGAATCCTCAGCAACGAGGGCTATCTGAACCAGCTCCTGCTCAGCCTCGGGGTGATTTCATCGCCGCTGACAATCCTCAATACCAACATCGCGGTCTATATCGGCATCGTATATACTTACCTGCCATTCATGATCCTGCCTATCTATGCCGCGCTGGAACGCATGGACGAATCATTGCTCGAGGCCGCCGAGGATCTGGGGTGCAGCCGCATCACCGCGTTCTGGCTGGTTACGTTTCCGCTGTCGAAAAACGGCATCATCGCGGGCTGTTTTCTGGTCTTTATCCCCACCATCGGCGAATTTGTCATTCCCTCCCTGCTGGGCGGGTCGAAAACCCTGATGATCGGCAAAGTCCTGTGGGAAGAGTTCTTTAACAACCGCGACTGGCCGGTTGCCAGTGCGGTGGCTGTGATCCTGCTGCTGATCCTGATCATCCCGATCATCCTGTTCCAGCGCAACGAGCAGAAGCAGAGGGAGGCCGAAGGATGAGACGCGTCACATGGTTCAACGCCACCTCCCTCACGCTGGGATTCGCATTCCTCTACCTGCCGATGGTGATCCTGATCATCTACAGCTTTAACGACAGCAAACTAGTCACTGTCTGGGCCGGGTTTTCGACCCGCTGGTATGGTGAGTTGTTTCAGAACGAGGCGTTCCTCGATGCCGCTTGGGTCACGATCAAGGTGGCGGTCATATCGTCCTCAATCGCCACGGTCCTCGGCACGATGGCGGCGCTGGTGCTGGTGCGGGCGGGCCGGTTTTCGGGCCGAACGCTGTTTTCCGGCATGATCTATGCACCGCTCGTCATGCCCGAGGTCATCACGGGCCTGTCGCTGCTGTTGCTGTTTATCGGGCTGGATATCGACCGGGGCATCATGACCATTGTGCTAGCGCATACGACATTCTCGATGTGCTACGTGTCCGTCGTCGTGTCCTCGCGCCTCGTCAGTTTCGACCAATCACTGGAAGAGGCCGCGCTCGACCTTGGCTGCTCGCAAATGCAGGCATTCTTCCTCGTCACGCTGCCAATCATCGCACCTGCGGTCATCTCGGGCTGGTTGCTGGCCTTCACGCTCAGCCTTGATGATCTGGTCATCGCCAGCTTTACCGCCGGGCCATCCTCGACCACGCTGCCGATCAAGATCTGGTCGTCGATCCGCCTCGGCCTCAGCCCCGAGATCAACGCGTTGTCGACCCTCATGATCAGCGTCGTCGCGGTCGGCGTCATCACCGCATCGCTGGTCAGCAAGCGTGCCAGCCTGAAGCGGCAGGCAGACGAGCGTGCGGCAGGCGGATGAGGCGCATCTATCCGCCTCACGCCTATGGCGAGGCGCCGCGCGCCACCTGCTACTGGCCCACAACCGTAGAGGCAGAGCCGAATCCGCTCGCGCGCGGCACGTTAACGGCTGATGTGGCAATCATCGGCGCTGGGTTCACGGGGCTGTCGGCGGCGCTGCATCTGGCTGAGGATGGCGCCGACGTGATCGTGCTGGAGGCCCAAGATGTCGGCTGGGGCGCATCGGGGCGCAACGGTGGCTTCTGCTGTCTCGGCGGATCTGCGGCGAGCGACAAGGCGCTGACCCGGCGATACGGCGAGGACGCCCGCCGCGAATTCCGCATGGCCGAACGCGACGCAGTCGAGCTGACCACCAACCTAATCCACCGGCACGCGATGCAGGTCGACCGCCACTCTGACGGCGAAACGGTGATGGCCCACACACCCGCCGCCTTCAAAGGATTCGAGGCGCGCGCGACCGAGATCGAGCGGGACTACGGTGTCACACCCACCATCGTTCCGGGTCACGAACTGTCACAAAACGGCATGACAGGGCCGTTTCATGGCGCGATGAGTACGCCGATCGGCTGTAGCCTGAATCCGATGAAGTATATCCAGGGCCTTGCTACCGCCGCGCGCGCCGCTGGCGTTCGCATTCGCGCGCGCAGTCCCGTGCAACGGATCGAACGAGGCGCCAGTTTCAACTTGCAAACGCCCGAGGCCCGCATTCAGGCGCGCCGCCTGATCGTGGCGACCAACGGTTACAGTTCGGACGATCTGCCAGACTGGATGCGCGGGCGCTATCTACCGACGCAGTCCAACGTTTTGGTGACGCGCGAAATGACCGATAGCGAGCTGACCACCCAAGGCTGGACCACCCATCAGGCCTGCTATGACGATCGATTTTTTCTGCACTATTTCCGGCTGATGCCAAACAACAGGATGTTGTTCGGGATGCGCGGGGGCCTGTTCAGCGCGCCATGGGCCGACGAGCGGATGCATGGCAACATCCGCCAGCATTTTGAAACGATGTTTCCCGCATGGCGCCATGTCGAAACGCCCCATAGCTGGCATGGCCTGCTCAGTATTGCGCGCGATCTAACGCCTTATGTCGGGCCAATTGACACGATGCCGGGCGCGTTCACCGCCATGTCCTATCACGGCAATGGCGTGGCGATGGGTACCTACGCGGGCGCACTGTTGGCTGACCTGGTTCAGCATCGCGCGCCACGCCGCACCCATCCGCAAATCATGCAAAACCCGCCAAAACGGTGGCCTTTGGGCCGGTTCCGGCGTGCATGGTTCTGGCCTGTCTATGCTGCAATGTGGGCGAGCGGGGCGTAGACGTTATCCCTCCGGCGTGCGTAGCGCACGGGCGCGACCCCTCCTGAGGCCCAGATGATGCTCGCGCAACACGATGGCGATGCCTGCGGCGGAGATCAGCGCAGCGCCAACCAGCATCGGGCCCGTCGGCACCTCGTCGAATATGAAATACCCGATGCCCAGCGCGAACAGCATTGAGGCATAATCAAACGGTGCCACGACGCTGGCATCACCGTAGCGATAGGATAAGGTCAGAAAAATCTGCGCTGCCCCGCCGATCACCCCGGCCAACACCAGCTGTATCGCTAGCCAACCGGTCGGCATGCTCCAACCGAACGGCAGCGTCAACGCCGACAAAACCGTTGCCGTAACCGAAAAGTAAAACGCGATGGCTGCAGGATGTTCGGTCTGCACCAGTTTGCGAATGGTGATTTGCGCGATGGCAGCAAAGGTGGCACCGATCAAAACGACGATAGCGCCCAGCATCTGAGACGCCTCGACCGGCGCGCCGCCAAACACGCTGAGTTTGGGCGCAAGGATGATCAGCACACCGACGAGCCCGACGCCAACGGCACTGATGCGGAAAACGCCTACTTTTTCACCCAGAAACAGCGCCGCAAAGATCACGATCAACAGAGACGACGTATACCCCAGCGCCGTTACCTCGGGTAGCGGCAACAGTGCCAGACCGGCAAACATCATCGCCACGGCCAGCGTCCCGGCCACGCCCCGGCGCACATGCCCCCAGATCGATTTGACACGCAACCCGGTCGACAACTGACCCAGCATCATCAGCCAGATCACGGTCACCGGAATGGCAAAAAACGAGCGGAAGAACACCGCCTCGCCGGGCGGCACCTCGTCCGAGGCCGCCTTGATCAGCGACGACATGATGATGAACAAAATGACCGCACATAACTTGAGCGTGATCGCCTTGACCGGCTGCATAGGTATGGCTCCTCTGTGCCATCCATGCAGCCGGCCTAAACCAAGGTCAAGGCCGGGCGGGCCAGCTTAGCTGCGGGGCAGAACCCAGTCGGCGCGTGGGAAATGGCAGGTGTAGCCATTGGGCACACGCTGGAGGTAATCCTGATGCTCGGGCTCTGCCTCCCAGAAATCACTGACCGGCTCGACCTCGGTCACTACCTTGCCGGGCCATTTGCCGCTGGCCTCGACATCCGCAATCGTGCGCAACGCCTCGTCGTGCTGCACCTCATCGACGTAGTAGATGGCCGAGCGATAGCTGAGCCCCACATCGTTGCCTTGCTTGTTCGGCGTTGTCGGGTCGTGGATCTGGAAAAACAGCTCGAGTATATCACGGTAGCTGATGCGCGCGGGGTCAAAGATAATTTCGATTCCCTCGGCATGGGTGCCATGGTTGCGATAAGTCGCATCCGGCACATCGCCGCCGGTATAGCCGACGCGCGTGGACAGAACCCCATCCTTCTTGCGGATCAGATCCTCCATCCCCCAGAAACATCCACCCGCCAGAACTGCGCGCTCTTCGCTCATGCTACGTCCTCCACTTGGTCCAGATAATCGCCATAACCCTCTGCCTCCATATCGTCCTTTGCAACGAACCGCAGCGAGGCCGAGTTGATGCAATACCGCAGCCCGCCCCGATCACGCGGCCCATCGGGGAAAACATGGCCCAGATGACTGTCGCCATGCGTGCTGCGCACTTCGACCCTGCTCATCCCCAGCGTTTCGTCGCGCAGTTCGGCCACATGCGCCGGCTCAATCGGCTTGGTAAAGCTGGGCCACCCACAGCCGCTTTCAAACTTGTCCGAAGACGCGAATAACGGCTCACCCGAGACAACATCGACATAGATCCCCGGCTCTTTGTTGCTCAGATGTTTACCTGTGCCGGGCCGCTCCGTGCCGCTCTGCTGGGTCACGCGAAACTCTTCGGGGCTCAGGCGCGCAATGGCGTCTGGGTCTTTTGTGTAACGAGTCATGGCTGGCTCCTTTCTCCTGTCAGGTCTGCGTTAGATAGATGGGGGCCGTGCGGCAAAAGCCAACCGATATTTCAGCAGGTTCACTCGGGCTTGATGCCGCCACGGTTTTTTCTTGGTTGAAATATCCAACTCCTGACTCAAGCCACACGCAGTTAGCTGCGCATATTGGCACCGTTTGCGTCATAAAGCGGTCCATTCTGCACCTCGGCGGGATACATCTGGCCCAATATCTCGACCTCCAGCATCGCGCCCGCATCTGCATGTTGCACCTCGACATACCCCATCGCCATCGACCTGCCCAAGTGATGCGCGTATCCACCCGAGCTGACATAACCAATGGCCACGCCATCCCGCAGGATCGCCTCATCGCCCGATACGTCGATGCCATCCACGTCGATGGTCATCGTAACCAACCGCCGTTTTGCTCCGTCGGCTCTGGCCGCCTCGCTCGCCGCCTTACCGGTAAAATCCTTCTTCCAATTGATAAAGGCATCCATGCCGCTCTCTATCGCGTCGAAATCGGGCCGGAAATCCAGACCCCAAGCGCCCCAGCCCTTTTCCAGTCGCAGGCTCATCAGCGCCCGCGCGCCATACCAGCGATAGCCCAGATCGGCGCCCGCTGCCTCGATAGCCTCAGCAAGACGCAGCAGGTATTGTGGGCGGCAGTAGATTTCATATCCCAACTCACCGCTAAAGCTGATCCGGTTCAGGATCACCGGCACACCGCCCACATAGATCTGGCGCAGATCACGGAATTTGAATCCCTCAGCACTAACGTCATCACGTGTGATCCGCTCAAGCAACGCGCGCGATTTTGGCCCTGACACAGCAATGCCATGCCAGTCATCCGAGACATTTTCGTACTCTACAGCGCCCGTCAGAGCCTTTTCGAACCAGCGCCGATGCCCCTCTTGCAAAGCGCCGGACCCAAAAAGCATGAAATGATCATCGCTCAGACACGCGACCGTCAAATCACCGTATAGCTTACCCTTTTCCGTCAACATCGGCGTTAGAGTTAGTCGGCCCGGCTTTGGCACGAAGCCAGCGAGAACCTTGTTCAACCATGCACGCGCGTCCGGCCCCTTGACCTCATGCTTGGCAAAATTGGCAATCTCGATCCCGCCGACAGCCTCGCGCACGGCCTGCACCTCGCGCGCGACATAATCATGGCTGCGATTGCGCTCGAATGTCGGCTCTTCATGCGCGTCCTCGGGGCCGTCCGCAAACCACAGCGCATGTTCCAGACCAAAGCCCTGACCCATCCTCGCGCCCTTGGCCACCAGCCGGTCAAATAGCGCAGTCGTTTTTTGCAAGCGCCCCTTCGGCAGGGTCTCGTTCGGGAAGGTCATGACGAAACGCCGCTCGTAATTCTCGGTCGATTTCACCGTACCCCAGTCGGGGCTGGCCCAATCGCCAAAGCGCGCGACGTCCATCGCCCAGACGTCGATACTGGGCTCGCCGTCGATCATCCATTCGGCCATGGTCAGACCAACGCCACCGCCCTGACAGAACCCCGCCATGACACCGACCGCGCACCAATAGTTGCGCATCCCCGGCACCGGTCCGATCATAGGATTGCCATCGGGGCCAAAGGTAAACGGCCCATTGATGATATCCTTGATTCCCGCCTGACCAATCGCTGGAATCCGCTCGAACGACATCTCCAGCCGCTCCGCGATCCGGTCCAGATCGGGCTGAAGCAGTTCATGCCCAAAATCCCAAGGCGTGCCGCCCACCTTCCAAGGCGTGCCCTTCGGCTCGTACGTGCCCAGCAGCATCCCCTGCCGTTCCTGACGGAAATAGATGTTCGCCTCATAGTCGATGCCAGAAGGCAGGCGCGTGGGGTGATTGGCCACCGCGTCAATCTTTTCGGTGATCAGATAGTGATGCTCCATCGGTTGAACTGGGATGTTGATCCCCTGCATACGCCCGACCTCGCGCGCCCAGAGGCCGCCGCAATTTACAATATGCTCGGCGTTGATGACGCCCTTGGGTGTCGTTACATCCCAGCTGCCATCGGCGCGCTGTTTCGTCCCTGTTGCGGGGCAATGCGTGAAATATTGCGCGCCCAGCACCTTGGCCGCCTTGGCGAAGGCATAGGTGGCACCCGACGGATCCAGATCGCCATCTTGGTCGTCCCAGAGGGCTGCGAGGTAGTGTTTCGGGTCGATCAGAGGATGCCGCTCGGCCACTTCGGCGGGGCTGATAAACTCCTGATGCAGCCCCATATAGCGCGCCTTCGATCGCTCGCGCTTGAGGTAATCGTACCACGTCCTGTTGGATGCCAGATAGAAACCGCCCGTGATATGCAGGCCGACACTATGCCCGCTAAGCTCCTCGATCTCTTTATACAGATCAATGGTATAGCTCTGCAGGCGGCTAATGTTTGGGTCCGAACTGATCGTGTGGATCTGCCCGGCCGCATGCCAGCTCGAGCCTGACGTCAGTTCGTCCCGCTCTAGCAGCACGACGTCTTTCCAACCAAATTTCGCCAAGTGGTAAAGGATCGAGCACCCGACGACACCGCCACCGATGATGACGGCCTTGGCGTGGCTGGGTAGTTCTTTGCCCCCTTTCCCGGCCTCTTTCTGAATTTCGGGCATGGCTGTTTCCTCACTCTGTAAGCAGTCTGTTTATGTCCTCCTCCTCAGCAGCGCGTTTAAGCCCCGAGAAATCACCGCCAAGCATGTCCTTGGCGACGGAAATCGCTGCGCCGTAGGCGACACGCGCCAACGCTCCACCGACAGAAATCCGCGCAGCCCCCATTTCGGCAAAATCAGTGCGCGAGCAAGTGGCGAAAGCGCCCGAGGTCAGCACATTGACCGGCACCGAGACGCTGGCGACGATGCGGCGCAACGCGTCCCTATCCGGCGGCGCAGGCACATAGACGCAATCGGCGCCGGCCGCCTCGTAGGCCTGAATGCGGCGGATCGCCTCGGCGCAGTCATACTGCCCGGTCATCACACCGTCTGCACGTGCCACCAAAACGAAATCTCGCGGCAGGGCGCGAGCCGCGCTGGCGGCGGCGCGGATACGCTCGACCGCCAGATCGAAATCGTAGGACGCAAAACTGGGCAGTGCCCCGTCCTCGATCGAACAGCCTGCTAGCCCAACCTCGCCCGCCATGCGAATCGTTTCGGCCACAATGTCCGGCGCATCGCCAAATCCATTCTCAAAATCGCCCGAAACAGGCACTGATACGGCGGAAATCAAATCCTGCGCATGTTCCAGCGCCTCGTCGCGCGTCAGAGTACCTCCGTCAATGCGGCCCTCGCTGAACGAATGCCCCGCAGAGGTCGTCGCAATCGCGGACGCACCCAACGCTTGCATCATGCGCGCTGATCCCTTGTCCCAGGCGTTGACCAGCAAAAACGGATCGCCCTTGCGATGAAGCGCACGAAACTCGGCCCCGATATCCCTCATGCTGCGGTCCAATCCATAACCACCTTGCCCGAATTGCCCGAGATCATCGCCGCGAACCCAGCCTCGAAATCGTCGATCCCGATGCGGTGGGTGATCAGCCCGCTGACGTCCAGCCCGCTCTGCACCAGTGCGATCATCTTGTACCACGTTTCGAACATCTCACGTCCATAGATGCCTTTGACGTGCAGCATCTTGAAAATGATGCTGTTCCAATCAACCGCGAACTCGGTCGGCGCGATGCCTAATAGGGCGATCTTGCCGCCGTTGTTCATGCGGCTGATCATCTGTTGCATTGCAGCGGCAGCGCCCGACATTTCAAGGCCCACGTCAAATCCCTCGGTCATCCCGATGCGCTCCATAACGTCACCAAGATGCTCTTTGGACACGTCGACTACATGTTGCACACCCATATCCTGCGCAAGGGTCAGGCGATAAGGATTGATATCGGTAATCACCACTTTGCGCGCGCCAACTTTCTGTGCGACCAACGCGCCCATGATACCGATCGGGCCGGCGCCGGTGACCAGCACATCCTCGCCCACCAGATCGAAACTGAGGGCGGTATGCACCGCGTTGCCGAACGGATCAAAGATGGCGGCGATCTCATCCGGCACATCCTCGGGGATCGGTACGACGTTCATTTCCGGGATGCAGACATACTCGGCGAAACTGCCGGGCCGATGAACGCCGACACCCTTGGTGTTGCGGCATAGCTGACCGCGCCCAGCGCGACAGTTGCGGCAGGTACCACAGACGATGTGGCCCTCGCCGGACACACGCTGACCGATCTTGTAACGCGTCGCTGCTGCGCCCATGTCGGCGATCTCACCCACGAATTCGTGGCCGACGACCATCGGTACCGGCACAGTCTTGGCGCTGAATTCGTCCCACTTCCAAATATGCACATCAGTGCCGCATATCGCGGATTTACTGACCTTGATCAGCACGTCGGTCGGCCCCGGTTCGGGGACTGGCACATATTCCATCCATAGCCCCGGCTCAGGCTTGGCCTTGACCAGCGCCTTCATACGGTTGTCCATCAGATCACTCCCAGTTCGCGGCCAACCACCTCGAAGGCGTCGATCGCCTCGTCCAGCATTTCGCGGGTGTGGCCCGCGCTCATCTGCGTGCGGATGCGGTCCTGATCCTTGGGCACCACCGGAAAGCTGAAAGCAGTCACATAAACCCCATGCTCGCCCAGTTTGGTCGCCATCTGTTGCGCCAGTTTCGGATCGCGCAGCATCACCGGAATGATAGCGTGTTCCCCCGGCAGAAGCTCGAATCCCAGCTCTGTCATGCGGGTGCGGAAATGCGCGGCATTTTCCCAAAGCTGCGCGCGCAGATCGCTGCCGTCCTCGACCAGATCGAACATCCTGAGCGATGCAGCGGCGATCACGGGCGCCAGCGTGTTGGAAAACAAATAGGGGCGCGACCGTTGCCGCAGCCAATCGACCACAGCCGCCGATGTGGCAGTATAGCCACCCGAAGCGCCGCCCAGCGCCTTGCCCAGCGTGCCGGTCAGAATATCGACGCGGCCCATGACGCCGCAATGCTCGGGGCTGCCGCGCCCTGTCGCACCGACAAAACCGGTCGCGTGGCAATCGTCGACCATCACCAGCGCGTCGTATTTATCGGCCAGATCACAGATCTGATCCAACTTGGCGTAATAGCCATCCATCGAAAACACGCCATCCGTAGCGATCAATCGGTGCCGCGCATCTTGTGATTCTTGCAAACACCGCTCCAGATCGGCCATGTCGCTGTTGGCGTAACGGTAGCGCTGCGCTTTGCACAGACGCACGCCGTCGATGATGCTGGCATGGTTCAACGCATCACTGATGATCGCATCCTCGGGACCCAAAATAGTCTCGAACAAGCCAGTATTCGCGTCGAAACAGCTGGGATAGAGGATGCAATCCTCCGTCCCCAGAAAGCCGGCAATGCGCGCCTCGAGTGCCTTGTGCTCTTCTTGGGTGCCGCAGATGAACCGCACCGAGGCCATGCCGAACCCATAGCGATCCAGCGCCTCATGCGCGGCGTCAATGATCTGCGCGTTGTTGGCCAGACCGAGGTAGTTGTTGGCGCACAGATTGATAACCTCGGCCCCACCTTCCAGCGATACGCGGCCCGACTGAGGTGAGGTGATGACACGCTCGACCTTGTAAAGGCCATCTTCTTTCAAACCGTCCAGACGGGCGGCGATATCGGCGTTGAAATCTTTGGCGGCGCGCATGACAATATCCTTTCGATGTGGCGATCCCGGATCAAACTAGCGCAGTTCGCCCGTAGACGACATAGGCCGCGATCAAGTGGCGATGCGCGGCCTACCAGATGCCTCGACGGTGATCTCACCTTCTAGAAATACCTGCCGCGATCCTGTCTGCGCGGTGCGCAAGTCGCGCGTTGCGGTAATCTGAATGTCCTCGGCACCCGCAGCCAGCGCCTCGGCGCGTGCTGCCATCTCCAACGCTCCTTGCAGAGCGTCAAGAGCGGCATCGGCCTCCTCGTAATCCTCGGGGCCGGTGTCCAGATGCACGCGAAACAGATCCTCGGACAGCGAGGTAACGGTGCCGCTGCGCCGGATGGTCACCCGGCCCACGATCGCGCCGATGGCATTGGCGACGCCCGCATGCTCAGGCAGGATCATCTTACAGCCCAGCCGATCACCGACGGCTGGATAATAGCAGGCGGCAGACGCACCAAGGCCAACGACAGCCACGTTCAGACTTGTATTGAGCTGCACGAGCCCCTCTGTTCCGTTGAGACCCCGCTGGGTTAGAACGTGGCGGGCCAAGTGATCCGGTGGCAGGCCAAATGACTCGGTTTCGTCGGCAAAAGCACTCTCTAATATGGCCAACACGGTCTGATGAGTCAGCTGATCTACGATGATTCTAGCCATCTGCGCGCTGTCGTCGGCCAGCCGGTTTCCCGATCCCGTCCGCTTGCGCGCCAGCAGGGTTAGCGCCTTTTCAGCCGCCTCACCGTCCCAGATATCCGCCTGTCCCATGGCGTGACTGGCGTCCGAGGGCGTGACGCCCGACACTTGCACAAGGCCGCGCCTCACCAATCGACGCAGCGCGTGCTCTTCCAGCCGCGATCCCAGAACGCCGCCAGCGGACTGCACCCCGCCATCGACAATTCGCTGCAACACAGCCGCGTCACGATGCGGCAAACCGCCTGCATCAATACCCGGAACCGCCCGCACAAAGACGGCATCATATTCGCCCGGTACAGTGCTGCGCAGTTGCGTATCCAGAGTGCGGTGGACGATATCGCGCGCTTCGTGCGCGATCAGAGCGACAGGCAGCACGCGACGAGGCCCCAATGTGACGCCACCCGCTAAGCCATCATCCTGAACAACCACCTCGCTGTCGCCGCCTAGGCCAGTGGTGCGCATCCCCACCGCCTCGACCATGGTGCGCCACGGACCGACCAGGGCGCCTGCGGGGTCGATCATAGGCTTGCCGCCGCGCAGAACGGCGACGTCGGTGGTCGTGCCACCGATGTCCGACACCAGCGCCGTATCAACGCCAGTCAGCCAGCGCGCGCCAACGATGGATGCGGCGGGTCCGCTCAGAATAGTCTCGATCGGGCGATCTTGAGCCTGCTTTGAGCTGATGAGCGCGCCATCCCCGCGCACCACCATCAACGGCGCGGTGATGCCCAAATCGATCAGCTTGCCCTCGGCTTTGTCGATCAGGCGCGTGATCATGCCGATTAGCCGCGCATTCAGAAGCGCAGTCAACGCCCGTTTCGGCCCGTTCAGCTTGGCAGACAGGTGGTGCGAGCACGAAACAGGGCGCCCGGTCAACTGCGCCACCATGCGCGCGACCTCCAACTCATGCTCGGGATTGCGGGTGGCAAATTGCGATGCGACAGCAAAGGCAGAGATGCCGCGATCTTCGCTCAGCCATACCTCCAGCGCGGCACGATCCAAGGGGCGGGCCTGGTACCCTGCGTGGTTGTGCCCGCCGCTGAGGATCAGCGCCGGATCGCCACCCAGCGCGGCGCGC
The DNA here is from genome assembly GCF_035599575.1 of Roseovarius sp. Pro17. NCBI lineage: Bacteria > Pseudomonadati > Pseudomonadota > Alphaproteobacteria > Rhodobacterales > Roseobacteraceae > Roseovarius > Roseovarius sp. Pro17. The sequence goes on from NZ_CP141179.1 coordinate 3,674,865, forward strand.
AGGCCATGACCGTCCAAATCCTGTTCGCGAAACCCGACATAGATCAGACCCGCACGCGCGCCCTGACCCTCGACCAGTGCGTTGGTCGCCAAAGTCGTCGACAGAGACGCCAGCGCGATCTGCCCCGGCGCGATACCACCGGCGGCCAGGACGTTAGCGACAGCCTCGCCGATACCGATGGCCAGATCATGGCGCGTGGTCAGTGCCTTGGCGCTGGCGATCACCTCGGTTTCGTCCCTGATCAGCACCGCGTCCGTATAGGTGCCGCCCGTGTCCACCCCCAACAAGATCGCCATATCATATCTCCTGTCTGACGCTCTGTTTGGAGTATGCCGGATACCCCGGCTATTCCATCTCTTTTGCGGCATCTTTCAGTCGTTGCACGGCCCATTGTGCCGCATCGGCGACCGTAGGGTCAGGCGCATCCACATGCTGGCGCGCGGAATCCATCAAGGACATCCGCCCGGAATTGCCAATGGCGTAGAGAACATTCCGCAGAAACCGATCGCGTCCGATCCGCTTGATTGGGCTGCCCGAGAATTTCGTGCGGAACGCAGCGTCGTCCAGTTCAGCCAGCTCCGCCAGCGGCGGGGCGACCAGATCGGAGCGCGCATGATAGCGAACCTCGCGCGCCTCCTGCGCAAACTTGTTCCACGGACAGACCGCAAGGCAATCGTCGCAGCCATAGATGCGGTTGCCCATCAGGGCGCGCAACTCTGGCGCAACGGGGCCGTGATGCTCGATCGTGAGATACGAAATGCAGCGCCGCGCATCCAGCTGATAGGGCGCGGGAAAGGCATTGGTCGGGCAGATGTCCAGACAGGCGCGACAACTGCCACAATGGTCGATTTCTGCAGCATCAGGCTCGATTTCCAGCGTGGTGAAAATGGACCCGATGAAAAACCAGCTGCCCATGTCGCGGCTGACCAAATTGGTATGCTTGCCCTGCCAGCCAAGCCCCGCGGCCTCGCCAAGTGGCTTTTCCGGCACCGGAGCAGTATCGACGAAGACCTTTACTGCGGTGTCGTCTGACGTCTCGGCGATCAGCCATCGCGCAAGGCGCTTCAGCCGCTTCTTGACCAGATCGTGGTAGTCCTTGTTCTGTGCATAGACACTGATCGCGCCTAGTTCGGGCCAATCCAGCACCTCCAGCGGATCATGCTCGGGCGTATAGCTTTCGCCCAGCATGATAACTGACCGCGCTTCTGGCCACAGCGCCGCCGGATCGCCACGCCAATGGCTACGCTCGGCCAGCCAGCCCATCTGGCCATGCCGCCCTTCGCCAAGGAACGCGGCCAGACGTTCGGGCACCTGCGGCACGTCCCACGGGCGGCAAATGCGTGCCAGATCAAACCCTTCGGTATGGGCTTGGGCGATCAGCTTGCTCTTTAACTCAACCATGATTTTTCTTGGTGAAGATATCCGTTCGGCATCTGAAATCAGAAATCGAGATTCGAATAATGTTTGGGCGGCGGAAAACCCGATACCTGATCGGCCAGAATACTGCGGAACGCGGGGCGTGATTTGATCTTGGCATACCAGTCCTTAACCACCTCGCTGCGGTTCCAATCCACATCCGAGATGTAGTCAAGCGCGCTCAGATGCGCGGCGGCGGCGAAATCGGCCAGCGTCATCACGTCACCCGCCAGCCAACGGCGATGATCCAGCAGGAAAGCCATGTAGTCGAGGTGATACTTGATCGCCTTGGCACCCGACTTAACATTGCCGCTATCCGGGAAGCCTGCGCCCATTATTTTTTTGTTCACGCGCTCATAAAGCAGTTTCGAGGTCACCTCGTGGTGAAACTTGTCATCGAACCACGATACTATACGGCGCACTTCATACCGGCCTTCGGCACTGCGCGGCATCAGCGAAGGTTCGGGGTATTTTTCCTCGATATACTCGCAGATCGCGGCGCTCTCGGCCAACGTGCGTCCATCAATGCGCAGCACCGGCACCTTACGGGCCGGGTTTCTACGGTAAAAATCGGGGTGTGCTTCCCAGTAGCGCTCTTCGATCAATTCGCATTCGATCTTTTTCTCGGCGAGGCTAAGGCGGACCTTGCGGCAAAACGGCGACAGGGGAACGTGATAAAGCTTGGCCATGACGCGGCGGACCTTTGTTTGGGCGATGCCCCCTCATTGCCCGTTCAGCGTATGGTTTTCAATCCTCGAAACACGCGGCGCGTCCGTCGCGGCGGATCGTGGCCGCCCCGTCCATGATCCCGGCAGCACGTTTTTGCACCCAAGCCGTCGGTTTACTGGCCGAGCGGTCCTTGGGGTCTGGCAGCACGGCGGCGAGGCGCGCAGCCTGCCGCGGCGTGAGTTGGCTGGCGTTCACGCCGAAATAGTGCCGCGATGCGGCGCCGACGCCAAAGATGCCTTCGTCGAATTCAGCGACATTCAGATAGACCTCGATGATGCGGCGCTTGGACCATGCGGCCTCGACCACAGGGGTCATCAGCGCCTCAAGCGCCTTTCGCAACCACGAGCGGCCATGCCACAGATAGACGTTCTTGACCGTCTGCTGGCTGATCGTCGAGGCGCCGCGCCCGGCGCCGCGTTCCATCACCTCACGGATCGCACGCATGTCAAAGCCCCAGTGATTGCAAAAATCCGCATCCTCGGCCGCCACGGCCGAGCGGGCCATGACCGGGGCGATGTCGGCAATGGGGGTCCAGTCATGCGCGATCCGGCCCAATCGCCGCGCCTCCTGCTTCATGTAGAATGTCGGTCCCGGGGCAATCGCGCGGTGGGCCAGTGCGGCAACGCCGATGCAGAGCGCCCCGGTAACCAGCGCCCACAGGGCCCAGCGCCGCAGGGACGGGGCGGTACGGGACGTCTGTTTGGTGGATTTTCGGGGCATGGTGGGCCTTGGAATGGCGCACGGCCCGGTTTGGGCGGGCCGTGCGATGTGAGTATTTTTAGAACTATGAAAGGCTGATTTTGTCCGGTCAGGCGAGGTGGTCGACGACCTCCAGATGCTGAGCCAAATTCCCAACTTCGTCTAGATAGCGCTTAACCAGTTTCGGATCGTGGGGGGCGGGGCTGACGCCCGGTGGGATTTCGCCCGCCAGCACCGATTCGATAGCCATCGACAGCGGGATCGATACCAGCCGCGCCATGGCCGTACCATTCGCGTCGCCCCATGCGTCCATTACATAGGTCTTGTGCCATATGAGCGCACCGTCCTGCTCGGCCTTGAGCGAGACGCACATCACGACGCGATCAGGCTCGCCCTCGTCATAGGCGTGTTCACCCCAGAAGGTGTCGGACATCTCGCGCAGGCGCGCATCGCCCTCGGGGCCGGTGAGGGTCTCGACCTCGGTGAATACATCCTTCCACGCGTCGGCCCAGCCGTTCAGCCGCAGCGTGCCGCGCACGAATTCCTTGACCCGCCATGCAGGGTCAAAGCCGTAATCCTCCATGAAGGGCAGGCTGTCGCGGTTCGGATAGACTTCGAAAGTCTCGGGCTGCGCTAGCGGGGCGGTATAGCTGCTGATCGCATTCCAAGGGCGATCAACGTTGCGCTCGGCATGGTCCTTGATCGAGCGGGAGGGCGATCGCAGCGCCTTGAGCACGCCGAGAGGCGACCAGCTAAACTTATAACGGAACGCGTTCGGATACTTGGGGATGCCGCCGCAATAGGACAGGAACGTCAGATCGTTGGCCGAATTGATCGCCCCGCTGCTGCGGTAGTCCGCGATCAGCGCGTGGGCCATCAGGTGGTCGATGCCTGGATCGAGGCCGATCTCGTTGACAAAGCAGAGGCCCGCCGCCTTGGCGCGGTCATGCAGTGCGCGCATTTCGGGGGCGATGTAGGACGAGCTGGCAAAATGCGCGCCTTTGGCAAGGCACATCTCGGCCAGCGGCACGTGCCACTCACCGGGCAACATCGACACGACCAGATCGCCGGGCTGCACCTTGGCAGTGAGCGCGTCCATGTCGAAGGCCTGAATGCGCTGGGTCAGATCGCCTACCGCATCCTGCGCCTTGCCAAGGCTGCGGTTCCATACTGTTACCTCGTGGCCTGCCTCTATCAGCCGCCTCAGACCGGGAATGGCCGAAAGGCCGGTGCCGCACCAATGGATTGTCATAATTACAGGCCTTTCATGGCAGTATCAAATGTCGCGCGCGCCCGTCCCCAGACGCCCGCCTCTAGATGCCCCAGACCGCGCAGCGAGGGCAAGAGCAGGCTGGCAAAGTCCTGCGAAGATTCCACCGGTAGCAGCGACGGCAAGTTGTCGATCGCCATCACGTCCATCGGCGGTGCGTCATGCACCCGGCGCGCAGGTGCGGCCCAGTCGGTGGCGGCGTCATAAACCGGCATGGGGTTGTAGTCGCTATCGGGATCGCAGGCGACATCGCCGATCACCGTCAGCTCGCGGGGCGCATCCAAGGCTGCGCGGGGCACAAAGACGGGCGTGCCGGGGCGCGCGAAGATGCAGTTGAGGAACATGTCATGCGCGAGGATCTCGGGGAATGGGCCACCACCCTCAGTCTCGGCCTGATCCCAGAGGGTCGGGGTCAGGCCCATGGCCGTGCAGAGGTCCGCCGCGCCGGTACCGACACGGCCCAGCGCGCCGATGATGATGGCCGATGGCGTGCGTAAACCCTCGAGATCGCGGGCCAGATCAGCCAGCAATGCATCCTTGCCGCCATAGGTGCCAACGGGCGGACAAATGCCGCCCCGCTGCTGCGTCGCCCATGATTTCAGCGAGACAGCAGCGCCGGCATATCCAGCCCAATAGCCAAAGGCGGCGACGCGGCGGCCATCCTCGTCCACCAGATATTCCAGATCATAGAGCGTGCCGCCGCCGGCCTGAAACCGCTTTAGCAAAGCCTGCCCGGAATGCTGCCCCTTGAAGGCGTGACCAAACATGATGTGTCGGTGCGGCAAGGGCGTGCCATCCTCAGGCAGCTCCTTGAGGCCGAAAATGATGGCATCATCGGGCGCATCCGGCCAACTGGCGGCGGGCGCTGTGGCGCAGCCTGCCTGACGATATCCGTCTAGTGGGATCGCGCGCTGATCGCTCTCTTCGACGGTCACTTTCATGCCCGCAGCAATCAGATCGGCCGCGCCCTCGGGCGTCAGGCCGACGCGTTCCTCATTTGGCCGCTGCTCGGCCCGGACCCATAGATGTGTCATCCAACCCTCCTCTTACAGCATACCGGCGGCGCGCACGGCCTGAACGGATGGGCGAGCCTCCATTGCCTTGAGGAACGTAGTGATGCGCGGAAAGGCCGAGACATCGACGCCATCCCCCTTCAGCCAGAGGCACATCACAAAGAGGTGCGCGTCGGCCACAGTCACATGTTCGCCCATGACAAAGGGACCAGTCAGGCAATGTTCTTCGATGAAGGTGGCACTTGCGGTCATGTTCGTCTGAACCTGCGCGCGCATGTCGGCATGTGATGACGCCTCTGTTGCCCAGCGCGACGCGCGCGGGCCGTGGGCGTGATTCACCTGCATCGTACTGGCGAGGTAATGGATGACCCCGCGCACCCGCGCAGCGTCGATAGGCACATCTGGCATCAGGCCTGCATCAGGCGTCACGGCGGCGATATAGTCGAGTATCGCACCCGTTTCGGTCAGAATTACGCCGTCCACTTCCAACGCAGGCACGCGGCCCTTGGGATTGACCTTGTGATAGGCGGGCTTGGTCTGCTCTGCGTCCTTGAAGCTGACCTTATGCGTCTCAAACGCGATGCCGGCCTCATGCAGGGCGATGACGACCGCAATCGAAACGGTGCCGGGGGCATAGAATAGTTTCATGGCGGTCTCCTTTGGGTAATCCTAGATGAAGGTCCGGGCATGTGCCCGGTCGGCGGCGTCAAGGTGCGGCGTCGCGTTGAAGCTGTCCAGAACCAATTGCCCATGGACATGGCGCAGGCGGTGAACCGAACTGTTATGCGTGCGCAGCATCATTTGTGTCATCGCGGCGGTATCGAGGTTCAGAACATGGCGCATCACCATGCCGATAACCCCGCCAGATGTCACCAGCAGGCTGCGGCCATGCTGCGCAGCAACTTCGTCGATCAGCGCGATGATCCGGGCGTGAAAACTGCCGAAGGTCTCGGGCACACCGGCCAGACGGTCCTCGGCCCAATGGCCGATCACGTCGGGCAGATAGCGGGCAAAATCATGCGCGGTGTCGGGCGCGGCAATGCCATGCTGCGCCTCCATCGCGTGGGCGAGGTCGAAATACGTCAGTTCGTTCAGGCGGGCATCCTCGCCGGTGGCGGCATAGCCCATGGCGCTGACAGTCTGACGCTGGCGCGTCAGCGTGCCGGTGACGACCCGGTCAAAATGCGGGTCGGTCGCGGCCATCCATTCGCCCAGCCATCCGGCCTGCAGGTGGCCCAGATCGGACAGGCGATCATAACCGGCCTCATCGGTCGCATTGCTATTGGCCTGTCCGTGGCGGACCAGAATGATCTCGGTCATGCGCGCATCGCCCGGCTCACACCTCGACCTCGATCGCATCCTGTTCGCCGACGCCAAAGACACGCTTGTACCGCGCGATTTCCTCGGCCGGGCCCATCGCCTTTTTCGGGTTGTCCGACAGCTTGACCGTGGGGCGCCCATCCGCCGCCACCGGTTTGCAGACCAGCGAAAACGGCGCCAGCGCGTCGTTCGGCACGAGGCCGCGAAAATCGTTGGTCAGATAGGTTCCCCAGCCAAATGACACCCGCACGCGACCCGAAAACTGTGCGTGAAGCTGCGCAATCTTGGTCTCGTTCAGACCATCGGAAAAGATAATCAGCTTTTGCGACGGATCCTCGCCGCGCTTAATCCACCAGGCGATTGCCATCTCGCCTGCTGTCGCAGGATCGCCCGAATCGACGCGGATACCGGTCCAGCGGGTCAGCCAATCAGGCGCATTTTCCAGAAAACCCTCGGTGCCGTAGGTGTCTGGCAGGATGACGCGCAGATTACCGTCATGTTCCTCGTGCCAGTCGCTGAGGACATCATAGGGCGCGCGGGCCAGCTCCTCGTCATTGTCGGCCAGCGCGGCATAGACCATGGGCAGCTCATGCGCGTTGGTGCCGATAGCCTCCAGATCGCGGTTCTTGGCGATAAGGCAGTTTGACGTGCCGACGAATTTCTCGCCCAGCCCTTCGTGCATGGCACGCACGCACCAGTCCTGCCACAGAAACGAATGCCGCCGCCGAGTGCCGAAATCCGCGATGCGCAGGTCGGGAATATCACGCAGCATCTCGACCTTTTCCCAAAGCTTGGTCATCGCGCGGGCATAGAGCACCTGAAGCTCGAATTTCTCCATCTTGTGCAGCACGGCGCGCGACCGCAGCTCCATCAGCACGGCCAGCGCGGGAACTTCCCACAGCATAACCTCGGGCCAGCTGCCCTCAAACGTCAATTCATACTGATCGCCGACCCGCTCAAGGTGGTAGGGCGGCAGACGCAGCTTGTCGAACCAGTCCATGAAGGCGGGATTGAACATCTGCCGCTTGCCATAAAACATGTTACCGCGCATCCAAGTGCTCTCGCCCCGGCTGAGGGACAACGACTGGATATGATCCAGCTGCTCGCGCAGCTCGCCTTCATCGACCAGATCGGCTAGCGGAATATGCTTGGACCGGTTGATCAGGCTGAACGTGACCTGCGTATGAGGCCGGTTGCGAAACACCGACTGGCACATCAGCAATTTATAAAAATCAGTATCGATCAGCGACCGTACGATGGGGTCGATCTTCCATTTGTGATTGTGCACGCGGGCAGCGATATCGACCATGTCAGGCTCCGGTATTCATTCCGGATGGTTAAAGCAGGGGCAGGACAGGAATGGCAAGGCTTGCCGCGCGCGGAGGCGGCGCCTGATCGCTATCCCTCGCTTGCGGCCATCGCCGTCAGCCCGTCGCGGTAGCTGGGATATCGCAGCTTGATGCCCAGATCGTCCTTGATCCGGTCATTCCTGACCCGCTTGGATTCAGCGTAGAAGCTGCGCGCCATTGGCGACATCTCGGCATCGTCGAAATCGATTGCCTCGGGCATTGGTAGTCCCAGCAGTTTGGCGGCATAGCCGATGACGTCCTGCGGCGGGGCGGGATCGTCATCGCAAAGGTTGTAGATCGCGCCGGGATCCGGTGCGCGCATCGATGCGGCCAGCACCTGCGCAATATCTTCGACGTGAATACGGCTGAAAACTTGATCCGGCTTGATGATGCGGCGTGCCTTGCCCGCCCGCACCTTGGCGAAGGGGCCGCGACCGGGACCGTAAATCCCGGCGAGGCGAAAGATGTGCAGCGGCAGATTGGGGATCGCTTGCCATGCGGCCTCGGCATCTTGCCTAAGCTTGCCACGCTGGGTCGTGGGGGTCAGCGGTGTCGTCTCATCGACCCAGCCGCCCTGATGATCGCCGTAAACACCGGTGGTTGAAAGGTACCCGACCCATTCCAGACGCGGCGCGGCGCGCGTGATCTCATCCCGCAGCGTGGCCAGCACCGGATCGCCTCCCTTGCCCGGCCCGGCGGAAATCAACAGATGCGTCGCAGCCTCCAGCGCCGGACGGATGTGGCCGCCGGGCCAGATCAGCGGCTCCGCACCGCTATTGCGCACGGCCTCCGCCTTGTCCGCGGTGCGGGTCGTGCCGATCACCTGCCAGCCACCGCCTGCCTGCAAGAGCATGCTAAGCGCGCGAGCCGAATAGCCGTGACCAAAGGAAAGAAGCGTCTTTGTCATACTCTTGATATGCTTCGCCCTTATACGCTTGGCAAGGGTGGCGCGCCTGCTTGCGCCTACCTGTCCGCCCGTGCATCCTGCCGCGACCAAATGCCGGGCAACCATGAAAAGGGCCGACCATGCAAGCCATCGACCAGACGATCCTCAGTCCGCCCACCCTGCCCGCGTGCGAATTCACCGATCCCGCGGCTGCGGTCGATCATCTCTGCACGCTCTATGACGAGGCAACGGATTTCCTGCGCAGCGGCTTTAGATCCGCCCTCGACGGTCCGGTGCCAACCCAGCGTATACGTGCCTTTTACCCAGAAATCCGACTGACCACGTCCAGCTTTGCCAGGGCCGACAGCAGCCTTGCCTTTGGCTATGTCGCGGCGCCGGGCACCCATGCGACGACGGTCACACGGCCCGACCTCTTTCGCGACTATCTAATCCAGCAGATCGGCCTTTTGATTGAAAACCACGGCGCACCAGTGCGCATCGCGTCGTCCGATACGCCTATACCAGTGCATTTTGCAGTGGCGCGGGATTCGCAAATGACCGTCCCACATGAGGGCGCCGCCGGGTTCACCCTGCGAGACGTGTTCGACGTGCCGGATCTTGGAACGATGGACGACGATATTATCAACGGCACCGCCAAGCACGCGCCTGATGGTACCGGGCCCCTAGCGCCCTTTACTGCACAGCGCATCGATTACTCGCTGGCGCGGCTGGCGCATTACACGGCAACCTCGCCCGCACATTTCCAGAACCATGTGCTGTTCACCAACTACCAATTCTACGTGTCCGAATTTGAGGCCTTCGCGCGCAGCGCGTTAGCCGATCCCACCAGCGGCTATACCAGCTTCGTCTCGACTTTCGATGCCGAGATCACGACCCATGACGCGCCACTGGACGCACCGACCAAGATGCCCCAGATGCCCACCTATCACCTGAAAAAACCGGACCGTTCAGGCATCACTCTGGTCAATATCGGCATCGGGCCCTCCAATGCCAAGACGGCGAGTGACCACATTGCCGTGCTGCGTCCGCACGCCTGGATCATGGTCGGCCATTGCGCGGGCCTACGCAATTCGCAGCGACTGGGCGACTATGTGCTGGCCCATGCCTATCTGCGCGAGGATGGCGTGCTGGATGCCGACCTGCCAACATGGGTGCCGATCCCCGCGCTGGCCGAAATCCAGATCGCCTTAGAGGAGGCGGTCGAGGAGGTCACGCAACTGGAGGGGCTTGAGCTGAAACGCATCATGCGCACCGGCACAGTCGCCAGCGTCGACAATCGCAATTGGGAGCTGCGCGATCAATCCGGCCCCGTGCGCCGCCTTAGCCAAAGCCGCGCAATCGCGCTGGACATGGAAAGCGCGACGATCGCTGCTAATGGATTCCGCTTTCGTGTGCCATACGGTACGCTGCTATGTGTGTCCGACAAGCCACTT